>NZ_JADOUU010000025.1:0-24814 GCF_015751955.1 Arthrobacter sp. CAN_A214
GACGTCGCCCGGGCCACGGTCGCGGGCATCATCACCGGTGAAATCAACGTAGTGCGAGGGGAGTCCACAGCCCAAACGGTCGAGATCAACCGCCAAGATCCTGCGGCGGTGGACCGGATGCTAGCCAAAGGCAAAGACGAACTGGAAAAGGTCGTAGCCGGCCATTCCAGCCTCTGAGTCCACGACCAAAGCGTTGGTGAGCTGCGCCGCGTAAGACCTGCGGCACCTCGGCCCACAACCGGGTCGGGGTGTGGTCCTGCGGCCGTTAGGACAAGGAGCAAGGTAGCACCGTGATGACCAGACCGGGCTGTATCCGGCCTGGAGCGAATTCAGGCGCTTAGCAACAGTCATCCTTTCCATCGGGCACAAGCTAAAACGGCGAAGCAGCCAAAGTGCTCCACCGGATGAATGAGATACACCTGCAGTGGTTCATCCACCTGTGGGCGGGTGGAGCCCCCGGGATTCAGCTCAAAGCCGTCCACCTGTGGGTGAACTACTTCCCTCAGGCTTCCCAAATGATGCGTAAAAAATGAGGGTGGGTCCCTCACCAGCACACCCCCGGACGATAGGTGCCGTACCCGGTGTGCGACAAGACGGCTTATAGGAGATTGTCATGGCATGGTTTGTTCTCGTCATTTCCGGTGTTCTGGAAGCCGTGTGGGCCACCGCCCTCGGTAAATCCGAAGGTCTCAGCAAGCTCGGACCCATTCTGGTCCTCATCCCCTCACTGCTGGCCAGCATGGCTGGCCTGGCCTACGCGATGCGGGACCTGCCCACCGGAACGGCCTACGCCGTATGGGTCGGCATCGGCGCGTCCCTGACCGTCGTGTACGCCATGATCACCGGCACCGAAGCCACGTCCCTACTGAAGATCGTGTTCCTGGCCATGATCATCGGCGGCGTTATCGGACTCAAACTCAGCCACTAGACACTGCACTCCGGTGCCCGTCGCGATTCTCTTGTGGCCAGGCGCGGGCCAGTGGTCAGGCGGGTGTGTTCCCGATCTTTTATGCTGGGGCTCATGCTTGATCTATGAGGCTCTGCTCCGTCCCTTCAAATGGAGCTGCTGGCCCGGTGGCTACCTGCGCAGCCGTGGTTCCAAGGTACGAGCGTGGAGCACCTGAAACGGATCCGTCGCAACAGGTGTACTGGGAAAAGCACCCGCTCAACCCCGGGATGGAAGGGCTGGTCGCGGCTGAGCGAAGCTATAGAAATCGGGCTCCAACCGATCATTTCCTGTCTGGAATAGCCGCGACGGTCCACCAGCGACGCAGCGTGAGGACTTTCCTCCTTGCTCGTGAGGATGGGTGCGTGGATGAACGAGTAGGGCTGTACGGGGCTCGGGCCGGTGCGGGAATAGGCGCAGCATTTGCCGGGTTGTTGCCTGCACACCTGTGATGGTGATGCTCATCCGAAGGAGAGAACCGCTTCATGGCAACTGATTACGACGAACCACGCGTCAGGGAAGAGGATCAGCCCGTCAATGAGTCGCTCGAAGCGATTCGGGCTCAGCGCAGCGCGACCACTCAGACGGCAGTCATCGACGTTGAGGATAGCGACACGGCTGAAGGTTTTGATTTGCCCGGTGCTGATCTGTCGCACGAAGAGCTGCTCATCCAGGTCATTCCCGAGCAGGACGACGAGTTCACCTGCATGTCCTGTTTCCTGGTTCACCACCGCAGCCAGTTGGTCCGGGAATCCAGCGGCGGCAGGTACTGCACGGAGTGTGAGGGCTGAAGAACACCGCTCGACAGCCTCGGCCCCCGCGCCGCTTTCAGGAGGGCCACTCCTCTGCCCGCTGCAGGAAACCGCTTCGTGACATGATCCGCATGACCCCTCAATTCAATTCACTGAACCCCCAGAAACCCGTCAAAGGAGCACCACGTGAAGGTACGAAACTCATTGAGCGCACTCAAGAAAATCCCGGGCTCCCAGGTAGTCCGACGCCGCGGACGAACCTTCGTCATCAACAAGAAAAACCCCCGCATCAAAGCACGCCAAGGCTAACCCCAAGAAACCGCAAACCCAACGAAAACCTAACGAGGGAGACAAAGATGAGCACCACAAAAAACGTCACCGATGCATCGTTCGATGCGGACGTACTTCAAGCCACGAAACCGGTCATCGTTGATTTCTGGGCAGAATGGTGCGGACCATGCCGCATGCTGTCTCCCATCCTGGACGACATCGCCACTGAGCACGCAGGAAAAGTTGATGTCGTGAAGGTCAACGTGGACGACAACCCCGCGATCGCGGCCAAATACGGCATCACTTCCATCCCCGCCGTCTACGTCTTCAACAACGGCGAGATCGCGGCGACCTCGATCGGGGCGAAACCCAAGCAGATCCTCGAGCAGGAATTCGCGGCCTTCATCAGCTAACAGCTACAAACCAGCACGTGTAATCCACCCCGGATCCACCACCGGCAGTGCTGATCCGGCAAACCTGGAGGAAAACGGCACAGCTGGGAAATTCCCCTCACCCCGGGCAACTGCACGTGCTTCGCTGGCGGATGTCCGGGCTGGGGGTCCTGCCGGGAGGTGGTCTAGGATGCTTGGGTTGGTTCGAAAACGTGGTCGTAGATCACGCCGGTTGCTGCGGCCTGGACGAATTTATTGACCAGGTCCACGGTCCAGTCCTCCGCGGTCCAGGTGCCGGGCTTATACAGTCCAAGGGCAGTGTTGAGCAGGACGTCCCCTGTGTAGACGACGGGAAACACGACGGCGATTGCTTTGGCTCCATGTAGGCCGGTGTGAGCTGTGACACCGTAGGCCGAGCCCCACATGGTTCCCAGTGCGAAGTGGGTGACCCAGTTCAGCTGTTCGCGCCCCTGCTCGGTCGTGGGATGGATGGGCAGGATCCGTTCGGCGAAGTCCGCCGGCGCGTAGCTGGTTTCACGCCCCGTCAAAGGCATCTCAACGAATTTCTGGAAGGCCGTCATCACCACGGTCCCGGCGACACCTGCCGCCATACCCCGGACGATCGATCCCATCATGGAAGGCTTCTCTTTAGTAAGCATGCTGTCGATTATTGTCTCGCCCGGCAGTATCCGCAACCACCGTGAAAGCCAGTGTGGCCATCATTGATAGATGTGTCGTGGAAGCTTCCGCCGGTGTTATCGGGTAGGTTGCTCTCCGGCGGAAGCCTTCACTTACAGCTGCGGACCTGCCGGTGTTCGTTGGATGCGGTGTTCGTTAGATGTCGTGTTCATCGGAGGCGGTCCGTTGCGCGCAGGAGGATTTCGGTCGTTACGCCGAGCACGACATGGGCGGCCAGGCCGCGTGCGTGTGCCTGCCAGGGATACCGGCCCGGTGCGGAGGCAATTCCAGTTAGCGGAGCGGCGGTCTCATCCATGATCACAAACAACGCCACGCCGTACAGGACACCGTGCCCGGTGCGCACCGATGGTCGTATCCGACGTATCGCGCCGTAAAGGGCTCCGGGCAGCATGCCCAGAGCATAGTGAAACACGGTCGCGCCCGGTCCCGGGCGCTGGTGTGTCGGGCTCACTCCGCTGACCTGCGTGGCCTTCTTCAAAGCGCCGGCAGTAGCGCCACCATCCGAGGCACCGGCCTGCACACCGCGAACCTGCGCTGCAGTCCCCGCGCCTGCATCCGCATCCCCGTCGCGGGCCTCCAGGTCCCGGGCGAGAGTATGCGTGTTTTCGGCGCGCAGCATGAACCACCCGAGCTGGTCCATGGCCCAGACGCCGACAGCACCGGCGGCAGCACCCAAAACCATATCGATGCCCACAGCACGCAGTCCTGCCACCGGGACTCCTTCCCGGGTGGCGCGGTGGTTATTCACGCGATCAACCTCTCTTCCTGGACAGTAATTGCCTACCTCTGCGGTATGGAATTGAGCCCAACACAAGCGGTTCCTTTCCTTCCGGCAACACATGTGAACATACTGGGATTGATAAGCATACTTACCACCAAAGAGGAGCTTGGGACCATGAGGGCACTTACCTGGCAGGGAAAGCGATCGGTCAGCGTTGACGAGGTACCGGATCCCGTCATTCAGGAACCCACCGACGCCATCATCAAAATCACCTCCACCGCGATCTGCGGCTCCGACCTGCACCTCTATGAGGTACTGGGCCCCTACATGAGCAAGGGCGACATCCTTGGTCATGAGCCAATGGGAATCGTCCAGGAAGTCGGCAGCGCCGTGTCGAACCTGGCGGTCGGCGATCGGGTGGTCATCCCGTTCAACATCGCCTGCGGCACGTGCCTGATGTGTTCTCTGAATTTGCAGTCGCAGTGTGAAACCACCCAGGTCCGGGAAAAAGGCCTCGGTGCAAAGATCTTCGGGTACTCCGAGCTATATGGCTCCGTACCAGGTGGCCAGGCGGAATACCTGCGTGTTCCCTTCGCCGATTACGGCCCCATCAAGGTGGGCCACGACCTGCCCGACGTGCGCTACCTGTATCTCTCCGACATTGTGCCCACTGCCTGGCAGGGCGTGCAGTACGCAAACGTGCCCGACGGCGGCACCCTGGCGGTCTTCGGGTTGGGCCCGGTAGGGCAATTCGCCGCCCGCGCTGGCGTGCATTTGGGTTACCGGGTCATCGGCATTGAACCTGTGCCCGAGCGGCGCGCTATGGCCGAAAGGCACGGCGTGGAAACCCTGGACTACAGCGACACCATTGGAGACGAGCTGCGCGAAATGACCGAGGGCAGGGGCCCGAACTCCGTCCTGGACGCGGTGGGCATGGAAGCCCACGGATCCCCGGTAGGGGCTTTCGCTCAACAGGCGGCCGGCCTGCTGCCGGACCCGCTCGCGCAGAAAGCCATCGAGAAGGTCGGCGTGGACCGACTGAACGTTTTGCACGCCTGCATTGACGCTGTGCGCCGCGGCGGCACGGTCTCCGTCAGCGGTGTCTACGGCGGCATGGCAGATCCGATGCCGATGCTGACCCTGTTCGATAAGCAGATTCAAATGCGCATGGGCCAGTGCAACGTCAAACGATGGATCGGAGACCTCCTGCCCCTGGTCGAGGACCCTTCCGACCCGCTCGGGGTGACCGACCTGATGACCCACGAAATTCCCCTGGATGAAGCACCCGCAGCGTATGAGGTGTTCCAGAAAAAGCAGGACAACTGCATCAAGGTCGTCCTCAAACCCTAATTACACCCTTCGCTCCGCCTGCTCTCCCGAGGCAGGGATTCGACTGACTGGTGAAAGGAAATACTAATGACACATCCCACGACAGAGAACCTTCCTGACAACCGCACCACATCCTTGGAGGCCCCCAGGCAAGAAGCGACGAAGCCCGCTACCTCCCCCCCCTGCCCCTGCGCCCCAGGTGAAACACCATGTGGAGCACCGTGTGGAGCCAGAGCGCAATATTGCTCTGGATCTGGTCTTAGGCGCTGCAGCCGGAGCGGTCGGCGTATGGGTGATGGACCACGTCGGATCGTACATGTACGACCATGAAGACCGGGACGCGCTTGCCCGGGAACTACAGGCCCGCACGGGCGGAAGCGACGTGGAGTACACCGGCCCCGAAAAAGAGGCTCTTGATCGAACCCCACACGCCCAACCGGCAGGAAAAGATGTCGCCCACGTCGGAGTGGAAAAAGCTGCCGAAATGACCGGCATCAACATGAGCACCGCGCAGCCCAACTCCTCGGGGGTTGCCCTCCACTACGCGCTGGGAATACTGCCCGGTGCCTTGCACGCCGTCATCCGCAGGGAAGCGCCTTTCATGAAAGCAGGCAGCGGCGCGCTGTACGGTTTTGGGTTATATGTACTCAATGACGAGATCGTTGCTCCTGCACTGGGACTGGCATCCGGACCCCAGGAGTACCCCTGGCAGGCACATGCAAGAGGCATGGTCGCCCACACGGTCCTCGGTGTGGTCACCGAAAGCCTGCTGAGGATCTCTGACCGTGCCCGCTAACCCCATCCCCGCGGTGACAGCACGCCCCCGAAGGCGGTGCCGGTGAGCCGGCAGGGCGGCCGCCGCCGACCGGGCGCGGTGGTCGTCATCACCGGTGCTTCCAGCGGCATCGGGCGGGCCACCGCGCATGCTTTCGCCAAAGGCGGTGCCCGGCTCGTTCTCGCGGCCCGCAGTCCCGAAACCCTGCAAGAGGTCGCCGCCGAATGTGCCGCGCACGGGGCGCAGGTAATCACCGTGCCCACTGATATCAGCGAGGAATCCCAGGTAGAAACCCTCATGCGCTCGGCAGTTGAAGCGTTCGGGCGGATTGACGTGTGCGTTGCCAATGCCTCCGTCTACAGTTACGGGACCTTCGAAGCCACACCGCCCGACGTGTTCCGCCAGATTATTGGCACGAACCTTCTCGGACCGATTCACACTGCCCGCGCTGTCCTGCCGTACTTCCGAAGCCAGCGCCGGGGAACCTTGATCATCATCGGATCGGTGTACTCCAAAATCACCTCCCCATACGTCTCCCCCTATGTGACCAGCAAATTCGGGCTGCTCGGCTTCACGGAAGTACTGCGCCAGGAATTACGAAAAGCCAAAAACATTCACATCTGCCTCGTACTGCCGGCAACAATCGACACCCCCATCTACCAACACGCCGCAAACTACACCGGCAAGCCCGTCCACCCACTACCGCCCGTCGTCTCCCCCCACCGTGTCGCCAAGGTGATCCTGCGGAACTCGAAACGACCACGGCCGGTAACAGTAGTTGGTCAAATCCAACGAACCATCATCCCGATCCACAGCCTCCTTCCACGGCTCTACGACCAATGCATCAACCCGGTCATGAACCTGATCGCACTACAGAAAGGTCCCACAGCCCCTTCAAGCGGAACGGTCTTCACCCCGGACCCCTCAAGCAACCAGATCACCGGCAACTGGCGGACCAGCCGGACCAGACGCTTGGCAACAGCCAGCGCCATCCTTACTATCTGGTCGATCATCCGGCGTCGTCGCCCTTAACGTCCACAGAGTTAGCGCGGGTCATCGGATGCAATTACCACGATGGGTGTCCCAGGAAACTACTCAGTACGGCCAATCTGCTCCGCGTCCGCGGCGTTCATGTCCGCTCAACCTCAGACCGCATCGACCCGGCAACGTTGACCGGACGTCTGAGCCCTTGAGTGCTCCGGTTCCCGTCGTCGCCCCCAATGGCATGCCGGGGCCGCAGGCGGTCACCGGTGACACGACCGCGCGCGGCTTCGTGCTGTACGTCGCGCTCGACGAGGCCACCGCCGCAGCGGCGGGCACGACCTTCTCGAAGCTCGCACAGGACGTCCATGCCTACGTGCAGTCCCTCGTGCCGACGGCGGAGAGCCACGCGGTGGTAGCCCTCGCACCGGCAGACACACCCGGTTCCGATCTCGACGTCGTGCGTGCGGCACTCGGTGACCCCACCGTGGCCCGGGGCGCGCACCCCGAAAAGGCTCCCGCCCCGCCGCAGGCGCAGCGGGCCCGTCCCACGGGCGCGCTCATCGACCTGTCGCGCCGCGAAGTGCACCTCGACGGCGAGATGCTGAACCTGACCTTCAGGGAGTTCGAGATCCTGAACTACCTCGTCGAGAACGCGACCCGCACGGTGGGCCGTGAGGAGCTCCTGAGCGGACTCTGGCGGACCGCCGACGAAGTTCCTAACGAGCGCACCATTGACGTGCACATCCGGCGACTCCGCTTGAAGCTGGGGCGTTTGGCGGACACCGTGCGCACCGTGCGTGGCCAGGGCTACCGCTTCTGCGATCACCCCGAAGTGGTCGTCTGGGCCGCTCTGAATCACTCAATCTAGGCGTCCTGCGACCTGCCGGGAGGCCAGAGACTTCAGGTTATGGCCTGGTCGTTTTCTTGGCCAAGAACCTTGCCGGAGCCAATGACAGCTACGCGAACCAGGTACGCGACCGGGGCAGCTGCTGGCGACGACGGCGTCATCAACCTCTAACCCTCGGGCGGCAACACGACGACAAGACACCACTCCTTCCCCGTCCCTACTACTGATTCTTCGTCTTGCTACCCTGTCTCTTAAGTTGGAGCACCGATTCGTGACCGCGAAGCTGGTTGCGAGACAGTTTTGTAGGCATTTCCTCGCGAAGAAGCCGTATGAGTAAGCTCATCGGGTATGCGTGCGTCGCCACCGCGCCCAGGTGCACTGCGCCGGCAGGTCGCAAATCCGCTGGCGACCAGTGTTCGGCGCGATGACCTCTACGTCGACCACGGGATGAGCGGCGCCCATGCACGCCGCCGCAATTCGGCAAAACACTCGATGCCCTGCATGAAGGCGACGCTCTGGTCGTCACCACCCTCCGCTGCTCCACCTTAGACATGCTCACTCCCAGGATTGGCGGATGGGACTGTTGAAGGTTTGGGATGATAATCCCATGGTGATTGACGTTGAGGCTGCGCGAGCGGACACCAAAGGTACGGGACAGGTCATTCATTTGAATAATGCTGGCAGTTCCTTGGTGCCGCGTCCTGTGATTGATACCGTGATAGGTCATTTGCGCCGCGAGGAAGAGATCGGCGGGTATGAGGCTGCCGCCGAAACCTCAGAACGTAGGGAGAACGTGTATTCCTCCATTGCCCGGTTGATTGGGGCTACGCCCGGCGAGGTCGCCCTAACGGAGAGTGGATCCGGTGGGTGGGCTTTGGTGGTATCGGCCTTGCCTTTCGCCACTTCGCGGGTTTTGCTGAGTCGCACGGAGTACGTCAACAACGTCCTTGTCCTACGAAATTTGGCGCGGCGGCATGGCCTTCAGTTGGTGGTCCTTGATGACGACAGCCACGGGCAGGTAGACGTGGAGCACCTGCAGCGAGAGCTAGACCGGGGCGACATCGCATTGGTGGCGCTGACACATGTGCCTATGGGCGAGGGTATGGTCAACCCGGCCGCAGAGGTGGGTAAACGCTGTCGGGCTGCAGGAGTGGCCTTCGTTCTTGACGCCTGTCAGTCAGTCGGTCAGATACCTTTGGACGTTGACGCGCTGGGTTGCGACGTTTTGGTGGGTACCGGAAGAAAGTTTCTGCGCGGGCCGCGCGGCACCGCATTCGTTTATGTGCGCGAGACCCTGCTCGAACGACTTGAGCCAGCGTTGCGGGACCGGCAACCCGCGGTGTGCAGCCCCGGCGGGAGCGAACCCGAAGCGGAGGCACGCCTGCTGGAGAGCTGGGAGACCAGCATTGCAGGCAGGCTCGGTCTCGGCCGAGCCGTGGATTACGCCCTGGAATTAGGGCTGGAGCCCATTCGCGATCGGGTCCGAACCCTGGCTGACGCAATGCGGTCTCGGTTTGCTTCGGTCCCCTCTGTGCACCTTCATGATCGCGGGTTGATCAAGTGCGGTATTGTGACGTTTTCAGTTCAGGGCAGGACAGCTGAACAAGTCAAGGCTCATCTTGCAGGGCACCGGATCAACGTTTCCGTCGCGGCACTGCCCCCGTCCACAGCCGATGCTGTCCTATGGCCCAACATTAGAAGACAGACCATCGTCGTGCGGGCCTCAGCGCACTACTACAACACCGACTCCGAAATAGACCGCCTGATCCACGCCCTTCACTGAAACAAGCCCTTCTAACCCGTTAATTTTGTACTTAGGCGTTGAAATAGCTTCGCAGTTTGTCCACGTGGTCTGTCAGTTCCCAGGTAAATCCTTCGGTCTCGCGGCCGAAGTGCCCGTGGGTTGCAGTGTTTTGGTAGATGGGGCGTAAGAGGTCGAGTGCGTTGATGATTCCGAGCGGGCGCAGGTCGAAGATCTCGCGCACTGCTGTTCCGATAGCGGTTGGATCCACCGTTTCGGTGCCGAAGGTTTCGACGTAGATGCCGACGGGCTGCGCCATTCCGATGGCGTAGGCGATCTGGATCTCCACGCGGCGGGCCAAACCGGCGGCCACAACGTTTTTGGCCACCCACCGCATGGCATAGGCGGCTGAGCGGTCTACTTTCGAGGGGTCCTTGCCGCTGAACGCGCCTCCACCGTGTCTGGCCATCCCACCGTAGGTGTCGACAATGATCTTACGACCCGTTAATCCCGCATCCCCTACCGGCCCTCCGATCACGAATTCTCCGCCCGGGTTCAGAATGTGCCGGACCGTGGAAGTATCAAGATCGGTGGTTTTCAGGACGGGATTGATCACGTGCGTTATGAGGTCCGTCCGAAGTTCCTCAAGTGATACGCCTGCCGCGTGCTGGGATGAGATAACGATCGAGTCGACCGACACCGGACGATCCCCGTCGTAACCAACGGTGACTTGGGTTTTGCCGTCAGGGCGCAGGTAGGGCAGCGTGCCGTCTTTACGCACGGAGGTGAGCCGTTCGGAAAGACGGTGCGACAGCCATACAGGTGTAGGCATCAGGACTGGTGTTTCGTCGCTGGCGTACCCGAACATGATGCCCTGGTCGCCTGCCCCTTGCGTGTCGTAGGGGTCCAAACCGGTGCCCTCACGACTTTCGATGGAGGTGAAAACCCCCGAGGCGATGTCCGGGGACTGCTGCCCGATCGACACGGAAACCCCGCAGCGTGCTCCGTCGAATCCGTTGGCTGAGGAGTCGTACCCAATCTCAAGGATGGTCCGGCGCACGATCTCCGGGATTTCGACATAAGCCTTGGTCGTCACTTCACCTGCAACGTGAACCAATCCGGTGGTCACCAGCGTTTCGACAGCCACGCGTGAGTTGGGATCCTGCGCCAGCAGACCGTCAAGAATGGCATCGCTGATCTGGTCACACATTTTATCCGGGTGGCCCTCGGTTACTGATTCCGAGGTGAAAAGCCGCAGGACGGAAGTATTGGGAATGCCTGAATTCATCCGCTCACTTCACTTGATTGGGCGGACAGTCACACGCGAACGTGGCTTCTCCAAAATTGAACAATCGTTCCGCTGATCGGTGGTTCAGAGAGGTTCGGCCAGGGTCATCGCATAGCGTTCTTCAGCATCCGTCCACTGCCCGATGATGGTCAGCCCGGATGCCTCAAGCTCAGCGGCGATTTTCCCTGGGCGGAACTTCGCGGATACCTCGGTGCGCAGTTCCTCGCCACGGTCGAAGCTGATTTCAAGACCGGCGCCGGGCAACTGCACCTGCATGGCATGCGTGGCCCGGAGTCTCATCTCGACCCACTCCTCATCCTCGTTCCACACCGCCACGTGCTCGAACGCCTCGACGTCGAAATCTGCCCCCAACTCCGCGTTGAGGACGCGCAGCACATTCCGGTTGAAGTCAGCGGTGACACCGCTCGAGTCGTCGTAGGCGGGAATCAGGATCTCCGGCGGCTGCACCAGGCCGGTGCCCAGCAGCAATGAGCCGCCATCCTTACCCAACAGTTCCCTCACCTGGGTCAGGAACCGCGCACGGGCATCCGGCTCGAGGTTTCCGATAGTGCCGCCCAGGAATGCCACCATCCGATGCCCTTCCCTTGGAAGGAGCTGCAACTGCGATTCGAAATCGGCGGCCACTGCCTGCAGGATCAGATCGGGATAGTCCCGGGACAGCCCGCTGTTGGCCTCCGTCAGCGCGCTGTCGCTGACGTCAACGGCAACATAGCTTCGCAGGTCCCCGGCTGCCTTCAGTGCGTCAAGCAGCAGGGGAGTTTTCCTCGAGGAGCCGGAGCCGAGTTCAATGAGCGTCTCGGTAGGGCTTGCGGCCGCCATTTCCCCTGCATGATCCTCCAGGATCTGCCGTTCCGTGCGGGTGGGAAAGTACTCGGGAAGCTGCGTGATCTGCTCGAACAATTCACTGCCCCGCTGGTCGTAGAACCATTTGGGCGGCAGGGTCTTCGCCGGTTCGCTCAGCCCTGCCCGCACGTCCTCGCGCAGGGTGCGCTCAAGGTAATGCGGTGGCAGGTGATGGACTATCTCGAGGGCAGTTTTTGAAGGGTTCATGTGAGCGCGGGCTCCATCTCTGCGGGGGTTATCGGGCAAATGTCGACGCCATGCGAAGTGGCGACCAGCATGGACTGATCCGGAACCTCATGCCATCCCGCGCCGTCGTCGGAGGGCTCACTGGCAACGACGGTACCCCTGTTATCCGAGCGCCAGAAAAGGGTATCACCGGCCGCTGTGGCAGCAATGGTGGTTCCGTCGGTCAGGAGGAAGTTGTATCGCCCTGTGCCGTGCGCGGAGGCGTCGGTCACTACGCGCGCCAGCGCGTTCGCCGCGGAATCTCCGGCCGCGGGGTCCAGTGAGTCAAGCCGTTCCAGGACCAGTGCCCATAGCAGGGCCGAATCCACCCGGGCCTCGAGGGCAAGGAGCCGTGCCGGAGACAGCGTCGCAGCCAGTGCCTCAGCGGACCGGGGCCAATTGTCGATCCGCCCATTGTGGCTGAAGAGCCACTTGCCGGCGGTGTAGGGGGCGGCGGCTGCCTCATCCGGCGTCGTACCGGGTGTCGCTGAACGGACGGCAGCCAGTACGGCCCCGCTGGTGGTGACCCGTGCCACGTCAGTAAAGGACTGGTCCGTCCACATGGGTACGGCGCGCCGGTAGCGGGCCGGCAGGGGATCCCCCGTGGCATACCAGCCGACGCCGAATCCGTCCGCGTTCATGGTGCCGTTGCGTTGGCGGCGCGGCGCCCAGGATTGCCGGAGCAGGCCGTGTTCGGGCGCCGAAATCAGCGTGGCCAGTGGTGTCGGAGGTCCAAGGAAAGCCAAGTGACGGCACATCCGCTACTGCCCTCCGGCTGGAGCGGCATTCCGTGCGGTGCGGAAGCCGGTGAAAATCTGGCGCCGGATAGGGTAGTCCCAGTTCCGGAACGTGCCCCGGCTCGCTGCTCCGTCAGCAGCCCAGGACCCTCCGCGCAGCACCTTGTAGCCCCCGCCGAAGAAGGCTTCGCTGTACTCGCGGTAGGGGAACACCCGGAACCCCGGGTAGGGGCCGAAATCGCTGGAGGTCCATTCCCACACATCGCCGATCAGCTGGTGGACGCCCAGCGCGGACGCCCCCTCGGGGTAGGAGCCGACAGGGGAAGGCCGCAGCGCTGCTCCTCCCAGATTCGCGTGGCCGGACGTCGGTTCCTCGTCACCCCACGGGTAGCGCCGGGAGCGGCCGCTCACCGGGTCGTGCCGGGCGGCCTTCTCCCACTCTGCCTCGGTGGGCAGGCGCCGTCCGGCCCACTTTGCGTAGGCCTCGGCCTCGAAGAATGAGACGTGCTGAACCGGCTCGTCGGCGGGGACCGGTTCGAGGACGCCGAAACGGGTTCGCCACCACTGGTGACCGTCCCGCTTCCAGTACTTGGGTGCAGTCAGCTCGTCATCGTTGCGGTGGCTCCATCCCTCAGCGGTCCACCAGTCCGGGTTCGAGTATCCGCCGTCGCTGATGAACTCCATGAAGCTGCCGTTGCTGACGGGGACCGTGTCGATCCAGTAGTCGGGAACGTGCACCTCATGGGCGGGCCGTTCGTTATCCAGTGCCCAGGGCTCCACCGAGGTGCCCATCGTGAAGGAGCCGGCCGGTACATGCACTTCCCGCGGAAGCCCGGTGACACCGCGGGCCAGCACACCGGGCTCCAGATTCACCGGGTGCAGCACGGGTTCGCCTACCCGGAGCTGGTGGGTCGCCAGCATGGTCTCGGCATGCTGCTGTTCATGCTGGATCATCATGCCGAAGGCAAACCCACCGTCCAGCAGCGGCGAACCCTCAAGAGGAACCCGTTCAAGGATATCCAGCGTCTTGGAACGCACATCGGCGAGGTAACCCCGGGATTCCGAAGGTGCCAGCAGCGGCAGCGAGGGGCGGCTGCTGCGCGAATGCTCGAAGGCATCGTAGAGCCTGTCGATCTCCGGGCGAAGCGGTTCCATCCTGCCGACATCGCGGACCAGCCATAGTTCTTCCTGGCTGCCGACATGCGCCAGATCCCAAACCAGTGGAGACATCAGGGGTGAATGCTGTTTGAGGAGTTCCTCCTCGTCACACGCGGTGAGCGCGTGGGTACGACGACGCGCACGCTCAAGGCCCTCCGCAATGAAGGCGCGCAATCCGTCAGGGGCAGCGCTGGTAGCTGCTGAGACCGTATTCGTCATCGGATTCTTTCCTTTCACTGTGTGGGATCGAAGAACAGGCCGGTGCGGCGCCAATCGTCGATCCGCTGGTCTGCGGGAGAGCGGCCCCGAGCGGTGTAGTTCTCAAGGAAGGCTCCCACCCGGGATCTTGTGTCGGCGTCTGCCTTGAGCCGTTCCATCGCGTCCAACGCTGCCTCAGCACATCGACGCCCTGCCTGCGCGAGCACAGGATCCGCCAGCCCGAGTCTGGCGGCGACGGTCATCGGATCAGCCATCGCACTCACGGGCGCGCAGGCCTCTGCAGCTGCGTCAGCTGCCCGTTCGTCATCCACCAGTGCAGTCGCTATCGCTGCGGCTGCTTCCCAGTCCGCACCGGATTGTGTGTCGATCACCCGGATTTCGAGGAAGCCCCTGGGGCGAATGAACGGAAAGAGGGTGCTGAGATGGTAGTCGAGGTCCTCATGCGTGACGGGGCGGGGGCCTTGCCCGCGTAACCAGCCCCGCATCGTCAGGCCGCGCGGAGCTTCCCATGAACCTCTCGACGTGGGGATGCAAAGGACCGAAGCGTCGAGGGCGTAGCGGGCCCAGGCGAAAGGTGGGTCGTCGGAAGCCGGAACGGGCGACGTGCGGGACGGATCGGTTTTCAGCCACACGGCCTGGCGTGTGCTCTGCCAGCCGCTGGGCGACCCATGCCGGAAAGGGGAGTTGGCGAAAAGAGCCACGAGCACCGGCGCGAGATGGTGAAGACGCTGCCAGCGCTGTACTGCGCTGCCCGAACCGTTCCCGGGAAGACCGGCATCCAGGCATACCTGCAGGGAGGCCGTTGAACACATCATGGTTCGCCCGGCCGGCCCCGAACGATCGAAATGGGCTTCCATGGCCGCATAGCGCGGATGGTCGAGGGTCCGCTGTGGAGGACGGGACGGATCCAGTGCAACGCCGCTGAAGGATAGTCCTGCATCCTCGATAGACCTGTCAATGACAGCCAGATCAGCTCTTGCAGCGTTGATGACCGAGGGAAGGTCCGCTCCGCAGGCCGAACTCAATTCCAGCTGCCCGCCCGGCTCGTAAGTGATGACACCGCCACCGGAAAGATTTCCTTCCGCCTCCGCAGCAACGGCCTGGACCTCGGCTACCGGCACAGGGCGCCGCGGGTCGGATATATCGTGCACAATCCGTTCGATTTCCACGCCCACGGCCCCCGGAGGGCCGGTCTTGAAACACACCGACGCGACATAGATCTCCGCCTCGGCCTCCGACAGCGGCCTTGAATCCCGCTCCAACCCTAGTATCGACACCAAACCCTACTATCCCTTCATCGTGATGCGATCACATCTATAGCTCAACAGTTCTTCAACCAGCAACGAAGCCCGTGTAGTTCCTGTTCCTATCCGTCGGCAACAACACGTTCTTTCCAGCGCGGTTCGTCCTTTTCTTGAGGGCGGCTGCACCGCTTGTTTCCGGCGCCTGCCCTGCCGATCCCGGCCACAGAGCGCCCGGCTTCGTGATGCCCTCGAAGGGCCCGCGCCGGGCGAAGGTTTTCACTCCGCCCGGCCGCAACCCATTAAACCCGCCAAAGACGCCCGGCACCCGCAGTCGATCTCCGCGACGAAGCCGGGCTCGCCGCTGCGCTCATCAATTACCGTGCACCAGGCAATGGATGAGATGGAGACCAGGCCTGCGAGAGCTTGCGCCGTTGCCCGCCCGATGCCGCTGGTGACACCTGTAATGAGCGCCGTTGAAGTAGATAGTTCCTTGGTCATGAAAGTCTTCTTCCTGAACAGGCGGGCGATCCCGCTGCTGAAGGGGCTTTGGAATAAAGGCCCGGATGAGTTGTCCGACGCACCCTCTGATCAAACCAATTTGTTTGGTTACATCTAACTAAACAGATCTGTATGGTTATGACTAACTAAACAGATCTGTATGGTATTTTCAAGTCATGACCCAGGCCCTGACGAGGAAACGGCCAGGCCTCGAACGAGTGTTGAAAACCGCGGATCGTCTCTTCTATGAAGAAGGCATCCACGCTACGGGTGTTGACCGCATTGCGGCCGAAGCTCACGTTTCGAAGGCCACGCTGTACACGTACTTCCGGACCAAGGACGACCTCGTCACCGACTACCTTCACCGCCGCAGCCGAAGCTGGCGTGAGTATGTGGCTGGCGAACTGCCTGAGCACGGCGCTTCGCCGGAGGAGCGTTTGCTTGCCATATTCGACCTGTTGGGTGAATGGTTTCTGTCCCCCAGCTATCGGGGATGCCCGTTCATCAACTCCGAAGCCGAATGCGCCCCGGGCCCGTCATCAGAGGCTCATCTGGCTAATCTGGAGCATCGATCCTGGGTCCATACCCTTTTCGGCGGATTGCTCAAGGAAGCCGGGGTCGCCGAGCCCGAGGCGATCGCACGTCAACTCATGCTTCTTTATGACGGGTCGATGAGCGGTGCGCAAGCGGACCCTTCCGTGGACTGGGCTGCCGCTGCACGTGAAGCAGCAGAGAGCATCCTACGGAACCACCAGACCTCTCACTGAAACCGACCGGCCCTAGTGGCCACACCCTCCGTTCATGATGAGGAACCAGACCAGGGGCGAGATAATCCAGGAGCCCTAGAAGATCCGAAAGGACGCATCCCAGTGGAACAGAAAGTCAGGAAACCACTCCCGAGCAATCGATGGGTGCGCGGGTTCGTGGGCGACACCCCCGTCGTGGACAGCCGCGAGCAGCTGCTCGTGTGGGAGGCGGAGCTGCCGGTCCCGCGGTACCTGTTCCGCAACGAGGACGTCCGCCCGGAACACCTAGTCCCGACCGGACCGCCAGACCAACGGGGCTACCACCACCCGAACGCCGGCGTCACCGCCTGGTTCGACGTCGTCATCGGGCAGCGCACCATCCGCCACGGCGCGTGGCGGCGAGAAGGTCTCGACGGCTGGACGGGAGTGACCTGGGAACGCGGCGCACTCGATCACTGGTACGAGGAGAACGTGGAGGTCTTCGAGCACCCTCACGACCCCTTCGTGCACATCGACGCCCTGCCCAGCTCACGCCTGGTGACGGTCCGCCACGACGACGTCCTGCTCGCCGAATCCCGCGAAGCCGTCTTCCTCTGGGAGACAGGTTTGCCGCTTCGGTATTACCTGCCGCGGCGCGACGTCGACTTCGACCAGCTCACACCCTCGGGCACGGAAAGCATCTGCCCCTACAAGGGATTCGCCACCGACTACTGGAGCGTGGCCGGCGAGCCGGAGCTGACCGACATCGCCTGGTCCTACCCCGAACCGTTCTTCCCGTACCGCAACATCGCCGGAACCGTCGCCTTCCTCCACGAAAAACTCGACGTCTCCGTCGACGGCGTACCCCAGCCACGTCCTGTGCCGAAGCAGTGGTCAGCACGGTCTCGACTGGAATAACAAGGTTTCAGCCGGGGTAATACAACGTGGAATGAGGATCGGGCCCGCAGCGCCGTGAACCGGTCACAGTGCTGGACCCGGGGATGTCCGTGATCACGCTGTACGGCATCCACCCCGGTCGCACGCCGACGCAGGCGCCATCGGCAGTCCTCGCCCTTGCCGGCGTGCAACCTCACAAGTCCGCCCTGATAGGGTGCGCCCTCCGGCCTCATTCCTCGATTGTGACAACGTCCCCGTAGAAGGCCACGCGGTCCTTGATGTGCGCCGCTCGTTCCTTGGTCTGGGGGTAGGACCAGGCGGCGTCCACGCTCTGCTGTCCGTCGGCCTTGAGGGTCCAATAGTCGGCCGTGCCCTTCCACGGGCAGACCGTGTGGGTGTCGCTGTCCTTCAGGTACCGGTCGTCCACGGACTTCCGGGGGAAGTAGTGGTTTCCCTCCACGACCACGGTGTCCTCGGACTCGGCGATGACCTTTCCATTCCACACTGCTTTCACCATGATGCTCCTCCTGTGTCGGTGATCGGTTGCCCGTGATCGGCGCCGGCGCGGTAGGAGCCGCGCCCGTGCGGGCGCGACCGGGTCAAGCGCCCTGCCCGGACATCTGCATCAAGCCGCCGTCCATCACGTAGGTGGCCCCGGTGACGTAGTCCCCGTCGCTGGAGGCCAGGAACACGGCCAGCCGGCCGATCTCCTCCGGCTGAGCGGCCCGCTTGAGGGGGATGCTCTTGACCTGCTCCTTGCGGAACTCCGGGTCATCGATCGCCTGCTGGTTGAACGGGGTCAGCACCATCCCGGGTGCGATGTTGTTGACCGTCATGCCCATCTCGGAGACCTCGAGCACGAGGGTGCGGGTGAGGTTGCGCAGGGCGCCCTTGGAACAGTCGTAGTCGGCGGCGCCTGCCCGTGCCTGCTCTTCATGGACCGACGTGGTGTTGATGATTTTTCCGCCGCCGCCCTGCTGCTTGCGGTGGTTGATGAAGTGTTTGCAGCAGATCAGCTGCCCGATGAGGTTGCTGCGCATCGTGGCCTCGAAGTCGGCGATCTCCAGATCCGCGACATAGGTGCCCGACGCGTCGACGCTGGCGTTGTTCATGAGGATGTCGATCCGCCCGAATGTGTCGAACGCGGCCTGGAACATTCCCTGCACCTTGGCCTCGTCGCTGTGATCTCCTTGAACCACGATCGCTTGACGACCGTGGGCTTCGACCTGCTCCCGGGTGGTATTGGCGCCTTTTTCGTCCTCGAGGTAGTGCACGACGATGTCGGCTCCTTCACGGGCGAATTCGACGGCTGTGGCCTGACCTATCCCTGAGTCGGATCCGGTGATGAATGCGACCTTGTTCTCCAGTTTTCCCATAACTTCTTTCCATCTCCTTTAGTTGGTGCTCATTGGTGGTTTCGGGTTCAGCGTTGGTGGTCCTGCTGGTTTTCAGGGTGTTCAGCTTCTGCGATGGCCGAAGCGGCAGTGATGAGGCCGATGTGTGAGAGTCCCTGCGGAAAATTACCGATCAGGGTCCCCTCATGAATGTGAACCTCTTCGGAGAGAAGCCCGAGATCGTTGGCGTACCCCGAGACGGTCTCGAAGATTACTTTCGCCTGCCCGATTTGGCCTGCCATCGCCCGTCCGGCGGCCAGCCAGTAGGAACAGATAATGAACGCGCCCTCATCTCCTGCATCCGTCCACCGTTGGACCAGGGCCCCGGTGGAAAGATCCCGTTCGATGGCGTCCATCGTCGCCAGGACACGGTGGTCGTTGGCGGGCAGGAATCCCACAATCGGCATCAGGAGGACACCGGCGTCGAGGTGATCGGAATCGAAGGCACCAGTGAACGCATTGACGTCACTGTTCCAGCCCCGCTCCAGGATTGCCGCCCGGATGTTATCGCGCCCGGACTCCCACCCCGCCACCCTGTCAGCGGCATCGAGGCGGTCGGCGAGTTTCACCGCACGATCCAGTGCGACCCAGCACATCAGCTTCGATGTCAGGTAGTCCCGATCGCCTTCTCGTCCTTCCCATATTCCTGAGTCTTTTTCATGCCAGGTCCCCGCGGCCCGGTCAGCGACCGCCACCAGAAACCCCGCTGTCTGGGCTGGTAGTTCCCCGAGCTGATCGCGCAGTATCCACGCGCATTCGAAAACCTCCCCGAGGACATCGAGCTGCGTCTGGTTCCAGGCGTCATTACCGACCCTTACCGGGCGGGACTGCGCGTACCCGGTGAGGTGATCGAGGGAATGTTCGCTCAGGTCGTGTTCCCCGCCGACACCGAACATGATCTGCAGGTGGCCCTCCCGCGTCGGGCCGGCTGAAGAAGTGATCCACTCAAAGAACTGCTGTCCCTCATCGGCGCACGCAGCAACCCACAGTGCTTTGAGGGTCAGGCTGCCATCGCGTAGCCACCCGAACCGGTAATCCCAGTTCGCGCTTCCTCCGGGTTCCTCCGGCAATGAAGTCGTCGCAGCAGCGACCACTGCCCCGGTCGGGCGGTACGTCAGAGCCTGCAGCACCAGCACGCTGCGCTGCACCTGCTCCCGGTAGGGCCCCTGATAGCTTTGATGAATTTCGCTCCAGGACTGCCACGCCGCGATCGTGTCCCTGAGCCGGGCCGCACCATCCGGCTCTCCACCAGCATCGTCGACCGAATCGTCAACCAAACTGTCGACCGAACTACGGTGTTGCAGGGCGAACACCGCGCTCTCACGGGTGTTAAGGGTGAACGTTCCGCCCGCACACCCGTTTTCGACGTCGAGTGCGATGTCGCCGGTCAGGGACAACCGGTCAGCGCCTCCTGCTATCTCCCACCCCGCAGCAGTTGGTGTGAAGCCCGGTGTGATGAGCCCGTATTCCAGTCGTGGCGCCAATTCGACTTTCACCTGGACCTGTCCCCGGCTTACCTCCAACCGGCGGACGAGCATATGCGGGGAGCTGTGCCCGATCTGGTGCTCCCGCTCCCCCATTCCCAAAGAAAGGCTATCTGTGAGCCGGAGATCCCCGGTTTCGCAGTGAAAGTCCGTTTCCACGACCATCGTGCCCGGTAGGTACCGTCGGGTGACCGTGAAATTCTCTGTCGGACGGATGGACCAGTATCCGGCATCCATATCGAGCAGGCGGCCAAAGACGCTGGGCCCATCAAATCGCGCTGGGCACCACCAGTCAACCGATCCCTCCCGTGAGACCAGAGCCGCTCCCTGACAGTCACCGAGCAGACCATAATCCGAAATGATCGCCGCCGCCTGCTCCTCGCCGGAATTCCTCGTAGTCATACACGTCCTCTGATTTTTCCTGCACCGACTACCCGTGTCTTGCTGCAGCGCCTTCCCGGCGTAACGATCCTCACCACGGCGTTGCTTGAAGGCCTTGACCCCCCACCATAGGCTTCACCCTTCGCGTGGTCTTTCCCGCCCAGGGATTTACGTACCGAGCTTCTCAAGGGCCGCGAAATATGCCTCGTGGAAGGTGGGGAACTGCGCTACCTGATCGCGTAGTACCTCCAGTGGGATGCCGGTGCGGATGGCCAGCGACGCGTGGTGGATCCATTCACCGGCTTGTGGCCCGACCGCCCAGGCGCCGACAAGTACCTTCCGGTCAGCGTCAGCCAGCAATCCCAGGTGGCCGCGGGGGTCCTGATCGTAAGTCCAGGGCCGGGCGATCGCTTCCGCCAGATCAAGCTCCACTGCCTCGATACGGATTCCCTGTTCTTCTGCCTGGTCCCGGGTGAGGCCGGCCGCGGCGATCTCCGGGTCGGAGAACACCACGCGCGGTATCCCGTCATAGGTTGCCGGGCGAGCTTGTCCAAGGATTGCATCGGCGGCGATTCTTCCCTGGTATTTGGCGACGTGGGTGAACGGCATGATGCCGGTAACATCACCGATCGCCCATACGTTGGCTTTTGCCCGCAGGTGCTCATCGACCAGGACCTGCCCCTTGTCGCCGAGTTCAACCCCTGCCTCCTCGAAGCCCAATCCTTCGGTGCGCGGTTTCCTTCCGGTGGCGAAAATGACGACGTCACCGGCGGCCTCGGTCCCGTCGTCGAGTTCGATGATGCTGTCATCGCCCTGACGGCGGGCTTTCTGGGCCGAGGCTCGCAGTCGTATGTCGACGCCGGCTTCCTCCAGATAGGTGCGTGCCAGTTCACCGACCTTGGTCTCCTCCCGGTCCATCAAACGCTCTCCACGGTGGATCAGGGTGACCTGAACCCCGAACCGGGCCAAGAAGGTCGCCGTTTCAACACCCACAGCGCTGCCGCCGACAATTACCGCCCGCTCGGGCAGGGTCTTCGCCGTATAGGTTTCACGGTTGGTCCACGCCGTGACCTGATCGATGCCCTCCAATGGTGGGATGATGGCTTCTGAGCCCGTGGCGATAATGATGTGCTCCGCGGTCAGTTCCCGTGTTCCGGCCCGAACCTGGCCGGGCGCGGTGATGCGGGCTTCAGCCCTGATGACGGTGGCTCCCTGATCTTCGTATCCTTCGGCCTGTGCGGTGTCATCAAGGTTACGGATCATGGAATCGCGGTAAGCACTGGTTTTCTCCCAGTCGAGTTCCGCTCCCGAAACTCCAGCCGCCCGTTCCACCCCGGTGCGGGCTTCGGCTGGCCGCAGGACTGTCTTGGACGGAATACACGCCCAATAAGCACACTCCCCGCCGATGAGCTCCCGTTCAATAACGGCAACCTTCTTGCCTGCCTTCAGCAGACGCCCGGCGGCAACCTCGCCACCCGGTCCCATGCCCAGCACAACAACGTCAAAATGCTCACTCACGAAATAACTCCTCTGCGTCGAATCTCTAAATGGTTGGTGCGGGGCTTCGCTCTGGTCAGGCGGCGCAGCAGGACAGCTGGGACACATCCCGGGTAAAGGACTGGGCGGTGAGCTTGATACCTTCGGCCATCGTCAGGTAGGGACTCCACATGTTAGCGACCTGATCCACGGTCATCCCCGCCTCAAGAATGTAGACACCCGCTGCTGCGATTTCACCGGCATTCTGCGCCACCGCGGTGATGCCGACAATACGTCCGGTTTCTGAGTCGGCAACCATTTTGATGAAGCCCCTGGTATCCCTGTTGACCAGTGCGCGGGGAACATGTTCAAGGGACACCACCCGGGATTCACAGTCGATGCCGGATTCCCTGGCCTGCTTGTCGGTCAATCCCACCGCCGCGAGGTTAGGACTGGTGAAAGTCACCCGGGGAAGGCTCCGGTAGTCCACCCTGCGCTCCGCCCCGGTGAAGGCGTTGTCCACAGCGAGGGAACCGTGGGAAGCCGCGACATACACGAACTCGGGATGCCCGCTCACGTCCCCAGCCGCCCAGATGCGGGGATTCGAGGTGGCCAGCATGTCATCGACCATCACATCGCCCATACTTCCTGTCCTGACTCCCACGGCGTCGAGGTTCAGTCCCTGAGTTACCGGCCGTCGTCCCGTTGCAACCAGCAAACGCTCCGCCGTATATTCATCTCTTCCTGCCGGGCTCATCGCCCGCACCGCAACCCCGCCCCCGGCAAAGGGGCGCGCCGATTCAACGACAGCACGGCGGATCACCCGGATGCCCTCATCGGCAAAGACCTCCATGAGAGCCCGGGACGCTTCGGGTTCCTCCGCGGATGCCAGTGTTGAACGAACCAGAAGAGTAACCTTTGACCCCAGCCGCGAGAAAAGCTGGGCCTGTTCAAGGGCCACGTAACCGCCGCCAAGGATCAGCAGGGACTCCGGAACACTGTCTAACTCCATGGCTGTCGTCGATGTCAGATAATCGGTCTCCCGCAATCCCTCGATGCTGGGCACCCACGGGCTCGAGCCCGTAGCAATCAGATAGTGCCGGGCATGTAATCTCTCGACGGTCCCGTCGAACCCGGTGATCTGCAGTGTCGGGTCGGTCTCGTCTCCAGCGAAAGCTGCGCTGCCCCGGCGCAGGTCCCAGCCGTAGCTGCTGATCAAATCCTCATACTTATCCGACCGTAGGCTTTCAACAAGGTCAGATTTACCCGCGGTCAACGAAGGCATGTCAACGGGCCCGGCACCGGTGAAGACGCCCGGAAACCTGCCCGAATCCAGGGCCGCGTGCCGCGCGCCGGCTGCGGCGAGCAACGCCTTTGACGGCACACACCCCGTGTTCACGCAGGTACCCCCGATCATTCCGCGTTCCACCATCACGACGCGTTTGCCAAGATGAGTGGCCCGGATGGCGGCAGCGAACGCACCCCCTCCGGAACCGATCACTGCGAGATCAAACCCGGGTACATCGGCCATCGAAGTCCTCCATTCCCTGCCAGTTGCGCAGCGCAGATAGCCATCCGCTTCTTTCGCTTCCATCTCACTGTGCACCTTCCCCTACAGTGGAAGGTCAAGGGAACTTCTGGAGGTGCGGGTAAGAAATGCGTATTGGAGAAGTGGCTGCGGCAGCCGACACAACAGCGAAAACCATCAGATTCTATGAACAGTCCGGGCTCCTGCCCGCCGCGGAACGAAGTGAGAACGGCTACCGGTCCTACGCCGAAGACACGGTAAGTAAGCTGCGTTTCATCCGTCGAGGGCAGGCCGCCGGCCTGACACTGGCCCAAATAGGCGACATCCTGCAACTGCGCGACGACGGCTACGCACCATGCGCCCACGTTCAGAACCTGCTCACCAGGCAGCTGACTTACCTCGACCGGCAAATTACCGAACTGCTCGCACTCAGGGCGGCCGTTGCCGAGTTCCATGCCGGCGCCGATAACGCGGATCCTGCCTCCTGTGACCCCGACCGGATCTGCAGCCTCCTCTAACACCGGCGGCAGGCTACAGCACCCCACGGGGACCATCCGCCTGCGCCAAAACCGCCCGTACCGGCAGAAACCCTCACCCATGCTTGAATGCGAAGGTCCGTTAATTGTGAACCCGGTGGAATGTGAAAAATCGCGGTAAGTAGGACTCCGCCAAGAAATAGTGAGCGCCGGTCTTCAGTAGGGAGCCTAAAACAATGAACTATACGATCGAGGTCGTGGTCGCACTCATCCAATTCGCGCTCAGCTTCTATGCGTTCTGGCTCGTCTGGCGTGTTCTGCTGCCCACGCTCCCTGGGCCCCCAGACCGTCAGGACCGGATTGCGCCGTTCGCAGGATACTTCACCGACCCGTTCATCGTTCCTGTCGCCAAAACGCTGCACGTTCCCCCAAGGCTCATAGCGTTCGTCGCCCTTACACTCGTCGCGATGATATCGATTGCGCTGGATCGCCTCCCCAACCTGTTTGGGTAATCATCAAGGTCCACGGTAAGAACAAAACCATGAAGCATTTCGCTGACCCCCTGACTGCGTCAGGCTGGGGTGAGACACTTCCACTGATTCCTTCCCTTGCACGGGGTGAGAAGCCTGTATTCCTCTCACATCATCGAGTGGCGTAACGCCGGGTGGTGGGGGGGGGGGGGGGGGGGGGGGGGGGGGGGGGGGGGGGGGGGGGGGGGGGGGGGGGGGGGGGGGGGGGGGGGGGGGGGGGGGGGGGGGGGGGGG
>NZ_JADOUU010000026.1:0-24690 GCF_015751955.1 Arthrobacter sp. CAN_A214
ACACCACACCCACACCCCTAAAGGGGTGAGGGCAACATCAAATGCTACGCGTCCACTATGCGGTTCCCAACCAACAAACCAGGGAACCCCCCCCCACCCCCCCAAGGGGGCAAAAGGGGGAACACCACAACAAAAAACAGCAACAAAAAACAGCAACAAAAAACAGTCCAGCACGATCAACGGACCCCACAGATTTACCCCACCCACCCCGGACACAAAACCCCGGGCACCGGGCGGCGGTAGCAAGGGTTACGGCGGTCATAGCGTGGGGGAAACGCCCGGTCCCATTCCGAACCCGGAAGCTAAGACCCACAGCGCCGATGGTACTGCACCCGAGAGAGTGTGGGAGAGTAGGACACCGCCGGACAACCATTACGTGAAGCCCCCCACCACACCGGTCGGGGGCTTCACCCCTTTAACACCCCCACCCACCCGCGCCGGGCACCCGCGCCGGGCACCCGCGCCGGACCCGCATAACGAGCCGGCCCTCGCGTGGTGGCCTCCGGGCTGCCGGCATCGGATTGCGTGGTACTCGCCGATCCGTAGAAGAATGACCTATAGAACAATAGTGAAGAGCAGGCGTACCACGCCCGCTGCCAATGAGAGGAACCGCGCCGCGATGGCTGAGCAGGATCAAAATTCCGAAACCGGTGACGAGGCTCAGATGCCGACACAGCAGGACACGGGCTCCAGCGGCGGGCAGGGCGTGCGCCGGCATTCCTGGGGATCGAAGAGCGGTGCCCCTGTGCCGTTGCGCGATCAACAGCGTCCCGCAGGAAGTGCTGGCTCCGCGGAGGAAGGCTCCTTCACTGGCGAACATGTCGCCCCCGGCCCCGCCGGTGGTGGCGAGACGCAGGCCGATCGTGCCCCGAGGGACCGTGCCGGCGGCAATGGAAGGCCTGACCGTGACAGGAGTGCCTCCAGGGAGCGGGACAGGGCTGATCGCGACGGAAGCGACAGGCGCGATCGTGACAGGGGAGCAAGCAGTAGGAGTGATGAGCGCGGAGACCGGCTCCGGGGCGCGGCTTCCCGCGGTGGATCCGCATCAGGATCGGACTCCGCTCGTCCGCGGACGAGCGGTGGAGCCCCGCGCAGTAGCACCAGCAGCACATCGGGCGACCGCCCGTGGAGCAAGCGCCCGGCGGCAGGCGCAGGGTCGGCCGGTGATCGTCGGTTCCCAGCCGCATCTACGAACGAGAATCGCTCAGGCGGCTGGGAAGACCGCACCAGAAATAACCGCCGTCCCATCGACGGCGGGCGGGGAGACCGTCCCGAGCGAAGGGGCGAAGGAGTCGACAGCGCAGGTGCCCGGCCCCACAACGCCCGGGATCTGAGGAGCGCCAATCGGCCCGACAGGGAGCGGTCACCCGAAATTGACGAGGACGTCAAGGGCGATGAGCTGGATCGGGTGACACGTGCCCAGATCAGGAACCTTGAAGAGCGGAGCGCGCTCTGGGTGGCCAAGCATCTGGTAATGGCGGGTCGCCTCATCGACGATGATCCGGAACTCGCATTTCAGCATGCGCTTGCGGCCAGTAGGCGCGGCGGACGCCTCGCAGCAGTACGTGAAGCGGTCGGCCTTACTGCGTACGCGGCAGGGCACTACGGCGAGGCGCTGCGCGAATTCCGGACGTTCCGTCGTATCAGCGGCTCGAACGTCCACCTCCCGGTAATGGCTGATTGTGAACGTGGCCTGGGGAGACCCGACAGGGCCCTCGACCTTGCCCGGGGAGAGGAAGCAGGAACCCTCGATTCGGCAGGAAAAGCCGAGTTGGCCATGGTCGTGTCAGGTGCAAGGGCGGACCTCGGTCAGCTCGATGCAGCGGTCGCGGCGCTCGAGATCCCCCAACTTGACCTTCACCGCGCTTTCTCATTCACGCCAAGACTTTTCCGCGCGTATGGCGACGCGCTCGACGCGGTCGGCAGGACGGCGGAGTCCGGCACCTGGCGCAAGCAGGCCCGGGTGGCCGAGACCGCCCTGGGCCTGGACGACCCGACGGAGCCCGACATCATCGACCTCGGGGGCGATGAGGAGGACGACGTAGTACCGGTCCGTGTACCGAGGGTCTCCGAGGTGATCGGGAACGCGAGCACCGGGATCCCTGCCGGACCCGAATCCGGACCCGGACCCGAATCCGAACCCAAACCCAAGACCGTAGTCGGAGCCGGTCCTTCACTGGCCGGCTCCGCAGACCCCGCCGCTGACCGGGCCGATGGAGAAGCGCCCGATCCGGGCGTCGCCCCGGATCAGCCGGGCATCGGAAGCGTCGACTCCATGTCGGGGATCGAATCTGCCGCCGCTCATCAGACCGGCCCGGAGCCCGAGGTGCAGGCACCCGCTGCCGCACAACAGGTAGCTTCCGAACCGGCGGAAGAGGACCGTATTGATGACTGAGGGCCGGCTGATCGACGGGTTCGACGCAGTCCTGGCCGACCTCGATGGAGTGGTGTACGCGGGACAGCATGCCATCCCGGGCGCAGTGGAAGCGCTTGAATCCCTTGCCGCATTGGACGTTTCCCTGGCCTATGTCACGAACAACGCGTCGCGGTCCGCCGACGTCGTGGCGGCCCATCTCCAAAGCCTCGGCGCTCCGGCGCGAGCTGACCAGGTTTTCGGCTCTGCGCTGGCCGGCGCCGAACTACTGGCGGCCCGGATTCCCGAGGGTTCCCGGGTGCTGGTCATCGGCAGCAGCACCCTCGCCGATCTGGTGCGAGCCCAGGGGCTTGAAGTCGTCCTGTCAGCGGAAGATTCCCCCGACGCCGTCATCCAGGGGTTCTCGCCCGAACTCGGCTGGAAGGATCTCGCGGAGGCCGCCTACGCGGTAGCGGCGGGCGCGGTCTGGGTGGCAACCAACACCGATATGTCGATTCCGCAAGCCCGGGGTATAGCGCCGGGCAATGGAACGCTCGTGGCAGCTGTTGCGGCAGCAACCGGCAAGCAGCCGGTGGTGGCAGGCAAGCCCGAAGCCGCCCTTTTCGAGACGGCGGCCCGCCACGTGGGAGCACGGAAAGCCCTCGTCGTCGGGGATCGGCTGGATACTGACATTCTGGGCGGGAACCGTGCAGGGATGAAGACCGCGTTGGTCCTCACCGGAGTGGATACGCTGCAAACTGCTCTTGCCGCGGTGCACGACGAGCGCCCGGACTACCTGATCCCGTCGCTCACTGCGTTCTATGAACCGTACCCGGTAGCCCGAGCGGTGAGCGGCGTGCACCACCGCGGGCAGGTGTCCGCCAGGGTAGACGGGGACTCCGTGCTGGTGGAGGGCGCGGAGACCGATCTCGATGCGTGGCGGGCGGCGTGTTCTGCGTGGTGGACGGCGCATCCGCTGCAAGACAGGGTTTTCCTCCCGCGGCTGCAATTCACTCCCGAACGGGCTTGACTGCGGTAGGGGAGAAAAGAAGGACGAGGCAGGTTCGGAATGAAGGAAGCGACGACGCGGGAAGGGGACTCCATGAGTGATGTGCGCGGTCCCGACCCATCCTCCAGCGGCAGTGCCGGCCCCGGCCCGTCGTGGCCGCTCGATGAGTTCACCTCGGGGAATACCGACGTCGACGCCGTCCTGTCACGCCTTGCAGTGCTTACCGACACGCCCGTTTCGGAGCAGCCGGAACTCTACTCGGAAATCTCCGACAGCCTGCTCGCCGAGCTCAACCAGGGACGTTAGGCATGACGCGACTGGACCAGGAACTCGTGAAGCGCGGGCTCGCGCGCTCACGCTCCCATGCGGCGCAGCTCATCGTTTCCGGCAAGGTGCTCCTTGACGGCGCACCCGCCGGCAAGGCGTCCGTGCAGGTGGCCGGTAACCGGATCCTCGAGGTGGAGATGACGGGTGAGGATTACGTGAGCCGCGCCGGCCATAAACTCGCCGGTGCGCTCCGGTCCTTCCCGGCCCTTGCGGCTGACGGCAGGCGGTGCCTGGACGCCGGCGCCTCGACCGGCGGCTTCACCGAGGTTCTCCTGGCGAGGGGAGCGCGGGAGGTGATCGCCGTCGACGTGGGACACGGACAGCTCGCCGGCAAGCTTCGGGCCGACCCGCGAGTCTCCGTTTTCGAGGGCATGAACGTCCGCTACCTGCAGCCCGGAGAGATCGGCGGGCAGGTCGACCTCACCGTCGCTGACCTGTCCTTCATCTCACTGCGGCTCGTGCTCGAAGCCCTGGTGCGATCCACCCGCCCCGGGGGGAACATGTTGCTGCTGATCAAGCCGCAGTTCGAGGTGGGCCGGAGCGGGCTCAACGGCCAAGGGGTGGTGAGCTCGGATGCGGTGCGGCGCCGAGGGGTCCATGGCGTGCTTCGGGAAGCACTGGTGCTCGGGCTGGAAATCGGAGGGCTCGCACCCAGCGACCTCCCGGGCCAGGACGGGAACCGCGAGTACTTCGTGTGGATAAAGGTGCCTGAATCGACATTGGTGCCTAGGATCGAGGGGGAACCGGATCAGCTGACACATCAGGTGCTCGACGCGAGCGGTGTGTTCGCGGAAGAGGCCGGTTCCTCGACTCTCAATGGAGCTTGATGACTAGACGAGTACTGGTGCTCGCCCACACGGGCCGCCACGACGCGATGGCTGCCGCGCAGGAGGCCTGCACGCGCCTCCATGCCCTGGGACTGACTCCGGTCATGCGGCCGGAGGAACTCGCCGACCTCCAGGATGAGTACGGGGGACTGACGGCGCCGACCGAGACGCTGGGCCAGGACGTCCACCTCGACGGCGTGGAGCTCGTCATGGTGCTCGGCGGTGACGGGACGATCCTCCGCGCGGCGGAGCTCGTGCGGGGCACCGAGGTTCCCCTGCTCGGCGTCAACCTCGGTCACGTGGGCTTCCTCGCGGAGAGTGAACGCGCCGACCTCGAGGAAACGGTGCGGTGGGTTGCCGACAAGGACTACTCCGTCGAGGAGCGCATGACGATCGAGGTAGCGGTGTGGCAACGGGACACCCTCCTGTCCCGCAACTGGGCGCTGAATGAGGCTGCCGTGGAGAAGGCTGACCGGGAGCGGATGATCGAGGTGGTGATGGAGGTCGACGGCCTGCCTGTCAGCGCCTTCGGGTGCGACGGAGTGGTGCTGGCAACGCCCACGGGTTCCACCGCTTATGCCTTCTCGGCCAGCGGCCCGGTGGTGTGGCCTGAGGTCGAAGCACTATTGATGGTCCCGATCAGCGCGCACGCCCTGTTCGCGAAACCGCTGGTGGTGGCGCCGTCGTCGGTCCTTGCCGTGGAACTGCTGTCCCGGACCGGCGCGAGGGGGGTCCTGTGGTGCGACGGTCGTCGGAGTGTCGACCTCCCCCCTGGCGCGCGCATCGAGGTGAGGCGTTCGCCGATCCCCGTGCGTCTCGCCCGCACCGCTCAGACCCCGTTCTCCGAACGCCTCGTCCGAAAATTCGAGCTGCCCATCCAGGGCTGGCGCGGTCCCGTCGCAGCAAAAGGGAGCCGGCCGAAATGATCGAGGAAATGCGCATCCGAGACCTCGGCGTCATCGCTGATGCCACCCTCACGCTGGGACCCGGCCTCACCGTCGTGACCGGGGAAACCGGGGCGGGGAAGACCATGGTGATCACAGCCCTTGGGCTGCTCCGGGGAGCGCGGTCCGACGCCGGAGCTGTACGGCTGGGGGCGAAGTCCGCGTCCGCCGAGGCGATCCTGCGTCTTGAGCCGAACAGCGCCGTCGCCGCACGCGCAGCGGAGGCCGGGGCGGCCCTCGAGGAGTACGACGGCGCGGCCGAGCTCATCCTCGCCCGCACCGTCACCAGCGAGGGCCGTAGCAGGGCCTACGTGGGCGGCAGGTCCGCCCCGGTGGGAGTGCTCGCAGAGCTCGGCGAGCAGTTGGTGGTGGTGCATGGCCAGTCCGATCAGCTCCGGCTGAAGGGTGCGGCTGCCCAACGCGCGGCACTGGACAAATTCGGGGGAGCGCCGCTTGCCGCGGAGCTTGGAACCTACGGCGACGCGTACGGTCGCTGGAGGGGCGCCCTGGCGGAGCGGGACCGCCTTCGCGCCGAAGCGCGCGAGCGCGTGCGGGAAGCAGAAAGCCTTGAGGCGGCCTTGGCTGAGATCGACGCCGTGGAGCCACAGCCCGGCGAGGACGCTGCGTTGAAGGCGGAATCAATGCGCCTCGGCAACGTGGAGGAGCTGCGCACCGCCGCCGTCGTCGCGCATTCCGCGCTGGTTTCGGAAGATTTCGGCTCGAGCTCGGACGCCGTCTCGCTTGTTGATGAAGCCAAGAGGCAACTCGAAGCGGTGGCGGAGCACGATGCCGACCTCGAGTCGCTCGCAGGTCGCGTAGCCGAGGTGGGCTACCTCCTTGCGGACATCTCGGGTGAGCTCGCTGCCTACGGGGCAGCACTGGACGGCGAAGGTCCGGGCCGCCTCGCGGAGGTGGAGTCGCGCCGCGCCGAACTTGCAGTACTCGTGCGCAAATACGCTCCCACCATCGACGAGGTACTCCGGTGGCGGGAGCAGGGTGCGCGGAGGCTCGAGGAGCTGAGCGGTGATTCGAGCAGGGTGGACGAACTGGGCGCGGTCATCGAGGAACTCGACCGGGAGGTGCATGAGCACGCGGACCTTCTCTCGGAGCTCCGCCGGGCCGCGGCCAAGACCCTCGCCGCCCGGGTCAGCGAGGAACTGAGTGCCCTGGCGATGCCCGATGCGAACCTGCTCATCGAGGTCACCGCGGCAGGGTCCCTGATGCCGCATGGCCAGGACGACATCTCCTTCAATCTCCAGCCCCACCCGGGATCAGCGCCGCGGCCGCTCGGCAAGGGTGCTTCGGGCGGTGAACTCTCCCGTGTGATGCTGGCCATCGAGGTGGTGCTTGCCGCCGTCGACCCTGTGCCGACCTTCGTGTTCGACGAGGTCGACGCCGGGGTGGGCGGAAAAGCCGCCGTCGAGATCGGGCGGCGGCTCGCCATGCTCGCTGAGCATGTCCAGGTCATCGTGGTGACCCATCTGCCCCAGGTGGCCGCTTTCGCGGAGCGCCACATCCGCGTCACCAAGAATGTTTCCCGCGCGGCGTCCTCGGACGACGATGGCGGATTCACTGCCAGCGACGTCGAAGTCCTCCCCGACGCCGAGCGCGTGCGCGAACTGGCCCGCATGCTCGCGGGCCAGGAAGACTCAGCATCCGCGCGGGCCCACGCCGAGGAACTCCTCGCCGATGCGGCGCGGACCTCCTCCAAGTGATAGGCTCCAACCCCGTGGTGCAGCAAATAAACTCCCGGTTCCAGAAGTCCGCCAAGACGACCAAACACATCTTCGTGACTGGTGGCGTCGCCTCCTCCCTCGGCAAGGGACTGACGGCCTCGAGCCTTGGTCACCTGCTCCGGGCACGCGGTCTCTCCGTCACGATGCAGAAGCTCGATCCCTACCTCAACGTCGATCCCGGCACCATGAACCCGTTCCAGCACGGGGAGGTCTTCGTCACCGAGGACGGCGCCGAGACCGATCTCGACATCGGCCACTACGAGCGGTTCCTCGACGAGAACCTCGATGGTTCAGCCAACGTCACCACGGGCCAGGTCTACTCCACCGTCATCGCGAAGGAGCGGCGCGGTGAGTACCTCGGCGATACCGTCCAGGTCATTCCGCACATCACCGACGAGATCAAGCGGAGGATGCGGCTTCCCGCGGAACCCGCAAGTCCGAAGCGGGCGCCGGATGTCATCATCACCGAGATCGGCGGAACCGTCGGCGACATCGAGTCGCAGCCGTTCCTCGAATCGGCCCGGCAGGTCCGGCAGGACGTCGGCCGCAACAATGTCTTCTTCGTCCATGTCTCACTGGTTCCGTACATCGGCCCGTCGCAGGAGCTGAAGACCAAGCCGACACAGCACTCGGTGGCGATGCTGCGCTCGATCGGCATCCAGCCCGATGCGATCGTCATCCGCTCCGACCGTGAGGTGCCCCTGGCCATGCGGGAGAAGATCGGCCGCATGTGCGACGTCGACCTCGACGCCGTCGTCAACGCAGCCGATGCCGCGAGCATCTATGACATCCCCAAGGTCCTGCATGCGCAGGGGCTCGACGCGTATATCGTCCAGGCCCTCGACCTGAAGTTCAAGGACGTCAACTGGACCAAGTGGAACAAGCTCCTCGACGTCGTCCACAATCCCAAGCACCACGTCGAGGTGGCGCTGGTCGGCAAGTACATCGACCTGCCCGACGCCTACCTCTCGGTCACGGAGGCGCTGCGGGCGGGCGGGTTCGCCAACAAGACGAAGGTGGACATCAAGTGGGTGCCGTCCGATGATTGCGAGACCCCCGAAGGCGCCCGCAACGCCCTCAGCGGCGTGGATGCCATCTGCGTACCCGGCGGATTCGGGATCCGGGGCCTCGAGGGCAAGCTCGGTGCCCTGACGTATGCGAGGGAGAACAGGATTCCGACGCTGGGCCTGTGCCTCGGCCTGCAGTGCATGGTCATCGAGTACGCGCGCAACGTCGTGGGCCTCGAGGGCGCCTCCTCGAGCGAATTCGAGCCCGACACCAAATACCCCGTGATCGCCACCATGGCGGAGCAGCTCCACATCGTGGCAGGAGAGGGCGACATGGGCGGCTCCATGCGGCTCGGCCTGTGGGAAGCGAAGCTCACCGAGGGGTCGGTGGTTGCAGCTACCTACGGGAAGACGACCGTTTCCGAGCGCCACCGCCACCGCTACGAAGTGAACAACGAGTTCCGGACACAGATCAGTGACAGCGGGCTCGTCTTCTCGGGCACGACGACGGACGGCGAGCTGGTGGAGTTCGCCGAGCTTCCCCGGGACGTGCACCCGTACTACGTCTCCACCCAGGCGCACCCCGAGCTCAGTTCACGCCCCACCCGCCCCCACCCGCTGTTCGCGGGGCTCGTTCGGGCAGCGCTAGATCGCCGTGGGGCCAAAGCGTAGCCGTGGGTGAGCTGCCGGCACCCGGAGTGCACAGCCCTGCAGGATTCGGGGACGAGCAAAGCCCGAGGAGGCTGCACACCTCGGCCGCGGTGTATCAGGGGCGGATCTGGGATGTCGTGAGGGACGAGTTCTCGCTGACCGACGGCGGCGAGCGCATCGCCCGGGACTATATCCGGCACCCGGGCGCAGTGGCGGTCCTCGTTCTGAACGAGAAGGACCAGGTGCTGCTCATCCGCCAGTACCGGCATCCGGTGCGGATGCTCCTCTGGGAGATCCCCGCCGGGCTGCTCGACGAAGAGGGCGAGGACTTCCTCGACGCCGCCGCGCGGGAACTCGCTGAGGAGGCCGACCTCACGGCGACCCGGTGGAACGTGCTCATCGACCTGTTCCTCTCGCCGGGTTCCTCCTCCGAGGCGCTGCGCGTCTACCTGGCGCGTGGCATCGGCCCGGTGCCGGAGCACGAACTCCACTTCCGCACGCACGAGGAGGCCGAGATCGAACCGCTCTGGGTGGACCTCGACGACGCCGTGGCCGCCGTGCTCGACGGGCGCATCCACAGTCCTTCCGCAGCCGCCGCGGTCCTGGCTGCCCGGGTGGCCCGCGAGCGGGGCTTCGACGGCCTCCGCCCTGCTTCCTCGCCCTGGCCCGAGCACCCTAGCAGGCACTCGACCTGGCCCAACGGTGCAGTACTGCGGGGCTGACCATGCCTGCCTCTGCGGGGAGAACGGCGACCGACGAGCTCCTGGAGTCCGGGCCGGGCCGCCTGATGACCGAGTACCTCCAGCACATGGCGGTGGAGCGCGGGCTGTCAGTGAACACTCTCTCGGCTTACCGCCGAGACCTCCTCCGTTACCACCGCTTCCTGATGGCCCGCGGGATCAGCGCCACCGCTGCCATCACCCGGCACGACGTCACTGCCTTCGCGCAGGCAGTGGCCACCGGATCCGACGGGCAGTCGCCGCTCAGCCCGCGCTCCACCGCACGCACGGTGGTGGCAGTGCGGGGTCTCCACCGTTTCTGGGCCCTGGAGGGAGTGACCCCCGCGGATCCGGCCCGGGACGTGCACCCGCCCCTCGCCGGGCAACGGCTGCCGAAGGCGATCTCGGTCGATGACGTGGTGCGGATCCTCGAGGCGGTGGACACCGAAACGCCGTCGGGTCAGCGGGACCGGGCCCTGCTCGAATTCCTGTACTCGACCGGGGCGCGGATCAGTGAAGCGGTGGGGCTCGACGTCGACGACGTCCTGGACCGGCACGGAACCGGTCCCGCGATCGTGCGGCTGTTCGGCAAGGGGTCGAAGGAGCGCCTCGTCCCGCTCGGTTCCTATGCGGCGAAGGCCATCGATTCCTATCTGGTGCGGGGCCGGCCGGTCCTGGCAGGAGGAGGCGCGGGGAGCCCGGCGCTGTTCCTCAATATGCGGGGTGGCCGGCTCAGCCGCCAGAGCGCCTGGTCCATCCTCAAGTCGGCGGCCCAGAAAGCGGGGGTCACCCGGGAGGTTTCTCCGCACACCCTGCGGCACTCCTTCGCAACCCACCTCCTCGAGGGTGGAGCCGACGTCCGCGTGGTGCAGGAGTTGCTGGGCCACGCGTCGGTGACCACCACGCAGGTGTACACGCTCGTCACGGCCGACACCGTGCGGGAAGTGTATGCTGCGGCGCATCCCCGGGCACTCGGCTAGGCGCGGGCGACACGCCATGGCGTTGGACGGACTTCCCGAACCCAGCGGAAGCTTCTTCCGCCCGGTGGCACTGTGCTTTCTTTTCGACTCCTTCCACGCCGGCGCCATCGGGCCCGACGCCCGACCCGCCCGCCGCGTGCTCCTGGGGCTCAAGAAGACAGGGTTCGGGGCCGGGCGCATCGTCGCTCTGGGCGGGAAGCTGGAACCGGGTGAATCGGCCGTCCAGGCAGCCGCACGCGAGGTCTTCGAGGAAGCGGGCCTCGGTGTGGAAGGCGGGGACCTCACCTTCCTCGGCACTGTCACGTGGGACTTCCCCTCCCGTCCCGACTTCAACATGATCGGCTCCATCTTCACGGCGGAGCGCTACACGGGCGCCCTGTATGCCAGCGACGAGGTTGACCCCGAGTGGTTCCCCGAGGATGCCCTGCCGTGGGAGGGCATGTGGGAGGACGCCGCTCTCTGGGTGCCACTCGTGGTGGAGGGCAGGGCCTTCACCGCCTCCATCACCCTGAAGGACGACAACGAGGGCGTAGATACCGCCGTTGTGAAGACCAGCCGTTAGCTGAGGTGCCGCTCGTCCGGACCGTTGTAGGCGCTCAGCGGGCGGATCAGGGAGTTCGACGCCACCTGCTCCATGATGTGGGCCGTCCAGCCGGTGATGCGTGCGGCAATGAACAGCGGCGTGAACATCTCCGTATCGAAGCCCATGAGGTGGTAGGTGGGGCCGGCGGGATAATCGAGGTTCGGCTTGATGTTCTTCGCCTCGTCCATGGCGTGTTCCAGTCCGCTGTAGAGCCCGAGGATCTCGTCGCGGCCGTAGTAGGCGATCATGGCGTCGAGTGCGGCCTTCATCGTGGGAACGCGTGAATCGCCGTTCTTGTACACGCGGTGTCCGAAGCCCATGACCTTCTTCTTCTGCGCGAGGGCGTCCTCCATCCACGCTTTGGCCCGGGCTGCGGCCTCTTCCTCGGACTCGTCCTTCCGGATGCCGATCTCCTCGAACGTGTGCATCACTGCCTCATTGGCCCCGCCGTGCAACGGGCCCTTCAGTGCTCCGATTGCACCCGTCACGGCCGAGTGGAGGTCGGCGAGGGTGGAGGTGATGACGCGGGCAGTGAACGTCGAGGCATTGAAGGAGTGCTCCGCGTAGAGGATCATCGACACGTTGAAGGCGTCCACCACTTCCTCCGGGGCTTCCTCGCCGAAGGTCATCCACAGGAAGTTGGCGGCATAACCGAGATCTTCCCGCGGCTCGACGAGCGGCTCGTTCCGGCGGCGGCGCTGGTCGTAGGCGACGACGGCGGGAAAGGCGGCGAACAGCGAGGTCGCCTTCTCCAGGTTGGCCTCGACCGAACTGTCGGAGGCCAGCGGGTGACAGGCGCCCATCACGGAGACCGCGGTCCGCCCGACGTCCATGGGGTGGCTGGTGAGCGGCAGCAGGTCGATGGCCGTGACGATGTTCTCCGGCAGGTTGCGGTGGGTGCGTTCGTACCCGGTGAACTCGGCGAGTTGGTCGGCGGTGGGCAGTTCACCGTTCCAGAGCAGGTAGGCCACCTCCTCGAAGGAACACCGGGCAGCGAGTTCCTGCACGGGGTACCCCCGGTACAGCAGCGAGTTGCTGTCGGGGTTCACCTTGGAGACGGCCGTGTAGTCGACCGTCACGCCGGCAAGGCCCTTGTGGATCTGGGGTTCGGTCACAGGGAACTCCTTCGTGGTGCATTCGTCGCGATGAGATACTCGGGTGGACAGGCGGTGCCGGGCCTGGTGCTCAACGGCCGTCCGGCACCCGGAAGTTGAAGACCGAGGAGTCGAACCGGTTGTACGACTCGTAGTCCACCAGCTCGTAGAGGCGGGCCCTGGTCTGCATCTCGGGCACCGCGTGCTGCTGGGTTCCATTGGCTTTGATCGAGTCCAGCGTACGCTCCGCGGCGCCCATGGCGCTGCGGAGGAGGGTGACCGGGTAGATCACCACATTCACGCCGGCCTCCTGGAGCTGCCGGGTCGTGAACAGGCTGCTCTTTCCGAACTCGGTCATGTTCGCCAGGATCGGCACCGACACGGCGTCCCGCATGGCCTGGAATTCGGACAGATCGCGCATCGCCTCCGGGAATATCGCGTCGGCTCCGGCATCCACGAGTGCCCGAGCCCGGTCCTGCGCGGCTTCCAGGGAGTCGGTGCCGCGGATATCGGTGCGTGCCATGATGAGGAAGTTCGCGTCGCGCCGGGCATCGGCCGCGGCGCGGATGCGCTTCACCGCCGTCTCCAGGTCCACCACATTCTTGCCGTCCAGGTGGCCGCAGCGCTTCGGATTGAACTGGTCCTCGATGTGGCACCCCGCGAGTCCGGCATTCTCCAGTTCCTGGACGGACCGCGCGACGTTCATCGGTTCGCCGAAGCCGGTGTCGGCGTCGACTATCGCCGGGAGGTCGGTCATGCGGGCAATCTGCCCGGCGCGCTGCGCCACCTCCGTCAGCGTCGTCAGGCCGATGTCCGGAAGGCCCAGGTCATTGGCCAGCACCGCCCCCGAGATGTAGACGCCGTCGAAGCCCTTGTCCTCGATGAGACGGGCCGAGAGCGGGTTGAAGGCCCCGGGGAACTGCTGGAGGGTCCCGGACGCCAGGCCGTCGCGCAGTGCGATGCGCTTCTGTTCGGGTGGAATCGATGAGTACAGCATCCTGTTGCCTTCCTAGAAGAGCCCGAGCGGAGCCGCGGACGGGTTGATGTACCCGTCCCGGGCAGTGATGTTGAGCTGGTCGAGGCTTCCTGCCTCAAGGTCGGGGAGCCGCACGACGGCGGCGAGGAACCGCTCGAGTTCGGTGTCCTCGACGACGCCGTCCGCAAGCGTGCGCAGCTTCGCCACGTACTGTTCCCGGGTGAAGGGCCGGGCACCGAGCGGGTGGGCGTCGGCCACAGCGATCTCGTCGGTGAGGACGGTGCCGTCTGCGAGGGTGATTTCCACCCTGCCCCCGAAGGCCTTCTCGGCGATGTCCAGCGAGTGGTAGCGGCGCGTCCATTCAGGATCCTCGACGGTGGTGACCTTTTGCCACAAAGCCACCGTATCGGGCCGTGCAGCCCTCTCGGGTGCGTAGGAGTCGACGTGGTGCCAGCGGCCGTCCTGCAGCGCCACAGTGAAGATGTATGGAATCGAGTGGTCGAGGGTCTCGCGTGAGGCCGTCGGATCGTATTTCTGCGGATCGTTGGCGCCGGAGCCGATCACATAATGCGTGTGGTGTGAGGTGTGGATGACGATGCTCCGGACCTCGGAGGGATCGGTGAGCCCGGGGTGTGCGCCGTGCAGCCTGCGGGCGAGGTCGATCCACGCCTGGGCCTGGTATTCGGCGGAGTGCTCCTTGGTGTAGGTGTCGAGGATGGCGCGTTTGGGCTCACTCGCCGCGGGCAGCGGAACCTCGTAGCGTGCCTCGGGCCCGTCGAGCAGCCAGGCGATCACGCCGTCCTCGCCCTCGTAGATGGGCGTGGGGGACGTCTGGCCGCGCATCGCCCGATCCACGGCCTCGACGGCCATCTTGCCGGCGAAGGCCGGCGCGTGCGCTTTCCAGGTCGAGATTTCACCCTTGCGCGACTGCCGGGTGGCCGTCGTCGTGTGGAGTGCCTGTCCGACGGCATGGAAAATGGTTTCCGATGGCAGCCCCAGGAGGGTACCGATGCCCGCGGCCGCCGACGGCCCGAGGTGCGCCACATGGTCGATCTTGTGTTCGTGGAGGCAGATGGCCTTCACGAGGTTGACCTGGATCTCGTAGCCCGTCGCTATGCCGCGGATGAGGTCGCGCCCGGAACTGCCCGTGTGCTGGGCAACGGCGAGAATGGGGGGGATGTTGTCTCCGGGGTGGGAGTAATCTGCGGCGAGGAACGTGTCGTGGTAGTCGAGTTCACGCACCGCGACGCCGTTGGCCCAGGCCGCCCATTCGGGCGAGGTGGGGGCTTCCACTCCGAAGACCGCCGCGCCGGATCCGTTGGCCGACACCGGATGACTTCCTGCCTGCGCACGTGCGGCGACGACCGGGGCGCGGTTGAGCGAGGCGAGCGCCACCGAGGCGTTGTCGATGATGCGGTTGATCACCATTTCCGTGACCTCCGCGGTGACCTCGACAGGATCGGTCGCCACCTCGGCGATCCGGTAGGCGAGTTGGCCGGCGCGGCCGAGATTCTCGTCGCTGCGGTGGACACGGACGGGGTGGAGCTCAACCATGGTGTTCCTTTCGAAGGTACGGCTGTTCAGCGCCGTCGGAATCGTTGTCGGTTCTTGCTGCCAGCAGGTGCTGGAGGCTGTTGTGCAGGTGCACCTGCATGGCCGCGGATGCGAGCTCTCCATTGCCGGCGCTGATCGCGGAGGCGATCTGCGCGTGCTCGCCCGCGGAGGCATGGAGCCGTTTCCGGTTGTCGCGGGCCAGGCGCCGGATCCGCACGAGCTGGGTTCGCAGGTGGCGCTGGGCCTGCAGGAGGTAGGGATTGCCTGCCGCCTGGTCCACGGCTGCGTCGAGTTCGGCAACCAGCGCGTAGTAGCGGTCCCGGCCGGAATCACCGGCATCGATCAGCGGTCCCGCCCGGGTGAAGCGTTCGCCGAGAACGGTGAACACCGTCGGGTCGCCATGCAGGGCGGCGAGCCGGACGGCGGTGCATTCGAGGGGGATCCGGACGGCGAAGAGGTCGGCCACGAGTCCGAGGGAGATGTCGGTCACGACGACGCCGCGTCCGCTGGACGGTGCCGCCAGTCCTTCGGAGATGAGCCGCGACAGCGCCTCGCGCAGCGGCGTCCGTGAGACGCCGAGGCGGGCTGACTGTTCAACCTCCGCCAGGACGAAACCCGGCGGGAGCCGCCAGCCGATGATGTCGGAGCGAAGGGACTCATACGCACGGTCGCTGGCCCGCATATCTTCCTCCTCCGTCGTTATCCTGCACATCATTCGTGTCCAATGTATACAAAGGTAGCGAAGCGGGCAAGGATTTGGCGGAACATACCGTTATGAGCCGCGCTTCTGTATACACGGCGGATACACCGTGTCTGGAGGAATAGCATCGGGAGCCGTAGCATGAGGTGCATTCCATCCTCTCCGTAAAGGATCGCCGTGGACTCCGAAAAAAGCAGGCAGCCTCCTGGTACTCCTGACGTTTCGCCGTCCTTCGCGGGGGATCCGGCCGTGGAGGGGTACAGGGCCCTCCACCGACGGAGTATCGAGGACCCGGCGGCCTTCTGGCTCGAGGCCGCCGAGGCCGTTTCGTGGACCACCGCGCCCGGGCAGGCGCTGGATAGCAGCCGCGCACCGCTTTACCGGTGGTTTCCGGGGGCCAGCCTCAATACGTCGTTCAACGCCCTGGACCGCCATGTCCTGGCCGGACGCGGGGACACCATGGCGCTGGTGTATGACTCCGCGATGCTTGCGACCCGACAGCACTTCACCTACGCGCAGTTGCGGGACGAGGTGGCACGGTTCGCCGGAGTACTGCGCCGCCAGGGTGTGGGCAGGGGGGACCGGGTACTGATCTACCTGCCCATGGTTCCCGAAGCCGTCATCGCGATGCTCGCCGTGGCACGGCTCGGGGCCGTGCACTCAGTGGTGTTCGGAGGATTCGCGCCGGCCGAGCTCGCCTCACGGATCCGGGATGCGGCCCCGAAGGTCATCCTCACCGCGACCGGCGGCCTCGAACCGTCCCGGCGCGTCGAATACCTTCCGGCAGTGGCCGAGGCGCTGGACCTCGCCGGCGCGCAGGGCTGCGCGGTGATCGTGAAGCACCGGGACGGGTTCGCCGCCGCCGCGACGGACTATGACCAGCCCTCCCGCCGCTGGCTCGACTGGGACCATGCCGCCGCCAACGCCACGCCGGCGGACCCGGTGGACGTCGGAGCCACCGACCCCCTGTACATCCTCTACACCTCCGGAACCACGGGATCACCCAAGGGCGTGGTCCGCGACAACGGCGGCCATGCCGTCGCGCTCACCTGGTCGATGAGGAACATCTTCGACGTCGGGCCGGGAGATGTGATGCTGACGGCGTCGGACGTCGGCTGGGTGGTGGGGCACTCCTACATCGTGTACGGCCCGCTGCTGGCGGGAGCCACGACGGTCCTGTACGAGGGCAAGCCGGTGGGGACCCCCGACGCCGGCGCGTTCTGGCGGCTGATCGAGGCCCACGGCGTCACCGTCATGTTCACCGCTCCCACGGCGCTGCGCGCCGTCCGCCGCGCTGACCCGACGGCTGCCGCCCTTGGCAACTACGACATTTCGACCCTGCGACTCCTGTTCTCGGCGGGAGAGCGACTGGACACCGGAACCTTCTCCTGGATCGGTGGCGTGCTCGGGGTTCCCGTCATCGACAACTGGTGGCAGACCGAGACGGGGTGGCCCATCTGTGCCAACCCCCGGGGCCTGGGCGGGGTTCCCGTCAAACCGGGTTCGCCGTCGTTGCCGTCACCGGGCTTCGACCTGGCGATCGTGGATGGCGAGGGTACGCCGGTACCGACGGGAACCGAGGGCACCATCGCCCTCCGCCTGCCATTGCCGCCGGGGGCGCTGGCGACGCTGTGGGGCAGTGACGAGCGCTACGAGCAGGCATACCTCCGGGCACTCGAGGGGTACTACGTCAGCGGAGACTCGGGGTACGCCGATGACGACGGTTACCTCTTCGTCATGGGGCGGACCGACGACGTGATCAATGTGGCAGGGCACCGGCTGTCCGCCGGAGCGATCGAGCAGGCTCTGGCTCAGCATCCTGCCGTTGCCGAGTGTGCGGTGATCGGGTTGGAGGATGCGCTGAAGGGCCAGCGGGCCAGCGGCTACGTCGTGCTCAAGGCCGGAGAGACCGTCGATCACGCCGAGCTGCAGCGTGAGCTGGTGGCCCTGGTCCGTAAACTGATCGGCCCGGTGGCGGACTTCCGGGACGCAGTCGTGGTGGACGCGCTGCCGAAAACCCGGTCGGGGAAGATCCTTCGAAAGACCATGCGGCAGATTGCGGCAGGGGAGAGGTACACGGTTCCCTCGACCATCGAGGATGCGGATGTCCTCGACTCCCTTGTTCCCCTTCTTCGCGCCGGCGTTCCACCACCCGGACGGTGACGCTGACTCAGCGGGCCCAGCGGTACTCGAATTCGGGCCTGCCCCGGGTGCCGTAACGGGGTGTGCGCCGGGCCGACTCCTGCTCGGCAAGATATTCCAGGTAGCGGCGGGCAGTCACCCTCGAGAGGTTGAGGCTCTCAGCGATCTCGAGGGCGGAGGTCGGCTCGGTCAATTCCTTGAGGTGCTGGACGACGGCGCGAAGGGTTTCTTCCGACAGCCCCTTGGGGAGGAACGCTCTGGACGCCGCGGGACGGAGGGCGGCGAGGGCGTGGTCGACCTCCGACTGGGTGGTCGAGGCGGCCTGACCTGTCAGATTCTTCCGGAACCCCTCGTAGCTGGTGAGCTTCTCGGAAAAAGCGGAGTAGGTGAACGGCTTGATGAGATACTGCACGATTCCCGAGGAAATCGCCGACCGGACCACCTGGAGGTCCCGGACGGCCGTGATGGCTATGACATCGGTGGGAAGGCCGAGACCGCGGATCCTGCGGATGATGTCGAGTCCATGGGCGTCGGGCAGGTTCATGTCGAGCAGGATGAGGTCGACCCCGGTGGACGAACCCGTCGGCGGGAGATCAACCGGTTGTCCCCCTCCGGCGGCTCCCCTGCTGACGGGCGAGAGGAAGGCCATCGCCTCGGCACCGGTCCGTGCCACCCCGGCGAGTGTGAACCCGTCAAGTCGCCGGACGTATTCGGCATGGGCGTCGGCCGCGATCGGGTCGTCCTCCACCACGAGGACACGGATCCCGGCCACTACAGTGTGCCCGCGGTGGGCAGGACTTCGGCTCGGGTGGGCAGGACGACGGCGAATGCGGCGCCACCCAGCTCCGACGTCGTCACTTCGAGGGTGCCGCCGTGCCGTTGGACCGCCTGCCGCACCAGGGCGAGGCCGATTCCGCGGCCGCGCCCCGAGTGCTCCTTGGTGGAGAAACCCAGATCGAAGGCCCTCCGACGGTCACCGGCCAGGAGGCCGGGACCGCTGTCCTCGACCACCAGGGTCAGACCGCCCCGCGGCCCTCCGGCGCCGCCGAAGGCCAGATTGACGCGGCGCCCGTCCGATGCCGCCGCCGCATCGAAGGCGTTGTCGAGCAGGTTCCCGACAATGGTGACGAGATCACCCGCCTCGATGCCGGCGTCACCCACCGCCTCCTCCACCTCGATGGAAAGATCGATGCCGCGTTCGTTGGCCTGCGCGGCCTTGCCCACCAGGAGCGCGGCAACGAAAGGTTCATCCACGGCGGCGACCACGCGATCGGTCAACTGTTGCGACTGCTGGAGATCCTTCGTCGCGAACTCGAGGGCGTCGGCGCGCCGGTCCAGTTCGATGAGGGACACGATGGTGTGCAGCCGATTGGCGTGCTCGTGCGTCTGCGCCCGCAGTGCCTCGGCGAGGGTACGCAGGGTCTGCAGTTCGCCGGACAGGGATTCGATCTCGGTGTGGTCCCGGATGGTGGTCACTGTCCCGAGTGAACCGGTTTCAGAAGGACTCTTCCCGCCCGGGGTCGTTCCTTTGGTGTTGTTCCCTACCGGCGGCACCGCCGGTGCCTGGTTCAGCACAAGGACCCGGCTCTCCGTCAGGTGGACCTCGTCGAAAGCGTGTCGTCCGCTGGTCAGCAGCTCCGTGAGTGAAGCCGGCAGGCACAGGTCAGCGGCGCGGGCGGGCTGACCGGCACGGTTCCCGTCAAGCCCCAGGAGTCGTGCTGCCTGGTCGTTGTAGAGGATCAGGCGCCCCTCCGGGTCGGTGAGCAGCAGTCCCTCGCGCACCGAGTGGAGCACCGAGTCGTAGAAGACGAACATCCGTGCAAGTTCACCGGTTCCGAGGCCCAGCGTCGCCCTGCGGAGATGGCGGCTGAGGACGAAGGAGGACAGCGCACCGAAACTGAGTGCCCCGAGCGCGATCAGCCCGACCAGCGGCAATTGGGCATTACGCGCGATCGCGGCCCGGTCCACCGTGATTCCCGCCGCCACCATGGCCACCACGGTGCCGGAGGAGTCCTTCACCGGCGCGATCGCACGGATGGAGGGCCCCAGTGTCCCGGTGTAGGTTTCGATGTGCGGTCTCCCTGCCAGTGCCTCGGCAATCGAACCGATGTAGGGGAGGCCGATCTGTTCCGGATTGCGGTGCGTGTAACGGGTACGGTCCGGGGCCATGATGGTCACGAAGTCGACTCCGAGTCCGTCCATCACCGCCACCGCGTGCGGCTGGAGTTCCGCCGCCGGATCCGGCCCGCCCACCGCGTCCCGGACGAGCGGATCGAGGGCGATCGTGCCCGCTACGGACAACATACGCTCGGACGCCGCGTCGTAGGTGTTCTGTTCCGCGTCCAGGTACAGCACCCAGGAAATGCAGGAGGTCAACAGGAAGACGAAGACCAGCTGACCGGCGAAGAACTGGCGGGCAAGGCTCCATCGTTTCACGCAGTAACCGGTTTCCTCTCGAATGCGTTCCAAGTCTAGCCGGGCACCCACGACCAGTATGAACGCAAGGGTGATCGGCGTCACCCCTGCTGGCAGGATGGCGAGCACAGCACATCATCTGACCAGCCACCTGGCCATACCTCCCGCGGACCGAGAATGGGCTCGGTACGCCGGTCCTACCGGGCGGCACACAACATTGGAGCTCCTCATGGCTATGGCGCCATTCCGATCCCGCGGGGGATCAGCAACACCCCGCAAAAAGGTCGACAAGACCCATTACCTGTACATCGCGGTCATTGCGGCGGTGATCCTCGGCGCAATCCTCGGCCTTGTTGCCCCGGAACTCGCCATCGCGCTCAAACCCCTCGGCACGGGCTTCATCGCCCTGATCAAGATGATGATCGCGCCGATCATCTTCTGCACCATCGTGCTGGGCATCGGTTCGATCGCCAAGGCGGCGACTGTCGGGAAGGTCGGTGGGCTTGCCCTCGGTTACTTCATGCTGATGTCGACCTTCGCGCTCGCCATCGGCCTCGTGGTGGGTAACCTCATCGATCCGGGCGAAGGCCTCGACATCGGCGCCTCCAGCTATGAGGCGCCGGTGTCCGACGAAGCCTCCAGCGGAACCGTGGGCTTCCTCCTCGGCATCATCCCCACTACGCTGCTCTCGTCGTTGACCGGCCCGAGTATCCTGCAGACCCTCTTCGTGGCACTGCTCGTCGGGTTCGCGCTGCAGAAGATGGGTTCGGCGGGTCGCCCGATCCTCCGCGGCATCGGGCACATCCAGGCCCTCGTGTTCCGCATCCTCGTGATGATCATGTGGCTGGCGCCGATCGGCGCCTTCGGTGCCATTGCCGCCGTCGTCGGGGAGACCGGCGTCCAGGCGATCGTGAGCATGTTCACCCTGATGATCGCTTTCTACATCACCTGCGCCCTTTTCATCGTGGTCATCCTGGGCGGTCTGCTCAAGATCGTCACCGGGGTCAACATCTTCAAGCTGATGAAGTACCTGGGCCGCGAGTACCTGCTTATTTTCTCGACGTCCTCCTCGGAAGCCGCGCTGCCGCGGCTCATCGCCAAAATGGAACACGTCGGTGTGTCCAAGCCCGTGGTCGGTGTGACGGTGCCCACCGGCTACTCGTTCAACCTCGACGGAACCGCGATCTACCTCACCATGGCGTCGCTCTTCGTCGCCAGCGCAATGGGCACGCCCCTCGCCCTGGGTGAGCAGGTCTCGCTGCTGGTGTTCATGATCATCGCCTCCAAGGGTGCTGCCGGCGTCACCGGTGCCGGTCTTGCCACACTGGCCGGCGGCCTCCAGTCGCACCGGCCGGATCTCGTGGAGGGTGTCGGCCTGATCGTCGGCATCGACCGTTTCATGTCCGAGGCCCGCGCGCTCACCAACTTCACGGGGAACGCCGTGGCCACCGTGCTGATCGGCACGTGGACGAAGGAGATCGACCGTGCCCGCGTCGACGAGGTCCTCGAGGGACGCCTGCCGTTCGACGAGGAAACCATGAGCTCGGACCACAACCGGTTCGACGACGACGACGACGTCGAAGCCGGCGCTGAAGCCCGGACCGACATCGTCGCCGGAAGCGGCACCCGGGCCAGCTAGGGGTCGACACTCCTGCCCAGTACCGGGTGCATGGAAGGGCCGCTCCTCTGGTCCTTCCATGCACCTGGTACTTTTTCGTTAGGCTTATACCCGGCATGGACACCGCCGTACCGGCAACGTTCGACCTCAAGTTGAGGATCAAGGCTCGCGCCCACCCCGCGAACATTTGCCCGAGGGCCGCCGAAGGCGGTTGTACGGTTGAGGAAGAACAAGTGTGGCGGGTCGCTGAAAAACGGCATGCGGCCGGGCGGCAATACCAATGGAAGCGTGGAGAAATACGTGAGTAGCGAACAGGGTTTCACAACTCTGCAGAACGCAGCCGAAGCTGAAATTGGACCCACGGGCCGGCCGGTGACGGTATTCCCCGAGCCGCCGGTCCTTGATTCCCACGGTCCTGCGCGCATCATCGCCATGGTGAATCAGAAGGGCGGGGTGGGAAAGACCACGTCCACGATCAACCTGGGCGCGGCACTCGCCGAAGCCGGACGGCGCGTCCTCCTCGTGGATTTCGACCCCCAGGGCGCACTGTCGGCGGGACTGGGCACCAATCCCCATGAGCTCGATGTGACCGTGTACAACGTGCTGATGGACCGCAAGGTGGACATCCAGGATGCCATCCGGACCACCGCGATCGACAACATAGATCTCCTGCCGGCGAACATCGACCTTTCCGCGGCCGAAGTCCAGCTTGTCAACGAGGTGGCGCGTGAGCAGGTCCTTGACCGGGCGCTCCGCAGGGTCTCCGACAATTACGACGTCATCCTCATCGACTGCCAGCCATCCCTGGGACTCCTCACCGTCAACGCCCTCACCGCAGCGCACGGCGTCATCATTCCGCTGATCTGCGAATTCTTCGCCCTGCGTGCCGTGGCACTCCTGGTCGAGACCATCGAGAAGGTCCAGGACCGGCTCAACCCCGGGCTGCAGGTGGATGGAGTGCTTGCGACGATGTATGACGCGCGCACGCTTCACAGCAGGGAGGTCATCGCCCGCCTGGTCGAGGCCTTCGGGGACAAGGTCTTCGAAACCGTCATCAAGCGCACCATCAAGTTCGCCGATGCGACAGTTGCTGCCGAACCGATCACCTCCTATGCGGGCAACCATTCCGGGGCCGACGCCTACCGCAGGCTGGCCAAAGAGCTGATCGCGAGGGGTGGAGCGCCCTAGCGGGTGCAGGCCATGCCCGCTCCGGGGTTCCAGTCCGCGGCCGTTCCAGCAGCGAAGCCGGTACCGCCGGAGGCGAAGGCGGTCTTCCAACTGCACCTCTCCAACTTCACCGGCCCGTTCGAGGTTCTCCTGAACCTGATCTCCAAGCGGGAGCTGGACATCACCGAAGTGGCCCTTGCCGAGGTGACTGACGAATTCCTCGCCCATATTCGCCGGATCCAGGTCTCCGAGGGGGAGTGGAACCTCGATGAGGCGAGTGAGTTCCTTGTCGTGGCGGCAACGCTCCTCGACCTCAAAGCCGCGAGGCTCCTGCCTTCGGGGGCAGTTGAGGATGATGAGGACATCGCCCTGCTCGAGGCGCGAGACCTCCTCTTCGCGCGGCTGCTCCAGTACCGGGCCTTCAAGGAGATCGCGCGCCAATTGGCCGGCAAGCTCGACGAGGAGGTTGACCGGTACCCGCGCAAGGCGCCGTTGGAGCCACTGTTCGCCGCGATGCTGCCCGAGTTGGTATGGCAGTCCTCTCCGGAGGACTTCGCCGCCCTGGCCCGGAAAGTGCTTTCGCCACGGGAACCCGCGCGCAGTGAGGTGAGCCTCGGCCACCTCCACTTCCAACGGGTCAGCGTGGCTGACCAGGCCGAGCTGATCGGGGCATTGCTGAAGGGAGCTCCTTCGATGTCCTTCGGCCAACTCACCGCCGACGCCGGACACCGGGCTGTCGTCGTCGCGCGTTTCCTGGCTCTGCTGGAACTGATTCGGGACGCAGTCATCTCCTTCGAACAGGAAGCACCGCTGGGTGTGCTCCTCTTCCGCTGGGGTGCTGGGACCGACGGGCCGCGCCCAGGGGCACCAACGGCGGACTCCGGCGTCGACGCGGCACCACTCGCCGTAACGACCGAGGGTAGGCCCATCGGAAATGGTGACGGGAGCGGTGGGAGAGGAAATGGTTGAAGGACCTGATCGTCCCGACGGCGATGACGCGTCCAGCGACGCCGGATACAGTCCCGCGGCATACAACCCCGCGGACCAGCCGGGCGGACTGAAAGGCGCGCTCGAGGCTGTCCTGATGGTGGTGGAGAAGCCGGTGACCGAGACCGAGCTGGCCCTGGCGCTGGGTGTGCCCGCCGGGCAGGTGACGGAAATGCTCGTGGAACTGCAGCGTGAGTACGACGGCTATACTGGGAAAGGCCCGCAGAGCGTCGATGCTCTCCAACCGCGCGGTTTCGAGCTGCGCAGCCTCGCCGGCGGATGGCGCATTTTTTCCCGGAACTGGTTTGCTCCAGTGGTGGCGGCGTTTGTCCTCGAAGGCCAGACGTCCCGCCTTTCACAAGCCGCACTCGAAACGCTTGCGGTGATCGCGTATCGTCAACCAGTCTCCCGTGCGCGGGTTTCAGCCATCCGCGGTGTCAATGTGGATTCGGTGGTCCGCACCCTCACGCAGCGCGGGCTCGTTGCCGAGGTGGAGACCGATCCGGAGACCGGGGCAATCCTCTACGGGACCACCCCGTATTTTCTGGAAAGATTGGGACTTGGCAGTGTGGCCGAGCTGCCGCGGCTCGCGCCTCACCTGCCCGGCCTGGAGAACCTCGGGGATTTCGACGATACGACGTACTAAGAATGCTAACCAGAAGGACGAATTGATGACACAGGCGCCAGGATCCGGCTCCGGACGGAATAACCCGCGCCGCGGCGCCGCCTCAGGCGGCAGGCCGTCGGACAGTGCAGGCGGCCGCGGACGGCCTACGGGCCGCGCCGGTGATGACCGTGCACGCGGGGCACGCGGGGGCCGTCCCGAAAGTGACCGCACATCCGGTCGTCCCGGTGATGACCGTGCACGCGGGGGCCGTCCCGAAAGTGACCGCACATCCGG
>NZ_JADOUU010000027.1:0-24444 GCF_015751955.1 Arthrobacter sp. CAN_A214
CTGAACGCGTTCGCGATTACCTTCGCGGGCCGGTTCGAGAAAACCAACCACTAATGAAAACGCCGGACCCCACACACCGTTTATCGGACAGTCCCACGCATCGCTGACCTTAAGGCATGTTGGTGGATTGTTACCCGCCCTGGATCCATGAGCGGGTTTACGTAGCGTGGTTCTGGTCGTGCTCGGCCCCACCGTCACTGCTTCCCGGGTCTTCGGGGGAAGCGTCGTAGCAGTGGTAGTCGCCGGGAAGTAGCCACCAGTGCTGTGGCCCTGATTCGGTCCCTGCTGAGATGAAAGTGAAGCAGTTCAGGAAGTGGTTCTTTATCCTGTCGGGCATGGTGCTTCCTTCCAGAGTGGGGTGCCTTCCTCGGTCCGGGTCGCGTTGTTTCTCGTCGGACTCTCTGGCCGGTGATGGCCTATGCTGCGTCGTCTTGTACGCCTTCATGGACGAGTTCGGATATTTCGCGTTTGAGCATGTTGAATTCCGCGGAGGTCACGTCCCGGTTCTGGCCGAGGTTGATGTCGATGATGGATTTGATGTGTCCTGGTACGCCGTGTGATGCGCCTCCGGCCATAACGACGACGCGGTCGGCCAGGAACACGGCTTCTTCGATGCTGTGGGTGATGAAAAGAACCGTGGTTCCGACTTGGCGGTGGATACGGGAGAGCTCTGTCTGGAGTTGGGACCGGGTCAGGGCGTCCAGTGCTCCGAAGGGTTCGTCCATGAGAAGGACAGATGGCTGGTTCGCCAGGACTCGTGCAATCGCGACCCTTTGCTGCATGCCGCCGGAGAGTTCGTGAGGGAACTTGTCGGCGAAACGGGTGAGCCCGACAACGTCGGTGAATTCGTCGGTTCTTTCCTTGACGGTCGAGGAGGGGTAGCGCTGTTGCTTCGGCCCGTAGGCGATATTTTCCCGGACGGTCAGCCATGGGAACAATCCGTAGTCCTGGAAGACGACTCCCCTGTCCGGGCCGGGACCCTGGACCGGTTGCCTTTCGACGAGCACTTCTCCGGTGGATGGTTTCTCGAAACCTGCCAGGATCCGCAGCAGCGTGCTTTTGCCGCAGCCGCTGGCGCCGACGATAGCGACGAACTCACCGGAGGCGATGTCGAGATTGACGTCTTTCATGGCCGAGATGCTTCTGCCGTAGCTTTTGCCGAGTCCGGTTATCGAAATGGATCCTGCTCGTGCTGCATGGGGGACGGGTTCAATTCGCATGTTCGTTCCTTGAGTTGGTGGGCGCATCGTCAGGCGTGTGCGGCGAGGATGGGGCGCCGGCCGGAAAAAATTTTGACGAGCCCGACGAGGATCCGGTCGGTGAGGAAGCCCATGAAGCCGATGAAGATCATTCCGGCGACGATGAGGTCGGTTTTGGATACTTCCTGGGCTTCGTTGATCATGGCGCCGAGCCCGATCCGGATTCCGGTGGTTTCACCCACGACGAGGATGACCCAGGACAGGCCCAGCGCGATACGTAGACCGCTGATGATGCCCGGTGCGGCTGCGGGGATCACGATTTTGTACAGTTCGTGGCCGGGACGGGTACCGAGCATGGCGGCCGCTTCAAGAAGCCGGTTGGGGACCTGGTGGACTGCGGCGATGGTGTTGAGCAGGGTGGGGAAGAAAGCGGCGAGGAAGACCAGGAAGATGGTTGACCGGTCACCGATTCCGATGATAATGAGGGCCAGTGGTACCCACGCGGTCACCGGGATGGGCCGTATCAGGTTGATGGTGGGATCAAGCAGGGAAGAAAGTAGTTTTGACCGACCCATCAGGACGCCTACGGGTATCGCCACTGCAGCCGCGATGACGAAGCCTGACAGGACCCGTACGGTGCTTGCCCAGGTGTGTCTTGCCAGTTGTGCGGAGAACGGATCGTTGATGATGCCACCGAAGGCAATGTCGATCAGCCGGCGGCCGACTTCCAGTGGTTCTGGCACCTGAGACATTCTGATGTCGAAGGGCAAGGTCCATCCTTGCCGGACACCGAGGTCCCAGAACAGGATGATCAGAAGGGGAACGGGAAGGCCCAGGAGGAATTTGCGGGCCATCCCGGAAATCTTCTCTCTCCTGGCGGTTGAGGGTTCCTGGAGGGTGGTGGTGCCGCGAAGGGGAACCTTCTTTTTCCTTTGCTGTGGAATGGTTCGTGAGGTGACGGTCATGGCTACTTCTCTTCGCTGGCTTCGATGAAGGTGGTGTCGAAGATGTTGTTCGCGTCCGGCTCCACTTCGAGCGTGCCAAGGTCGAGCATCTGTCCGCCGAGTTCGGTGACCTGACGAGTGTAGTCCTCGCCGATTTCGGTGCGCAGCCAGATATTGTCCAGTGCCTGGGCTAGCACGTCGTCGTCGAAACTGAAGTTGGACTGGACACCGGAGGCCCACGCTTCTTTGTCTTCGAGGAGGTGACTGGTGGCTTGGACGTGCGTGTCCACGATGCGCTGGACGAGTTCGGGATCGGATTCGATCAAAGCGCTTGTGGTGGCCAGACTGATATTGACTTTCCCGATAGGAGTCTCATACGGGGAGACGATGCTGTGGGCTCCGTTGAGGATGGCAATCGACGGTCCTACCTCCGCACTGGAAAACGCGTCGATGTCCCCTCGTTCGAGGGCATCAGGCATGTCGGCGAACCCGATGTTCACCAGTTCGATGTCGGTGTCGGCGTCCATCCCGGCCTGGGCGAGGGTTTGGCGCAGCAGGATTTCCTGAGACGATCCGGGGACGTAGCCGACCTTCTTCCCTGCCAGCCCCTCGACCCCCTCGATCCCTTCGCTGCCGACGATTCCTGTTCCCCCGTCGGCGGCGGAAGCGATGATCTTGATGTCCTCGTTCTGGGAGATACCTGCCAGAACCGAAGGCACGCCCAGGACTCCGAACTCGACGTCACCGTTCACGACAGCGTTTTTGATCGCGGTCGAATCGGTCATCGGCACGACCTCGATGGTGGTGCCTTCCGGAACGAAATCCTGATACACGTACGGGGCGAAAAGGTGCGGCTGACGAAGGGTTGCGACCTGAATGACTTCCCCCTCCTCGCCGGCCTGAGCAGATGTCTCGCCAGTGCAGCCGGTGAGCGCGAAGGCGAATCAGACGGAGGAGGCAGCTATTACCTGCTTGAGAAGACGTACCTGTGGCATGACAGTGTTCCTTTCGGGTGTGGGAAGTACTAGTTATGGACCAGGCGGGAGCTAGCGAAAGCTCTCCACCCGCCGAATTCTGAGATGTCGGTGGCTGTAGCGCTCACTGTGCTGTCGCACAGGAACGCGGACACCTCGTCGCCCTGCTCGGTAAGAATTTTCCCCAGGGACTGCGGTCGTTTGACGGCCTCAAGGAGTTCTCCAAGGCCCGCCGGGCTGAGGCGCCAGAGTTCACCGTCTACCGCTCGTCCATCCCTTGAAGGGGTAAGGGCTACTTTCGTCACTGCGTCGTCCGAGCTCAGCGCCAGAAGACGGTATGCGGGGGCGGTCCGGATATCCCCTGCGTAGGCGGCGCCGAGCCCGAGCAGTTGCTCGTTGAGCGGCTCACCCCGCATGTGGGCTCCGAAGACTCCGATGCCGTAGCTGGGATACATGGACATAGAGGGGGGAGCCTGTCCCGTGAACCGGCTGGTGAGATCAAGGAGTACTTCGTCCTCGAAGGCCCGTCCGATGAGGGACAAGCCGAATGACTTCTCATCGGGTGAGGGGAAGGCGACGGCAGCCATATCAAGGACATTCAGGAAGGTGGTGAAAACCCCCAACTGGCTGTTGGTCGCCATCGGATCAGCCTCCACGACGGCAATGCTGGGATGGAAGGGAGCTGTTGGTAAGAGCAACGCATCAACGCCAGTGAGCAGATCCTCTGCGCGCGTCGTGTATTCCCGGACCTTCGCCTGATCCGAGGCTAGAGCTGAAGCACTGTGCTTGCCTGCGTTCACGATAATCTCTGCAACCGTTGGATCAAGATCAGGTGAACCACCCTCCACGAAGGCACCGACCGCTGCGTGCCTTTCTGCGACCAACGCTCCTGAATAGAGCAGCGCGCCGACATCGATCAGGTCTGCGATGTCCACCGTCCGCGTCGTCCAGCCCAAGGCCTCGGCCCTGGCCACTGCGGTGCTGTACGCGTCCCTCCAGCTGGGCTGCAGCTGAGGCATCTGATCGAGCGAAGCAACAGCGATGACCGGGTCAGGACGTGCCGCAAGAGGATACGTAGCGGGCAGGGCCCTGGAGTTTCCTGGCTCCGGCGCCCCCATCACTGCTGTGATGTCGCCGGCAAGGCTGAGGGTCCGGGCGAAAACATTGACGCAGTCATAGGACGCACAGGCGGACACCACCCCGGCCAGGGGGACGTAGCCCACCGTGGCTTTGATGCTGTAGATCCTGTTGAACGCTGCCGGGATCCGCCCGGAACCGGCGGTGTCCGTGCCCAGCGCCGCATCGACCAGTCCCAGCGCTACCGCTACGGCCGACCCCGAACTGGATCCTCCCGATACCAGCTCGGGCTCATAGGCGTTGCGGACGGCGCCATACGGGCTCCGGGTACCGACAAGGCCTGTGGCGAACTGGTCAAGGTTCGTCTTGCCGACCACGATCGCCCCCGCATCAAGCAGGAGCTGCACGGCAGGGGCGCTGGAGCGAGGGACATAGGAGTAACTGGGGCACCCTGCCGTGGTAGGCAATCCGGCAACATCAATATTGTCCTTGATGGCGACAAGCACCCCGAATAAAGGGGGTGTTGATCGACGTTGGAAGGTCTCCCTCAACTGTTGGGCTTCAGCGATAACCGCTGATTCCGGGCGCAAGTAAATCCACACTTCGGGCCGGTCCGCGTTCTCGATGTTGCGATAGGCCTGTTTTATACGTTCGACGGGATCAACGGTGAGCGGGGGGAGCTGGAAAGTCATCGGTTGTCCTCTCGCGACATGTTGATCAGGGTGAGGTTGGCGAAAGCCTGGGAAGCACGCTCCATGACCACGTCCTGGGAAGCGCCGATATGCTCCCGCAACGCCTCATAAGCTGGGAGGAGCTTGCGTTGCAGGAGCAACTCCAGGATCTCGGTATGTTCCCGGATGGTGGAGTCGATCCGGTCTGCGGTCAGATAGTCATACATCCGCACCGCCCTGATTTTGTCGTTGACCGTTACCAAGGCCGCGGTCAACGCCGGGTTGCCGGCAGATCCCAGAAGCACCACATGGAACTGCTCGTCTTCTGCGACGAATCGTGGGGTGGGTTTCGGGTTGGCCTGCGCCAGGTCGGACCAGCGCTGGAGTTCGCGCTCCAATACGCCGGCATCGTGCACGTTGAAGCTCTCATCAAGAGCCCGCTGAATACCGCGCAGCTCCAGAGTGACCCTGAGCTCATACAAACCCGCCAACTCTTCAAAGCTCGGCAACGCCATGTAGATGCCGCCGTTGCGCCGCTCCAGGATCCCTTCGGACACCAACCGGGTAAGAGCCTCACGCACCGGTGTACGGGAAACCCCGAACCGTTCGGCCAGTGGTTCCTCCGAAAGGCGGTCCCAACCCGTTACACGACCAGAGCGCAACTCCCCTTGAAGAGCGCTGTAAATCTCGACACCGGAACGACGGACAGACGAGTTACCTTTGGCCCGGCCCGCTTCGCCTGTATCCAGCGGTGTATACATTGTCGTGTGCATGAAGACGACCCTACGGAGGCTATGTTTCGAGCCGTCGCTGAATCCCCATCAATAATTTCGCTCATGTAAAAGGATTGAATCGGGCATGTTTCATCACCCAGATCCGTCACAAAACGATCCACCCGCTCAGTCCACACTCCCCAGCGGACCTCAGTTCACGTTGATTCCCTCCGAACGCCACCAACGAATGCGGACTGACCTACTCGTTTACAGGAGCACGGAACTCGCCAAGGCACCCAAGTCCAACGATCTCTCGAGGCGCACCAAACAGGTAAGGATGCTCAGCTACTGTCGATGTCCGAAGCCGACCGCCCCGGAATCCGAACTCCCTGCGCTCAAATCTCCACTTTTGGTGAACAAGCGCGGGGTCGGTGTCGGCCCCGGTTCCCGTTTAGGGTGCGTCGTTGGTGCTGATGCTCAGGTAGCGGTACACCGTCGCACGGCTCGCCCCAATGATCTTCCCGATATCAGCCAGCGAAAGCCCCTACGCCTTCAGGTCCCGAGCGCGCCTGGCCCTGGCATGGTCGGCGGTGACCTCCCGCCGCCCGGCCTTCCGACCGTTTTCAGCGGCCGCGGCCATGCCCGCCCTGGTCCGCTCCGCCAACTGGTCCCGCTCGAGCTGCGCGAAAGCAGACATCACCGTGAGCATCGCCCTACCCATCGACCCGGTCGTACTGATGCCCTCCGTGACGCTACGGAAGTGCACACCCCGCTGCTCCAGGTCATCAATCAAAGCCAGCAGGTCACGGGTGTTGCTAGATCACTCCTCGAAACTGGAGGATTCAGACCCCGACAACACACTCAATTATGAAGAGCCATTGAAGTAGCCATTTTCGCCAGATCCTCGATGACGGACTGACCGGGAACAGGGCTGAAGGGACCGCCTTTCCTGACTGCCTCGGCGATGGCGCGGCCCACTCCGGCAGTGCTCATGCCCATGGCAGGACCGGAAAGGGCAGGCAGTGATGCCAGTACCTCGACAGTCGCCGCTTCGATAGCAAGGGCCGCGTCTTTCTCGCCCAGGTGAGCCAGGCACATGGCCGTGGACAGTACCGTGCCTGTCGGGTTCGCCCATCCTTTGCCCGCTATGTCCGGTGCGGACCCATGGATTGCCTCGAACATGCTCGGAGCTGTTCCGTCGACGTTAAGATTGGCGCTTGCCGCTACGCCGAGACCGCCTTGGATCACGGCACCCAGGTCAGTGATGATATCTCCGAACAGATTGTCCGTGACCACCACATCGAAGCGCTCGGGCGTTAGTGGCAGATGGAAGCACATTGCATCGACGTGGACATAGTCGACTTCCACCGCCGGGTATTGGGATGCGATATCGTTCACCGTGTCCTGCCAGAGGTTTCCTGCTTCAATGAGGATGTTCTTTTTATGGACAAGTGTCAGCCGCCCGCGCCTTCGCTGCGCCAGTCTGAAGGAATAGTCGACGACGCGTTCGATGCCGGCGCGGGTGTTGATTGATTCCTGCACGGCGACGGCATGGGGCGTGCCGGTGTGGACAGTGGAGCCACGCCCCACGTAGGCGCCCTCAGTGTTCTCCCTGATGATCACCAGGTCACAGCGGTCCGGTGTCAGGCCTGCTATCGGCGTCGCCACCCCGGGATACAGTTTGACCGGCCGAAAGTTGACTGCCTGCTGAAATGCCTGGCGCATGGCCAGGATGAAGCCACGTTCCAAGACTCCCGGTTTCACTGCCGGATCGCCCATCGCGCCGAAGAGCACTGCATCGTAGGTGCGCAGGTTCTCCTCAAGCTCACGCGTCCACAGCTCACCTGTCCGGAGGTAGTGCTGTGCGCCGGCCGGGATCTTCTGCAGCTCGGTGGTGAATCCGTAGGTGGATGCCGCAGCGGCGAGCACTTCCAGCGCTGCCTCGACCACCTCAGGACCGATGCCGTCTCCACTGATGACGGCAATGCGATGTGTGTTCATGCTGCAACTCCCCGGCTTCTCGATAAATTCATCAGATCACTTCGTAGGTGACGTCGCGCCGATTGTTCTGCTCGCCCTGAGTCTGAATGGCGGACCGCGTCCACGATGGCGGCGTGCTCCTCCGTGGCAACACCCGCGGTGCCCGCCGTCATCGGGCCGACGCCGAGAAGCTGCTCTCCCATGCGCACAACGCTCAGCTGTCGTCGAATTCTGCTGTTGCCCGACGCATCCAGCAATAGGGTATGGAAATGGAGTCCTAACCGGTGGAAGCGCTCGGACTGTCCGCTTTCCCGCGCCCGATGCTGATCCGCAACCACCTGATCTAGGTCTGACAGGATTTCGGAGGTGATGCGCGAACAGGCCAATGGTGCGGATGTTCCCTCCAGCGCTTCACGTAGCTCGAATATTTCGCTGATCTCCCGCATGCCGGGAGAGAACACCGTTGCAACTCCCCGAACGCCGGCAGTGACGAGGCCCTCCTGCTCCAGGATGCGGAGCCCCTCCCGCAGTGGTGTTCTGCTAATACCGAGTTCGTCGGCAAGCATGGCTTGGGAGAGCCGTGATCCGGGGCTATAGCTTCCGGAGAAATTCGCTCCCGGATCAGCGCAGCGGTCTGGTTTACGAGGGAAACACTGCTGCGCCATTCCGTCGTCATGGTTCCCTCTCACCGAATCAGATGGAGGCGGCGGGATCCCGACCTCTGAACTCGAAAGCAACTGTCGTCTTGGCCAGCGAAAAAGTCAATGTTTCAGGTGAATACTCAATCCAGTATGTCCACACCGTTGACCGCGCACCAAGAGAAAAGCTAGTTTGAGAGCATTACTGGTCTGACTACCTGAGGCTACTGATTGCAGGAGTACCCATCGTCGTGTCCCCTTACCGAAATCACTACCCGGACGGTCTGCCCATAGGCAACAGTTGGGTTTCCTGCACTGAGACGTCTCCCGTGGTCTTTCCCTTTGACGGCTCGGTCGTCGCGCAGTCTCCCGTCGGCGGGGTCGACCATGCTCTGAAGGCACTGGACGCTTCGGAAAAAGTGAGGAGGGACATCGCCGCGCTTTCCGCCGGCAGGAAGCGAGCCGTTCTCACGGCAGTGCATGACGCCCTCACAGAGCGGCAAAGCGCGTTCGAGGAGCTTCTGGTACTGGAAACCGGGAAACCGTTGGTGGACTGCCGCACCGAGGTGACAAGGACGCTCACCACCTGGGCTGCCGCTGCCGAGGCTGTGGCACACACCCACGGCGAGACGGTTCCGTTGGATCTGCAGCCCGCAGGCGAGGGAATGATCGGCTACTGGACCCGCAGGCCGGCCGGGATAGTCGTCGCAATCGCCGGATTCAACTACCCACTACTCCTGGCCAGCCACAAGATCGCCCCCGCCATAGCCGCCGGTTGCCCGGTCATCGTCAAGCCCGCACCGAATACACCATTGGCCACGCTGTGGGCGGTTCATCTGATCCGCACTGTCCTTTCCACCCATGGAGTCGCCGAGTCCGCCGTTCAGCTGGTCACCGGCGGAGCGGATGTCGGTGAGACACTGGTCGCCGATCCTCGTGCCACAGTCGTTTCCTTCACCGGCTCGGCAGCAGTTGGCCACCGTATCGCGAAGGATGCCGCACCGCGGAAGGTGATCCTTGAGCTGGGATCAAATACAGGTCTGATCGTCGCAGCGGATGCAATAGTGGAGGAAGCGATCGACGCCGTCATCCGCGGCGGCTTCTATGCCAATGGTCAGGCCTGCATCTCGGTGCAGCGGGTGATCCTGGCCGACTCGATCGCGGATGAGTTCGAACGCGGGCTCCTGGAGCGGCTGGGCGACGTTGTTTCGGGCGATCCCAGGGAGGAATCCACGCGGCTGGCTCCTGTGATCAATACCGGTTCCGCCCAAAGAATTGCAGGATGGATCGACGATGCCGTCCATCGTGGCGCGCGGGTACTCGCCGGCGGCTCAGCTCGGGGTAACGAAATGGATCCGACGGTCGTGACGGACGTCCCGAACGACGCCGATCTCTGGTGCGAGGAAATCTTCGGTCCGGTGGTGTGCCTGCAACGGGTCCCGGATGTTGAGACAGCGATCGAACTGGTCAACCGTTCGAGGTACGGCCTGCAAGCCGCCATTTATACCAAGTCGCTTGAATCGGCATTCGCCGCCGTCAACCAGCTGGAGGTTGGCGGCGTGGTGGTCAACGAGATTCCAGGATTCCGCTCCGACATCATGCCCTACGGAGGTGTGAAGGATTCCGGTATCGGCAGGGAGGGCCCTCGATACGCGATCGAAGAATATACCGTCACCCGTATGGCCATGATTCGGCCATGACAAGCGCCACAGGAAGAAGGCCGCACATGGATTATTCAAAGCTTTTTCAATTCTCCGACAGTCGGGTACTTGTGATCGGTGCGGGCAGCGGCATAGGACGCGAATCGGCAATCGCGTTGGCTGCGCACGGCGCGTCCGTCATCTGCGCAGATAGCGACGAGACAACGGCCCGGGCCACGGCGGCACTGATCGGCGGTGCTGCAACCCCGAAGGTGCTCGATGTGCTGGACCATGCAGCGATCCGGGCCGCCGCCGATGAGTACAGTGATGTTTCCGCACTTGTATTCACTGCTGCCACCAACGTCCGGAAGCGGATTGTCGACTACACCATGGATGAGTTCGACCGGGTGCTGAACCTGAATCTCCGGTCGTCTTTCGCCCTGATTCAGGCTTTCGCCCCGAAAATGGCACTTCGTGGCGGCGGCAGCATTATCGGGTTTTCTTCCATCCGGGCATTCACAGTTGAGCCGGGACAAAGCGTTTACGCGGCGACCAAGGCAGGCCTGGTGCAGCTTGTACGCACTGCTGCAGCCGAATTCGGCCCGGCAAACGTACGTGTCAACGTGATCGCACCCGGAATAGTGGAAACGCCGCTTACCTCCCAGATCAAGGATGACCAGGAATGGTACAGTGCCTACGCGCAGAAGAGTGCTCTCGGCCGCTGGTCGAAGCCGGAAGAACTGGCCGGCGCCGTTGTCTACCTTGCTTCACATGCCTCCACCTTCGTCACCGGCTCCGTGCTGATGGTCGACGGAGGCTGGACTGCTGTGGATGGCCGTTTCGATCCCCCGAACTCCTGAATCAGTGACCGGGAAACAGCAACGGACTCCGCGCGCCTTCGAAATGGTCGTCGACCATGTGGAGCAGTCCGTCCTGCAGGGCAGCCTCAAGGCCGGGGACCGGCTGCCGGGCGAACGTGAGCTGGTCAACCGTTTCGCGGTCAGTAGGTCCTCGATACGTGAGGCGATGCGCGTCCTGGAGAGCAGCGGGGTGATTTCCACGCGGCCCGGCGATCCCCGCGGCGCGATCATCCTTCCTCCCACCTCTGACCCCCTGCGCAAGCTGATGACCAAGCTGGCTGTTTTTTCGAGGAGCAGCCTGGCGGACCTGCTGCTATACCGTATGACCCTGGAATCGGCTGCCAGCTCGCTCGCTGCTTCCAGGAGATCCGCTGGGGACCTTTTGGAATTGGAGAAGGCTATGGCACGGATGACACAGTGTCTGGAACTGGGACTCGAGGAGTTCAGCCGGGCAGACCTGAATTTCCACGATGTGGTGGCGCGAATCAGCAGAAACCCCATGATCCAGATCTCGGGCGAGGCCGTACGGGCATCCATTGAAGACCTCATCAAGGGCTATCTCCGCGAAAGCAGCGAGGACAGGGTCCTCATGCACCGTACGCTTCACCATCACCGTGAAGTTCTCGAAGCCATCAGAAGCCAGGACGCCCACGTGGCTGAGCATCTGGCCCGCAGCAGCATCTTCGAGTACTACGGGCACCTGCTGGGCGATTCAGACCGGCTTGCAGTCGCAGCCCTGGCATCCTTCGGAACCCCGGCTGGTTCAGTCCAGTGACGTCCAATCCGGTACGGCCGCCTGGGGGCGGACGGCTTCGTACCACGCCGCGGCCCGCAGCACCAGGGCGTCAGCGCCCACCCTGCCTGCCAGCTGCACCCCGATCGGCTTCCCCTCGAAGTTGAATCCGCAGTTCACCGTTGCGGCAGGTTGTCCCGACATGTTGTACGGCACGGTGAAACCGATGTGCCCCATCGTCTGATCGGGATCATTGACCGGCATCGGTTCCTCCGCCCGGAAGGCGACCATCGGCGCCACAGGCGAGAGGACGACGTCGTACGCTGCGGTAGCGGCGATAGTTGCCCGCTGAATCTCATCGATGCAGTGCAGGTTTTGGATGGTTTGGGCACCACTGAAAGCCGCTGCACGGCTGCACCATTGCACAATATAGGGCAGCACCTTCTCCTGGTGATCCGCCGGCAGGCCCTGGTAGTCGGCCCAGGAGCGGGTCCGCCAAAAATTGTCGAGGCCGTCCAGCATATCCTGGTTGATGAACGGGGCTATCCGCGTGACGTGAGCACCAGCCTCCTGGAAGAGCGTGGCGACTTCCTCGACAGCCGCAAGGACCTCCGGATCGACCCGGGCTCCGGTTCCGGCCTCGGTCTGTAGTGCCACGCGCAGTGATCCGACGTCACAGCTGAGGTTGCTCCAGTCCTGCGCCGGATAGGGGCGGGTGCTGTAGTCGCGGATGTCGGGTTGGCTGAGGATGCCCATGAACAACGCCGAGTCGGTGACACCTCTGGTCAGGGGCCCTGCAGCGCGTCCCCTGTACGGCGCGTCCAACGGAACCAGCCCGGCACTGGGCTTGAGGCTTGCGAGTCCCTGCCATCCTGCCGGCAGACGGATGGAACCGCCGATGTCGGTACCCACGTGCAGTGGCCCGTAACCTGCCGCAGCGGCCGCACCGGCTCCCGCACTGGAACCGCCCGTCGTCCAGTGCGGGTTCCAGGCGCTGCGGGACACCCCGTGGAGGCTTGAGACGCCGGAAGACAGCATTCCCCAGTCCGGCATGGTGGTCGACCCCAGAATCACTGCCCCGCTCTCCAGGATGCGGTTGGTGATCGGAGCATTGGCAGCGGCGATCCTCGGATGGGGTAGCGCTGTGCCCGAGGGCATCGGCACGCCGGCCCGGGCGATGTTTTCCTTGACCGTCACCGGCACGCCGTCCAGATTGCTGCGCTGGTTGCCGTCCCGCCAACGTTGCTGGCTTGCCACTGCATCGGCCCGGACAGCGTCCGGGTCGAAAACGTAGAAGGCGTTTAGTACCGGCTCGCGCTCTTCGATGCGTGCGATCACAGCCTCGGCCACGTCCACCGGGGACAACTGCGCAGAGGCATATGCAACACCGAGTTCATGTGCACTGAGCCCGTGAAGCTCCTTGGACGGTGTGACTGACATGGGTAACCTGCCTTTCAAGCGGGGCGAGTCAGCGGGAGGCGACTGCAGCGCGTGCAGCCAGCTCGGATCTCAGGGACATGGAGGAACTGACAAGCGTTCGTGTGTACTCGTGCTGCGGGTTCTCGTAGATCTGGGCGGTGCTGCCCGCTTCGACGATTTCGCCCTGGTTCATCACCACGACGTTGTCACAGATCCTGCGCACCACTCCCAGGTCGTGGGAAACGAAAATCAGGGTGAGCTGATACTTGTCCACCAGGTCCGACAGCAGGTTCAACACCTGCGCCCGGACTGACACATCGAGTGCACTCACCGGCTCATCCGCGACCAGCACCCGCGGCTCGCAGACCAGTGCACGGGCAATGGAGATGCGCTGCCGCTGACCTCCCGAGAACTGGTGCGGAAAGCGGTCCGCAGCGTCTTGGGGAAGTCCGACGGCGGCCAGCATCTCCGCCACGAGCTTCCGCTGCCGTGTGGCGTTCAGTTTCTGCCCGGGAGCACGCAGCGGTTCGACGATGATGTCCTGCACCCTCATCCGCGGGTTCAGCGACCCCATCGGATCCTGGAAGACGATTTGAAGCTGCTGCCGGAGCTGCGTCAGGTCGCGTTCCTTGGCGCCGGCCACCTCATTGCCTACCACTCGGACGCTTCCAGCCGTCGGCTGGTCCAATCCTGCAAGGATCCTGAGGAGGGTTGATTTTCCGGACCCGGACTCCCCCACGACGCCGAATCGTTGCCCGGGCATGACATCGAAGGAGATCCCCCGCAGCGCCCGCACCTCGGTCGGTTTGCCGAACAGGGACGTCCGGCCGCGCTGATAGGTACGCGTGAGGTCCGCGACGCTGATTACGGGTTCGACGCCGGAGATCGGCTCGGCTGCTGAAGCTGCCTCGGCCGGCACGGCAGGGGCACGATCCGGGCGGTGCGCTCCTGCACCCTGCCGTCCGGCGTCGTCCCTGTCCACAGAGGGTGGCACGTAAGCGGAAGCGGAAGCCACGGTGAACAGGCGTCCGTTGCTGTCACTGGCGTCGAGGTCGGAAGCAGCCAGCAACCCCCTGGTGTAGGGGTGCTGCGGACGGGAGAAAACTTCCTCGGTGGCCCCCTCCTCCACAACCACTCCGTTGTTCATGACCAGCACCCGGTCGCAGACGTTCGCCACAACGGCGAGGTCGTGGGTGATGAACAGGAGGCCGGTGCCGCGTTGCTGGACTGATTCCAGCACCAGGTCCAGAACCTGACGCTGTACTGTCACGTCCAGGGCCGTCGTCGGTTCGTCACACAACAGTAGGGCGGGGTCGTTGGCCAGAGCCATGGCCAACATGACCCGCTGCCGCTGTCCACCGGATAGCTGGTGCGGGTAGGCGCGCGCCGCCTCCGCAGGGTCGGGGAGCCGGACGCTGGCCAGCATGTCGACGGCTTTCGCCCGGGCCGCGGCCCGCCCGGCAATGGTCTTGTGCTTGAGCATGATCTCAGCCACCTGCGGCCCCACCTTCATGAGCGGGTTCAGCGCGCTCAGCGGCTCCTGGAAAACCATGGTCATGTCATTGCCGCGGATCCGGCGCAGTTGTTGATCAGTTGACGTCACCAGATCGGCCTCCCGGCCGGCCAGCCGTATGGAGCCGGTAGCGGAGACACCCTCGGGAAGAAGTCCCATCAGTGCGGTGGCGGTCATCGATTTTCCGGAGCCGGATTCACCGATCAGACCCACGCGTTCACTGCGGCTCATGTTGAGGTTGAAGCGCTCCACCAGCGGCCGGTGCCGGGTGGCAACGGTCAGATCGTCGACCTGCAGGAGTGGTCCGGTGACCGGACTCGCAGATGTGTACTCGGGAACAGTCATGGTTAGCGCTCTCCGTTCAGCTTCGGATCGAAGCGGTCGCGCAGGCCGTCACCCAGCAGGTTGAAACCCAGCACGGCAATGGCGATGGCGATACCCGGCCAGACGGCGAGCATGGGGTACGTGCCGAGGAACTGTTGGGATTCCTGCAGCATCCGCCCCCAGGACGGCGTCGGTGGAGGTGTCCCGAGCCCCAGGAAGGACAGGGCGGCTTCGGCCAGCACGGCGATTGCGAAGGATACCGAGCACTGGACCACCACTATTCCTGCGATGTTGGGCAGGACATGGCGGACGGCGATCCGGAAGGCATTCTGGCTGGAGGCCTTCGCCGCCAGCACGTACTCCGTACTCATGACCTGAAGTGTGCCGCTGCGGGCAACCCGGGCGAAGCCTGGAATGGTACCGATGCCGATGGCCACCATGGCAGTTGTGGTGCTGGCACCGAAGACAGCGCCGAACATGATGGCGACCAGCAGGGCGGGGAAGGCCAGCAGGATGTCCGCGGCACGCATACTGACTTCCTCCGTGAACCCGCCGCGCATGCCGGCGAGGATCCCCAACGGCGTGCCGATCACCAGCGCGATACCCACGGCGATCAGCCCCACCAGCAGGGTGATACGCGCGCCGTACAGAATGCCTGAGAAGACATCGCGTCCGTACCGGTCGGTACCCATCAGGTGCTCCGGGCTGGAGCTCTGCAGCCGATCTGCCGGGAATGCCTGCACCGGATCATACGGCGTCCAGAAGAAGGATACGAGAGCTGACAGCACGACGACGGCAACCAGTGCGCCGCCGATGATCAGTGTGACCGAAGGCCTTCCCCGACGGCGTCCGGCGGTCGGCTGTGTGGCCTCCTGCGGTGTAGGATCCGGAACCATTCCCGGCACGGGTTCGGTCAAGCGCTCGGGTTGACTGGAGTCGGTCACGCTAGGCCTTCTTCCTGATACGGGGATCCAGGACGGTGTAGAGGATGTCCACCACGAGGTTGATGATCAGGGTGATGGAGACAAGCACCATGACCACGGACTGAACCGTGAGCAGGTCACGGTTACCCACCGCGTCCAGCAGCATCGAGCCGAGGCCCGGAATCACGAAAACCCGCTCGATCACCACGGCACCGATGATCAGTGCCGCCAACTGGACACTGGTCACGGTCAGCACTGGAATAGCGGCGTTACGCAACCCGTGCCGAACCAAAGCCTCCATTCTGCCGAGCCCCTTGGCCCGGGCCGTTCGCAGGTAGTCCTCACTCATCACTTCCAGGACAGCCGAGCGGACGTAGCGGGTCAGGATAGCTCCCTGGACAGAGGCAAGAGCCACCACCGGCAGGATCACCCGGCGAAGGAAATCGCCGGGGTCCTCGGCGGGTGGGGTCCAACCGTTGGCAGGCAACCAGCCAAGCCCGACGGCGAACACCACCACCAACAGTATTCCCGCCAAGAAGTTGGGAAGAGCCACGCCCACCTGACTCAGTCCACTGATGAGGATGCCACTGGGATTCCGGTGCCGGACGGCGGCAAACGTGCCGAACGGAATGGCAATCAGCAATGCCACGATCATGGCGAGCACCACCAGGATTAGGCTGACCTGGACCCGATCGGCCACCAACGGGCTGATGTCCTGACGCGTGACGTAGGAGGTGCCGAAGTCGCCAAAGGGGAGGCCGCCCACCCAATCGAAGTACTGCACAATGAGCGGCCGATCGGTGCCGAACTCCCTACGGGTTGATTCAAGCAGTTCCGGTGTCGCGTTGACACCCAGCGCAACCTGCGCCGGATCACCGGGAATTGCACGCATCACCAGGAATACCAGCACGGTGGCCACAACATAGGTGACGATGAACCTGACGACGTTGACCAGCAACCGAATTGCCACGTATGAACCTGCCTCTAAATGTGCCCGCTGATCCTCGTGGTTATTTCCAGCCGATGGACGTCAGGTCGAGCGCCTCAGTGACGGAGTTCGCGGGAATGTTGTCGACTCCGGCCTTCGCCACCACAATGTTCGGGAACAGGAACAGGACATTTGCCGCGGCGTCGTCGGTGACCGTGCGGACCACCTCCTGCATTCCCTCGACGTAGCCTGCTTCGTCCGCGGCGTCCGCCTCGGCTGCAGGCCCTTCGATTTCGGAGTTGTCGTAGCCCAGGTAGTAGTCCGGGTTGTTGAACATCGCCAGGAAATCGCGGCTTTCAACGGCGAGCACAACGGACATCTGGTAGTTTTGCTGCGTGAAGACGGTGTCCAGCCAGACCGCTGGGAACTCCGCGGACTCGATTGTAGCGTTGATGCCTACTTCGGCCAGTTGCGAGACCACGATTTCGGACACAGCAGTGGCGTAAGGACGGGTGGGAACGGTGAACGTGATGTCCAGATTCTCCATGCCTACCTCCGCCAGGAGCGCGCGGGCAGCATCCGGGTCATAGGGATACACGTCATTGAGATCCTCGTAATAAGGATCGGTAGGAGGGACGGCGGCACCGACCATGGTGCCGTAGCCGCTCCAGGCGGTGTCGATCACGGCCTGCCGGTCGATCGCGTGCATGACCGCCTGTCGAACCCGGACATCGTCGAATGGTGCCACTTCATTGTTCATAGACAGCACTATTTCGCCGTTGGACGTTCCTTCGAGAACCTGAAACGCATCGTCACTTTCGAAGGAGGACAGCAACTCGGGTGCCTGCATGTTGTACACCACGTCCACGTCTCCGGAGCGCAGGGCATTGGTGGTGGCAATCGCGTCAGCGAAGTACCGCAGCGTTGCGGTCTCCACCTGCGGCGCCTCGCCCCAGTAGTCCTCACGAGCGGCCAGGTCGATGGACTCGCCGCGGTTCCAAGCCTCGATCGAGAACGGACCCGTGCCGATCGCCGTATTAGCCAGGTCATCGACACCGCTGGGATCGAACATCGCACCCACCAGGGTAGCCATATCGAAAAGCCAGGCATTGCTCGGTTGGGTCAGTACCACCTCCACCTCGGTGTCGCTGAGGACGTTGACTGAATCAACCACGTTCATTTTCGCCTTGAGACTGGAAGCCCACGCATCAGACTGCACGCGCTCGATGCTGAACTTGACGTCCTCCGCGGTGAACGCCTCGCCGTTCGAGAATGTCACGCCTTCCTGAAGCGCAAATGTATAGGTGGTTCTGTCGTCGCTGATCTCCCAGGACTCAGCCAGCAGCGGCTCGATCTCACCCTCCTGATCCAACTGGACCAGTCCTTCATAGACATTGGACATCAGTGCCTGCGGGATTGCAGCGCCGGCAGTCGTGGTGAAGTCGAGGTTGGTCGGCTCGCCTGTCAAGGCAACTGTGATGGAGCTGGTGTCGGCATTCGCTGTTTCCGTGGATGTAGATCCTGCAGAACAGGCTGAAAGGGCGAGCGTTCCCGTTGTAAACAGAACTACAACACGGGCCGTGCTTTTCAAGCGGCGCATAGGGTCTCCATCGGTTTGACTGCGGTGCACTCCGTCGGTGTGATCCATCTAACAACATAGACCCCCTCTATTTCTACCAAGTAAACTGGTCGGACCAGTTAGTTGCTCCTGCGCTTTCCAACTATCCGGCGTTAGGCTGGCCCTTCGAGCCCCTGATCCGCAACAAAAGGTATCGCATGAGCAAAGTGAGCTTCAGCCGCGCCGTTCCCGTTCTCACCTACGAGCGGGTTGTCGAACAGATTGAGCGGGCAATCGTGTCCGGAGAAATCACACCCGGCCAACACCTGCCGAGCGAACGCGAATTGATGGTGCAGTTCTCCGTCAGCCGCCCCACGGTCCGCGAGGCATTGCGGGTACTCCAGAGCCTCGGACTCATCGCCTCCAAACCGGGGAGCCGCAGCGGTCCCGAGGTGTTGTCGATGTCCTCAGAGCCGTTGGGTAGGTCCTTCGCCATCATGGCCAGGATTGCATCGCTTTCACTGACTGAACTCGTACAGTTCCGCATAGTCCTCGAAAGCTCCGCCTGTCAGCTGGCAGCGGTGCTGCGAAATGAGGAGCAGCTCAAAAAGATGCAAAACGCCGTTCAGCGGATGGAGGCCGAGGTAGCTAACGGCTCCGACAGCTTCAATCGTGCAGACCTTGATTTCCATGCCTCCATCTGGGAAGCAAGTCATAACGATCTTTTGAGGGTCTGCGGGCAAGCGGTCTCGGGTTCGATTTTGAACCTGATGAACGAGCGTATGGAACGCTCTGCTGACACTGCCGGCGCCATGCGGGATTCCGTCGAACGGGACCGTGCCATCTACAGCGCTATTGCATCCGGTGACAGTGTTGCCGCCGGAGACACGGCCCGGAGCGCCATCTCACGATACTTTGCAGAATATCTGGACGAGGAGGGCATCAGGGGGTTGAAGGCGCTCGCTCCTGAGCTGACGTAAAACACGCCAATTCCCCTTCCGGTGCCCCCGTTACCTTTTTCGTAGCCCGTTCCTGTTGCAGGATATGGGTGTGCTGGCCTGCTGGCCCCGGCATGATTTCCGCCCCCAGTTACTCATGATCCGGGGAGTGTTGTCACCGGGGTTGGTAGGTGCCAGAGAGACCGCTGATAGAGGCAGGACGGACCGAAGGTCGTGCGTAACGTGGATGCCGGGCTCTGACACCGTGGACAGTCCAGCATTGGAATTTCAGGTGCTGCGACCAGGAGGAAAAAGGTGATTGGGAACCACGAAAACATTGATGTGTTCATCGGTCTGGACGTCGGCAAAGGCGCACATCATGCTGTTGCTCTGGACCGGTCCGGGAAGAAGCTCTTCGATAAAGCTCTGCCCAATGATGAGGCCCGCTTACGCGAAATCCTCGACGCGCTGAAACGACACGGCAGCCTGCTGCTGGTAGTTGACCAGCCGGCCACGATCGGGGCGCTCCCCGTCGCGGTGGCCCAATCCGCCGACGTCACAGTCGGCTACCTGCCCGGGTTGGCGATGCGTCGGATCGCTGACCTGCATCCGGGTGAAGCGAAAACCGATGCCCGGGACGCGTTCATCATCGCCAAAGCGGCCCGGACCATGCCCCACACGCTGCGATCGATCCAGGTCGCCGACGAACAGCTCGCTGAACTAACGATGCTTTGCGGCTTTGACGACGACCTGGCTAAACAAGCCACCGCCACGTCCAACCGGATCCGGGGGTTGTTGACGCAGATTCATCCTGCCCTGGAACGAGTCCTTGGCCCCCGCCTGGATCACCTGCCGTGCTGGATTTGCTTCGTACTTGGCCTACCCCCGAAGCGTTACGCCACGCCGGTCTACGCCGGATCGGGAACCGACTGACAAAGCAAGCACCCAGAATGGGTGAACGCCTCGCAGCGGACATCATCAGCGCCCTGAATCAGCAAACAGTCACCGTCGTGGGGACGAACGCGGCAACCCTCGTGTTACCTCAGTTGGCCAGGATGCTCGCTGACATCCGCGAATCCCGGGACCTTGTCTTCGCCCAGGTCGAAGCCCTCGTGGAGACCCACTCTCTTCACCCGGTCCTGACATCGCTCCCGGCGGTCGGCGTCAGGACTGCGGCACGAATCCTCACCGAAATCGTCGGGAAAGACTTCGCATCTGCCGGACATCTGGCTTCCTACGCCGGCCTCGCCCCAGTGACCTGGCGGTCCGGAACATCCATCCGCGGGGACCACCCGTCACGCAAAGGAAACAAGATCCTCAAACGAGCCTTGTTCCTTTCCGCTTTCGCGGCGCTGAAAGACCCACCGTCCAGGGCCTACTACGACCGGAAACGGGCCGAAGGCAAACGCCATAACCAAGCGCTGATTGCACTGGCTCGCCGCCGCTGCGACACCCTCTACGCCATGCTCAGAGATGGAACCTTATACGAACCGCGCCTAGCCACAGCCGCTTGACGAAAACCATAGAGGCACCCCCCGTGGTCGGTGAAAATCCGGTCGCAGCCCGCCGCTCGGAGTGCGGTGTGCTGCAGGTCAGCGTTCTGCTCCAGCGTGCTGACCCTTGCATACCCGATACTTCCCATCCCGACCCTCCCTCACGCTCATTAAAGGCCTTCTTCTGCTTTATTGAGAATACTCCGCGTGAGACACATTGCTGAGACGACGCGCAGACGCGAGAACTGCCGCGAATACGGGGGTCCCCGGATCCGCCGCCGAGGCCTCCCCTTCGTCCGGTCTAAGGATCCTTTGATTGGACAGCCAGCCAGCGGCAGGAGACTTCCCTCGGCGTACGTATATGGCACCTTTCCGTACACGTTCATCGTCGGCGTCAAACGCCCGCTTCGCACTGCAGTGCTGGCGCACGTCAGGACTGCAGCTAGGGGATGAACGTCGAAGGACCGGCTTGCGGACGTCATAAGTGAGTATCAAAACGCGCCGATTTCCGACTGGCGGTCAAGAGCACGAGGCATTCACAGCAGTACGCGCTTGGTGATGCATCACGATCTACGGCCTCATGATCTTCGCGCCCCACCGAGCACTTCTACCCACGACCGCCAGAGGGCTTCACACGGCAGTAACCATGTGAGAAGGACATCCGTTAAGGCGGTCTGTTCATAAGTGAGAGGCCTGGTTAAACCTCGCCGCCATGCGACTCGATCAGCCTGAGGCACTCGGATGCGTAAGTATGACCACCATCCGCAGCTTTTCTCAATAAAAGCCGTGCTTTCTCCAAATCCCCTTCATCAGCGGCCCTCCTCCCAGATTCACAGAGGGCATCTAGATTGCCCAAGTTCGCTGCTTGCTCAAGTAGGACGAACGCTTCGGCTTGATCATCCGCTTTTCCTCCAGCAAATAAGACCTCGGCTGTAAAATACATCCCCATAGGAGAACCGTTAGCGGCTGCTCGTCGGAATATTTCCTCACCATCAGCAAGTTTGTTCTCGTGGATAAGAAGTCCACCATAATTTCGAAGCGCATTGTCATCGTTGGCCGAGATTGCCACCATATACTGTTCCTTGGCCTCCTCAATACGGCCAGTATTTGCGTACATGACGCCTAGATCAGTGACATCCCCGTGTAGCCCTTGGGCGATCGCTCTCTTGAAATTTTGTTCTGCCTGGGGATACTTGCCTTGATCAGCGAGGTCCCTTCCAACCATTGCAAGCCCAACTGCGCCTCCTCTTTGTGCGGCTCCTTCGAACAGTGTCTTTGCCTCATTGTGTCGCCCCTGGTCTGCCAGAATCATTCCAAGCCTGCCCATTGCTGTGGGATTCCTCCTGACTACCGCTTCCCTCAAAAGTCGGTCTGCTTCATCCTTATTGCCTCGCTTGTCCGCAAGTATCGACAGTTGGAAATGAGCGGCTCCGGAAGCATCCCCTTGGTCTTTTGCACGCTGATACCAAGCTTTTGCAGCCGATTCGTCACCTTGACGCTCTAGCTGTATCCCGTAATTCACCATGCCTAGCGCACTGCCTGCCTCTGCAGCTCGCCTGTACCATTCGAATCCTTCGGCAGTTTGGCCCCTCTCCAGGAACACCACGCCTAGATTGGCCATCGCTGAACCATCACCAGCGTCTGCTGCTTCGCGAAGCATCCTCAATGCATCATCGGTTTGCTCCCCTGAGCGAAGCATCTTAACAGCAAGACCAGTTAGGGCTTGGAAGTTGCCGGCATCCGCCGCCTTCTGATCCCATTTCATCGCCTCGACGATCTGATCCTGTCGTTCCAGACTGATTGAGTAGTTATGCATTCCATCCAGATCTCCTTGCATAGCCGCGCGTTCAAACAGAATTGCCGCGCTCGGAAACTGGCCGGAGGCTTCTGCGATGACCCCAGCCCGGTTCAGCTGCGACCCTGAAGCAACACATTGCTCCACGGCCAGCCATAGCGAGTACGGAATGGGAGTGTTGGTTGAAGACACGAAGTCGACCAAGTAATCAAAGGGACGGAGGCAACCCTCATCTGTCTCTTCAACAAGTCCGAAAAGCCCCCCGCCGCCGGCCTTATCAGTGGCCCAGGCTAGGCCCTCCGTGATTCCTGAGGAAGTGACTCGAGATTGAGTACTGCCCAAATAAGCGTGCACGAGGTTTTCAGCGGTGCCTCGAGGGATGGGATCGGTAACGCCAGCACGTTGCCAATCGATTGCGGCAAGCACGAAAGCTCTTCCGACTGGTTTAGTCGAGCGACCTGCTTCTAAGCGCTCCACAGCGAGGTATCCCCCTCCGAGATACGTACCCAAACCGTAATTCATAATGCCCATGCTCAGTTCAGGATTTCCGCTGGAGTTCGCCAGCCTGACGCTCTCAGCTGTGTCGTCAGTTAGATAAATCTTCGTGAAGCATTGCAACGTGTCCCAACCAGATTTCGATTGCTCATCACTGTTAGGCATGAAGGACTCATAGGATGTCGATCTCATGGTCGCCACGAGGATGTTTCCGTTGCTTCGAAGCTCCTGGATCCACCTCGCCTTCAGGTCCTTGGGATCCCGAAGATATCTGTCTAGGTCATCCAGCCAAATAATGTGGCGTGAAGGTATATCGCCTACATTAAGAATATTCGAAACGCCGTCAGGGGCATCTGGTATGAACACCCTAGTGTCTGAGAAGTTCTCCTTGATCAGCTGTGCAGCCATACGAGTCTTCCCAGCCATCGACGAGCCCAACACGAGAACAGGCTCCGAGTTCTTCACGGCTGTGATGAACTGCTCTTCGGCATCCCTGCGTAGGTACGGAACTTCGATCCGCGATTGGTGTACACGCCATGTGTTGAGCGGAACCTCATTCGCGAGAGGCGCCAGCGCTGATCCAGACCCCCTAGTCAGCATGAATTGCCGGCGCGTAGCCACGGAAGCATCCTTGACTTTCGCCTTCTCCTTCAGGAAGGGACCGATCGCGAGACCAGCTACACCTACAATGCCAAGCGGCACCACCACCCAGGGGCTCCAACCAACGCTTCCCAGAAAAATGGCTAGCGCGCCCCACGCAACGGCAGAAGCCGGAAACCACCACTTAAGTTCTCGGCGCTTTCGCGACTTCCACTCCGATACCAAAGCGCTTCCCTTCCACCCATTTGTCCGGCAATTGTCCCTAGAGAAGTCTATGTGGACGTCCCGTGACACTGGCGTGAAGGCCTCGTTCCGCCAACTGTCACCGAGCCAATGATCAGCCTGATTGCTTGACCAAACTTAGAAGTTCTATTTGAGACTTGCCGCCAGTGTTGCCGCTGAAGGATCCTTTACTGAAGCATAAGAACAGCGACGATGACGGCGCCTTCCGGGCGTAATGATCAGCTGTTGAGGTCGAAGTCGAGATCGAGGCACTCAGGGCTGAAAAGCGGCTCTTCAGAATTGAGAGTGTAGTTTCGGTCTGAATCCGCCGGATTCCAGCAGTGACCGGGCGATGTAGTTGGTGAGGTTCCGGAAGCCGAGAGCGGATCCGCGGAGGTGTTCGAGCCGTCCGTTGATGGCCTCAGTAGGGCCGTTGGATGTGCCGGGTCGCTCGAAGTAGGCCAGCACATCTGCTGCCCGGCGGTTGAGGGTCCGCCCGAGTGTTCTGAGCTCAGTGAGCGCGTTGGGAACGCCGGTGCTGACTGATTTGATGACTTCTTGCATCAGCTCACGCCCTTTGGGTCGGTCTGGTTCGCGGTAGGCGGCAACCATGCGTTGGTAGATTCCCCAGCTGGCTTCGACTTCGACATGCGTATCGGTAGAGAACAGGGATTCAAGGCGTTGACGTTGCTTGTCAGTGAGCAGGTCCGCGCCGGTATGAAGGGTCAGCCGGGCCGAATACAGCGGGTCGCCGGCCCGTCCACGGTGCCCGCATGTCTGTTGCTGAACCCGCCGGCGGCATGAATC
>NZ_JADOUU010000028.1:0-21731 GCF_015751955.1 Arthrobacter sp. CAN_A214
TCATCGGCGCCAACGGCAGCGGCAAGTCCACCCTGGCCCGGACTTTCAACGGGCTACTCATTCCGCGCTGCGGAACGGTCCTCGTCGACGGTGTGTATACCCGAAAGGATGCCGTCCGTGTGCGCCGCCGGGTGGGATTCATCTTCTCTGACGCCAACCACCAAATCATCATGCCCACGGTTGCCGAGGATCGCGTTGGGGTTGCGTGGACAAAAACTCAGGCGGTCTCAACCGGTCAACGCAGTCCCGTGGCCCCACCCCAGCGTTGGAATCATCGATTCGTTTCCAGTGGTGGAGGTCAGGGATGAGAGCACGCCAGCGCGGGTACAAAGTCTCGTGGTGTCGGTTCGATCGGCGTTGGGGTTTGGGGTCTTAGGGTGGCTCGGTGATCAGGTCCATGAGCTCGTTCAGGGGTGTGGCCACGTCGGAGAAGATGACGTCTGAGATGGCCTGGCTTCGTCTGCGGTCAAGCATCTGCGTGTTCTGCCGGTATTTTTCGTGCAGCGTCGCATCGCTGACGGGGACTTCAGGGTTTCCGTCGGTTGTTTCCAAGGAATAGGAGTGCCCACTTTTGAGAGTGATTAGCACTTTTGCGCGGCGCTGTGCGGGAAACTCTGCGGTCATGTCCGCCGATGGGATTAGTCTGATTTTTTGGGACAGGCGCAGCACATTTGCGTCGGTTGTCGGGTGTAGGACGTTTTCGGGTGTCAGTTTGCCGTGTACCAAGGCCGCCGCGAGGGCGTAGGGGAGGCTGTATTGTGCCTGTTCCGTGTTTTGGGGGGCCGTGGTGTGCAGGCGTGCTGCTGCGGCGAAGGTTGTCACCTCCACCTCGTGGATCTGATCAGCCTGTATAAGTTGATTGGCACGAATGGACAGACCGGCCTGCACCGCCGGGTGCGCCCATCGGCACACGGGGTAGATCTTGAAATATTGTTCTGTGATCCGCCAGCGTTGCCCGAGGTCGTCGATTTCCGGGTGTTCCTCCATCAGCTCGGCTGGGGCCCCGGTGAAACCACCGGCTGCAAGGTATGCCGCATCGACGCCTGCTTGAGCGCCCCAGGCGGAACTGTCTTTGACCATTGTGGGGTGCTCGATTGTGCGCATCATCGGCGCGCGGGGGGCGGAATATTCTGCGATTCCCAGTGCGTGCCGTGTCGCTTCGGGGCTCAGCCTGAGTATGCGGGCGCCGACGGCGGCCGCGCCGAGGGCGTTCCACGCCCCCGAGCTGTGGTAATCGGCAGCTGTCCGGTGGAGAACGATCCCTGCGCGCAGTGACACTTCGTAGGCAACGATCAGCCCCACCAGGAGATTTTCCACCGTTGTCAGGGAGCGTTGGTCAACGAAAGCCAGTACCGCGGGCAGTGCAGCCGCGCCGGCGTGGCCTTTTACCAGGCGGTGACCGTCGTGGCCGTCCATTGAATCAATGGTTCCCGCGTTGGCCAGAGCGGCATAGGAGGCACCGACCCGCCGACCGTCGAAAAGCAGGCGGGAGCTCTGTGCTGATCCGCCAGCCTGGTGGTAGGCGTGGTCACGAATAATTCGAGACAGCGGGGTGGCGGTGCCGGCCACCGCAACCCCGATCAGGTCAAGCAGGCAGCGCCGCGCCTGATGCAGCACATTGGCAGGAAGGTCTTGCCCACTGATTCCGTGGATGAAGTCGGTGATGCCCGAATACTGAGAATTCACGAAGGACCCTTGGGATGGTGGGAGGATTGACCGCGAAAGCCGGTCAACAAGCCGTGTGTGCGGCGTCGGGAGCCGGTGGCCGTTTCTTTTCTCAGGTGAGTGGCCCGTGAGGTGGAGATCCGCCGGCGGGCTTCCAGCATGACACCGGAGAAGTCGGCCAGCGCAAACTCCTCCGCGACGGCGATGTCGTCACCAATACGCTTAGAAACTTCAGGTCCTTCGTGCACATGACCGTCGAACAATGCTAGAGCTCCTCCATCCGAGAATGATGCGCTAACCACAATGCTGTGGTGCGATCATCGCAATGCTGAACTTCGGGGTTGATCTTCTAAGCCTCAGGAATTGCGCGTTGTGTCATCCAGCAATTGAGCTAGATGGATGCCTTGCCTATCGCTGAGATCCGAGAGCTGGGTGCGGCAGGAGTACCCGTCGGCGAGAATCACAGTGTCCGGAGCCGCGGACCGTACCGCGGGAAGCAGTTGCTGTTCGGCTACAGCGACGGAGACCTCGTAGTGGCCTTTTTCCACGCCGAAATTCCCCGCTAGACCGCAGCACCCGCCGAGCTTTTGCACCTTCGCGCCCGCGCGCTCCAAGATTTGCGCATCCGGACTCCATCCCATGACTGCGTGGTGGTGGCAATGTGGTTGGGCAACCACCGTGGTGCCCTCCAATGGTGGCGGTGTCCATCCGGGAACCGAAGCCAGCAGCTCAGCCAACGTGCGGGTGGCTTCCGCGACGGGGCGTGCCGCAACTTCGCCAAGAAGCTCCATCGCATCCGAGCGGAGCACACCGGTGCAGGACGGTTCCAGCCCCACAATGGGAATCCCCGCTGACGCGTATTGTTGCAGCTCATTGACTGTATCGCCGAGGATTCTCCGTGCGCCGTCAAGCTGGCCGGTGGAAATCCACGTCAAACCACAGCACAACGGTTTCGAGGGAAGCCGCACATCGAAACCGGCTTGTTCCAGCACCCGGACAGCGGCTCGTCCGACTTCCGGAGTGAAGTAGTTCGTGAAGGAATCCGCCCAGAGCAGTACCGGACCTTGGGGTGCAACTACGTCCCTGTCTGCACCCCCGGCTATGTGTTGAGCGGCCGCGTCGTCGTGCTGGGCTGATGTCGCCCTTGCCTGGAACCAGGAGTGGAACGTCTGGACTGCGAATGGGGGTATGGTGCGCCGGTGGTCGACGCCGGCGAGCCTGAGCCCCACCGCTCCCAGTACGGGCAGTTTGGACATGGTGTTGATCAGGCGGGGGGCGAGGGACGCGATGCGCGCCCACCGGGGCAGCCAGCCCAGAGAATAGTGGGAGGCGGGACGGAGGCGTCGGCGGTAGCTTTGGTGAAGCATTTCTGCTTTATAGGCAGCCATGTCCACTCCAGTGGGACAGTCTGATGCGCAGCCTTTGCAGGAAAGGCAAAGATCGAGGGCATCATGGACCTCCGGGGAACGCCAGCCGGCCCCGCCCTTGTTAATCATCTCCTGCAGCACGCGGGCCCGCCCGCGGGTCGAATCTTTCTCCTCGCGGGTAGCAAGGTAGGACGGACACATCACGCCGCTGCCGTCAGAGTTATCAGCGCGGCACTTTCCCACTCCAGTGCAGCGGTGGACGGCTTGGCTGAAGTCGCCTCCGTCATGGAGATAACCAAACCCGAGGCCGGATTTCAAAGGCGCAGCCTGGGCGACCCGCACGTCGGCATCGAGGGGCAGTGGATCGACGATGATTCCCGGATTCAATAGGTTGTCCGGGTCAAGGACTGCTTTGACTTTCCCGAAGAGCGCGAGGGCCGCGGGTGAGTACATGTAAGGGAGCAGTTCACTGCGAGCCCGCCCATCCCCATGTTCACCTGACAGGGATCCCCCGTAGTTTGCGACCAGCTCGGCGGCACCGGTCATGAAGTTACGGAACAATGCGGTTCCATCACTGCGGTCGAAGGGCACGTCCAACCGCACATGGACACAGCCGTCGCCGAAATGACCATAGGGAAAGCCCATAAGGTGGTGCTCGATCAGCAGGGCATCAAAATCCCTGAGGTAATTGCCCAGCTTCTCGGGAGGAACGGCCGAATCTTCCCATCCCGAATGGGCGGGAACACCTGCGGTCGAACGGCCCGCTAGTCCTGCGCCGTCTTCACGAATTTTCCAGAGGGCCGCCGACTCCCGGGCATCGGAGACAACCCGTGCCGATAAGGCAGCGGTCCGGCTCAGGCGAAGTGCCCGGTCCGCAACCTCCAATGGGTCCTCGCCCGCGATCTCGACAAAGAGCCAGGCAGCCCCGTCGGGTAGCGGCGGCACAGCGGCAGCACCCTTCTGGGCGCGCACGACGTCGACAATCCGGGAGTCCAACCCTTCGCAGGCCGTGGGACGGAACGGCATGACATCCATGACTGCGTCACCGGCCGATCCGATATCAGCGAATCCCAGAACCACCATGGTCCGGTATGCCGGGTCAACGACCAGCCGCACTCCTGCCTCAAGGACGACCGCAAGCGTTCCCTCACTGCCGACCAACGCGCGCCTCAAATCGAAATGGTGCTCAGGCAGCAGATGTTCCAGGGCATATCCGGAGACCTGGCGGCCGAACCGGCCCAGCTCCGTACGAATGGTGCCCAATTCGCTTTGCACCAGGGTGCGCAACGCGCTTGTTTCCGGGCCCGATGGCGTTCCCTCGGTGCCAAGGAAAAGCCGGGTTCCCGAACCAGTCACCACGTCAAGGTGGCTGACATTGTCAACCGTGCGGCCGTAGGCCAAAGTGCGGGATCCGCAAGCGTTGTTGCCGATCATGCCACCAATAGTGCAGCGGCTGTGAGTGGATGGATCAGGCCCAAATCGCAGCCCCTCCGCCAATGCTCTGCGCTGCAACACGGCATGCACGGCGCCTGGCTGAACAATCGCCGTCCGGGCATCAGGGTCAAGGTGTAGCACCTTGTTCATATAACGACTGAATTCAAGGACAACCCCACTGCCGATGGCATTGCCAGCCACGGAAGTACCTGCTCCACGAGATGTCACAGGGATTCCCCGATCCCGGCACACCTCCAAAGTGGTCATCACTTCATCAGCATCATGGGGAAACACCACTGCAGCCGGCCGCACACGGTACAGGGAGCCATCACTGGAGTATGCGGCACGTGTGGTCTCGTCATCGCGGGCATCCTGCACTCCACAACTACGCAGGGCTTTGGCGAGCGACTGTGGCATTGCTAAAACGGTCATAAGTAACATGCTACATGTTACGAAAATAACTTGGATAGACTTCGGTGTGCCCACCTTCACCCCTGCCATATCTGCGTTGGATGCAATTCCGGTGTCCCTTGCCGAACGCGCCATCGAGGCGGTGCGGGGCGCCGTTCGCTCGGGCGCCCTCATCCCGGGCGAGCTTTATTCGGTCTACAGGATTGCGGAGCAGCTCGACATTTCTCGAAGCCCCGTGCGCGAAGCATTGCTTCGGCTTGCAGAGACGGGCATGATCAAATTTGAGCGGAACCGTGGTTTTCGGGTTGTGTTGCCAACTCCGCACGACATTGCCGAAATATTCGCCATTCGCCTGGCTTTGGAAGTTCCGGCGGTACGACGCGCAACACTTCAGGCCGATATCAGGGATCGACGAGCATTGCGGCAACAGTATGCCGCGATGGAAGAAGCGGCACAGATCGACGATGAGCCGACTTTTGAACACCACGATCAAGAACTGCACGCGTTGCTGATCGACATCGAAGGCAACAAGCGCACCAAAAACATCATCAACAACCTTCGGGACGCAACCCGACTAGTGGGGGCCTCCACCGTTCGTTCCGAGCGATCTTTGCTGGAAGTCCTCGTGGATCACCTTCCCATCGTCGAAGCGTTTGAAGCAGCTAATCCTGAAGCTGCTGCGATCGCCATGGATTGTCATTTGCGGACGACAGGGCGGTTACTCCTGAGCCAGGCATTACGGCAGAGCGGGAAGCAGGACGAAGAACTCGCTATCTGGGAACAACTTATTGATTGAACGAGATGCTCCCGCTCTGATGATTCATCCGGTCGAGAAGATCGTCGCCTCACGCACGCTGTCAGGAACCTGGGCTGGGAAGACTCCCGGTTGATGGACACCAACCACTCGAGGACTTCCGTTCGGACCCTGCAGGAGACCGAAGGAGGGGTATTTCGGTCTCCTGCATTTGGCTGGCTCGTCAGCCGCTCTTTGCAGGTCTGCTGAATTCGGTCGTGGTCCACCCGTCGTCGCCGGAGCGAGCGGCCACGTCTTCAAACCGACAGACCCTGTTACCCACTTGGACCTTCAGGAATCCCAGCGGGCCAGCAAGGGTAACGCCCTGCCCACAGGAGCACCCGTCCCGCAGGAAGTTTGTCCGGCTGGATCTGAAGTAGGTCACGGAAACCCAGCCGCCCGGCCTGCGGAAGGCAATCACGTTCCGGCCGCTTCCGATCCATTCAAGACGCCCCTCGGTCTGCAGCTCCCTGCGCAGATCCAGCATCCGGCGAGGGGCATACGCTCGCCCATGCTGCGCACTGGTCCAGCTGCTGGGCTAGGTGGATACCCGGCCCCGACCCGGAGAGGGACTATCCCGATGCCACCGTCGTCGTCGGATAGCCGGGTTGGTGTTCCGGCCGCCGCGCCCCCAATCAGGTCGATGAGGCACCTGCGCCCCTAATGCAACACATCACCCGGGATGTCACGGTGACTGACTTCGTGAATGAACTCGGTGACGTCGTCATATTTGGGACTTATGGCTCTGCTGCCAATTTGGCTGCTTCTCGGGCGATGAGGTCCGCCCGCGGCTCCTGTAGCAGTGGCCATTGACGGCGCAGTACCCTCAGCTCTTCAAGGTCAAGTTCGGCATCCAGCTGCCCCGGCTCGGACCCTAGTTGACCAAGGACCTCGCCTGAGGGATGGATCACGCGGGATCCACCCCAGAAATCCCGTTGGTTTTCCTCACCGCAACGGTTGACGAAGACCACGTAGGACTGCAGGACCACCGCAGCATGGAGCAGGAGGATTTCCCAGGCACGCTCCGTCGGCACGCCGATGTGGCTCGTCGCGCTGTTGACGGGCACCACGAGAACCTCGGCACCACCGTGTGCTGCGAGCCACGGAATGGCGGGCTGCCAGGCGTCATTGCAGATCAGCACCGAAAGGCGGGTGTTGAGGAGGTCCTCGCAATTCAGCTGCCCACCTGGACGAAAGTGCTTGCGCTCCTCCCAGCCTTTATACGTGGGGAGGTACATCTTGCGTTGGATTCGGGCTTCACCGTCGCTCAGCAGGGCCGCGCTGTTGAAGGTGTGGTGGCGGAAGGCCTCTGCAAAGCCCACCACGGCGGCCGGGCCGTGCCTCCCAAGGCCCAGCAGTCGCTCGTCGGAGGGCTTCAGCGGCAACGCGTCGGGGACCTCGCTCAAGTGGTACCCGTGCGTCGCCAACTCCGGCAGCACCACCAGGTCGCGATCCGAGGCAGAGGCAATGAGCGAATCCATCTCGCGCAGGTTGCCATCGACATCTCCCAGCGTGGGATCGGTTTGCAGTAGCCGGACTTTCAACGTGTCGCCTTTGACAGCCCACTTCTCGGACACATCGCTCACTTTCAATCCCTTCTTGAGCGGCAGGTTCGCCGCAGCCACGGAGTGGGCACCACCCCGGAAATCATGTGCCCCACTATTCAGGCCTGGTGCCGACCCCGCAATCGGGAGTGCATTTATCGCAACTGGGACCGATTCCCGTGCGAACCGATACTCCGGATCAAGGCAACTGGACAGAATAGACCTTTAGTTGCATATTTTGCACCACAGTGTTGTGTAGATCACACTTCGCTCTTAGAGTCGTTCCCATGAACCCGGGAAGAGATCACAGTGGATTGACCCCGCCCGCAGCGATGCCGGCTGGCGAAAGGCTCCCGATAGATGTTTGATGTTCACGTCCACGCCGCGCCGGACGTCATTGATCGTATCGGCTATGACGACCAGATTTGCGCCCAGTATGCCGCCGAGGGTTTCAGCGGGTTCGTGCTCAAGGGACATCAGGAATCGACTGTCGGACGGGCGAAGGCGCTGGCTCGCGCCTCGGGGCTCGACGTCGTCGGTGGCATCGCGCTCAACCGGCCGGTCGGCGGTATTAATCCGGCGGCGGTTGCAGCGACGCTCCATAGCGGCGGCCGTGTCATTTGGTTTCCTACCGCTGACGCGCACACCCAGGAAAGCGCGGGGTTGCCCCGGTTGAGCGATCTTCAACCACGACTGAACCGCTCTACTCTTTCCACCCCTCCGGTTTTGGCAGCCGATGACGTGCAGCTGAGAAGCATTTATCTGGTTTTGGATCTGATCGCCGAGTTCGACGCGGTCCTGTGCACGGGACATCTGAGCACTGCTGAATGCCGGTGGCTCTTTGATGAGGCAGGGAAACGGGGAATCACCCGGTTCCTGCTCACGCACCCTTCCTATACGGTTCCGGCGATGAGTGTGGCGGAGATCGCCGAGCTGGCTGATCGTGGCGCCTATGTCGAAATTACTGCCTACCAGCTTTGGCATCAGCCGGGGATGACCGAAGCGCTCCTGGCCGGGGTGGCGCGCGCAGCCGGGGACCGCCTGATTCTCTCGTCCGACGCCGGTCAGCCGAACAGCCCCCAGCCCCCGCTGGCGCTCAAGGAACTCATTGAACGACTGGCCTCCCAGGGCCTCGACTCCAGCTGGCTGCAAGCCAGTGCCTCCGACAACCCCAGGAAGCTCGTGCTGTCATGACATCTCCCAAACGGCTATCCCGAGCGGAAATCGGGGCGGTGACGTGACGTGAATTTTTTCGAATTCCTGATCAACCGCAGTGACGACATGCTTGAGCTCGGTCTGGGGCACGCCGCCGTCGTCGGCGTCTCGGTCCTGCTGGCCACCGTGATCGGGGTCAGCCTGGGCATTGCCACCTACCGTAAGCCGCGGCCGCGCGAGGCCGTCCTCGCCGTCACCGGTGCGTTCCTGACCATCCCGTCCTTCGCGCTCTTCATCCTGCTCATCGGACCGCTCGGCCTGGGAGCCATGCCGGTGGTGGTGGCCCTGACCATGTACGGGCTCCTACCGATCGTCCGGAACACGATCACCGGGCTGCGGGAGGTGGATCCAGCCATTGTCGAATCCGCCAGCGGCATGGGAATGAGCCGCAGGCAACAGTTGCTGCGCATCGAGCTGCCGCTGGCATGGCCCGTGATCATCACCGGGGTGCGCGTGACCTCTCTGGTGCTGCTCGGCATCGCAGCAATCGGCTCGGTCGTCCTCGGCCCCGGCTACGGCGAAATGATCTTCACCGGACTAGCCCGAGTGGGCACGCCGGTGGCAGTCAACCTCGTCCTCGCCGGGACCCTCGGCATCATCATTCTCGCCATCCTGTCCGATGTCCTGTTCTACGTCATCCGCAGGCTCACAACCTCCCAAGGAATCCGATGACCAGTTCACCCAACATCAGCCAACCATCCCGCAAGGTCATGATCCGGCTGGAAAACCTCACCAAGCGCTTCCCCGGCCAGCAGCAGAACGCCGTCGACAACCTGACGTTGGACATTTACGAAGGTGAGATCGTTGTGCTGGTCGGCCCATCCGGCTGCGGCAAGACCACCACCATGAAGACCATCAACCGGATCATCGAACCAACGTCCGGACGGATCATCCTCGACGGCGAAGACGTCACCACCGCGAACCCGGACACGCTGCGGCGGCGGATCGGCTACGTCATCCAGCAGGTGGGCCTCTTTCCCCATCTGACCATCGGCGAGAACATCGCGACGGTCCCGAAGCTGCTCGGCTGGGACAGCAAGCGCGTGGCTGCCCGGGTCGACGAACTGCTGGAAATGGTCAACATGTCTCCGGCCGACTACCGCGACCGCTACCCCAAACAACTCTCGGGTGGACAGCGCCAGCGGGTCGGCGTCGCCAGGGCTCTCGGCGCGGACCCCGACGTGATGCTGATGGATGAGCCTTTCGGCGCAATCGACCCCATCACCCGCGACCGCCTACAGAACGAATTCCTGCGTCTGCAGTCGGAGGTCCGCAAAACCATTGTCTTCGTCACTCACGACATCGATGAAGCGATCAAGATGGGAGACCGCATCGTCATCCTTCAGGAAGCGTCGCGCATCGCCCAGTACGACACCCCCGAGAGGATCCTCACCGCCCCCGCGAATCAGTTCGTCGCCGACTTCATTGGCAAGGGAGCCTCGCTGAAGCGGCTGAACCTCAGCCGGGTCTCCGATATCGAGCTGTCCTCCTGGCCCACCGTCCGGGTGGGCGCCGACTCCGCGCAGGTGCTTGATCAGCTGAGGAGCAGCGGGCGGGATTCAGTGCTGGTCCTTGACGACGCCGGGCGGCCGCGCCGCTGGGTCGGCTCCGGGGACCTGCAGTCCTCCCCGAGCGGTGCACTCGATGAGATCGGAATGCCGGTCGAAGGGATGGTCGAACCCACCGCCACCCTCAGCGATGCCCTCAACGAACTGATCGCCGCCCGAAACAGTGTCACCGTCGTGGTCGATTCCGCCGGCGTCTACCGCGGGGTGGTGGACATCAACCAGATCAACGAGACGATCCGCGCCATGCGCAGCACCTCCGCAGCCCAGAATGCAGCCGATCTCGCTGAACGTCCGACGGCGGGATCGGCCGGTGACCGGCCATGACCACCCTCGCACGCGATCAGGACGTCGTCGCCCAGACCCCGCCGCGGATCCGCCACCGGTCGCTGACCGGTTACGTGGTCATGCCGGTGATTCTGGCGCTGGTATGTCTCGGCCTGTACCTGTATGTGGGGTCACGGGAACTGGACAGCATCGAGGCACGCTCGCTGAACGCCGCATCGCTGGCCAAAGCGACCTGGGAACATGTCCAGCTGACCGCGGTGTCGACCCTACTGACCCTCATCGTCGCCGTTCCGCTGGGAATTCTGCTCACCCGTCCCTTCACGCGGCGGATCCGGCCGTATGTGCTGACTCTGCTCACGCTGGGGCAGGCTGTCCCAACGATCTCGGTGCTTGTCCTCCTCGCCGTCGCGTTCCTGTTTCTCGGCTTCCAGGCAGCGGTGGTGGGCCTGGTGCTCTATGCCATCATCCCGGTGTTGCTGAACACCATGGTCGGTCTGGAGCAAGTGGATGAATCCGTCCTTGAAGCCGGTCGCGGCATGGGTATCTCGAAGTTCGGGGTGCTGCGACGGCTGGAACTTCCGCTCTCCGTGCCGATCATCCTGGCCGGTGTGCGCACCGCTCTCGTCATCAACGTCGGCACCGCCACACTCACCACCTATATCAACGCCGGCGGCCTCGGCGACATCATCGTTGCCGGGCTGTCCACCAACCGTGTCCTGATCCAGGTTGTCGGTGCCGCCCTCACCGCGGTCCTGGCCCTGCTGATCGATTACCTGGCCGGGATCGCCGAAGACTTCCTTCGTCCCAAAGGGCTGTAAAACCATTCCAACCACTAGAAGAGGAACCATGAACACAACATCCGCGCAGGCGAAAACCCTCACAGTCCTTGGTCTCGGCCTTGCCCTCACACTGACTGCCTGTGGCGGCGGAGACACCGGCGGTGCGACCGCCGACGGCGAACTCGCCGGTGCCGAACTGTCCGTCGGCTCCAAGGAATTCACCGAATCAATCCTGCTGGCCCAGATCACCGCAGCCGCCCTGGAAAACGCTGGCGCAACAATCGAGGACAAGACCGGGATTTCCGGCAGCGCCACCGTCCGCGAAGCCCTGGAAACCGGTGAAGTCGACATGTACTGGGACTACACCGGCACCGGATGGGTCAACATTCTCGGCAACACCACCGAGGACGTTCCCGAAGACCTGTACGCCGCCGTCGCCGAAGGCGATGCCGCCAACAACATCGCCTGGCTGGAGCCGGCACCTTTCGAAAACACCTACCGTATCGCTGTTCCCACAGCCTTCGCTGAGGAAAACAGCCTCACCACGATGAGCGACGCCGCGGCCTACATTCAGGAGAACCCGGATGAGGGCGTGGTCTGCGCCGCCAGCGAGTTCATCAACCGCGACGACGGACTGCCCGGCCTGGAAGCGGCCTACGGCTTCGAATTCAGCAGCATCGTCGAACTCGACCTGAACCTGATCTACACCCAGATCGGTGAGGAATGCAGCTTCGGTGAGGTGTTCTCCACCGACGCCCGCATCGTCTCCAACGACCTGACCGTCCTCGAAGATGACCAAAAATTCTTCGTTGAGTACCAAGGCGCAATGACCCTGCGGCAGGAAACACTCGATGAATACCCCGCCATCGCCGAAATCATGGCGCCCGTCAGCGAAGCCCTCACCAACGAGACCATCACCGAACTCAACGGCAGGATCGACAACGACGGCGAAGAGCCGCGCGACGTCGCCGACGAGTGGCTCGAGAGCGAAGGCCTCATCGGCTGACCCAAGCTGCGTCCCACCGAAACTCTGACTATGAACACGAATACGAAAAAAAGGAAACACAGTGATTGAGAAGGAAACCACGTTCTTCAGCGAGGGAAGCCGCCTGAAGGCCACCCTGTATTACCCGGACGATCTGCCGGCGAATGGCCCGCATCCGGCGTTGATCGTCAACTCCGGATACCAGGGCTTCAACGAGTTCTACCCGAGAATGTTCGCCAAGAACATGACCACACGCGGCTACATCTGCCTCGGCTTCGACTACCGCGGGATGGCGGACAGCGAAGGCGAAAAGGGCACCGTCCTCATTGAGCAGCAGGTCGAGGACATCCGCAACGCCATCACATTCATGCAGTCCCAGGAAGATGTGGACGATCACCGGATCGGGCTCATCGGCTGGGGAATGGGTGCAGCGAATGTCGTCCTGACCGGCGCAAAGGCGCGGAACGTGGCCGGGGTAGCCGCACTGAACGGCTTCTACGACGGCGAGAGGTGGCTCAAATCAATCCATACCTTCGACGAGTACACCAAAATCCTCGACGAAGTGCAGCTGGACCGTACGCGGCGGGTCCTCGAAGGGGAATCACAGCTGGCCGACACCTTCGCCCACTACCCGCTGGATCCTGCCACAGAGGATTACGTGGGGAAGGAACTCTCCCAGGTGTATGGATTCGGGCACCCCACACGGCTGCAGTTCACCGAGTCCATCATCGACGTCAAGGTGGAGAAAATGGTCAGGGACCTCGCGCCAGCGCCCCTGTTCATCGGACACGGGTCGCGCAACACCCTGCACCCCTACGACGAGGCCCTGTCGTTGTACGAGGCAGCGTCCTCACCCAAGACGCTGTACACCATCGACGGACGCCACAACGACTTCATGTACGGCGACCACCCCGAATTCCTGATCCTCTGCGACCGCCTGCAGGAGTTCTTCGATTCCGCCTTCGCGGCAAGCTCATCCCCGTCCAGGAGTGTTTCAGCTTAGCCCGGCGGCGCCGGTGGAAACGCCGAAATCCCCGTGTCCGCTCGGAGGTTCCGGCGTTTCCCCGTGGCAGGGGTGTCAACTCGGCAGTCCATGCCTTCAACCGTATGCAGCGTCAGCCCTCGGCCAGACGAGGACCGACATAGGTCAGGCTTGCAGGTTCGAGTCCTCCGGATACGGCGCACAGCACACCCCTGCACCAGGCCACCGGGCAGCAGCCGCAAACCGGTGGTCAGCACACTCACTCCCAGGCCTACGTGCAGGTAGCTGGGCAGTGCAATGACGCTGCCCAGCATCGTGGCCATGCACACCATCACAATTACCACCGAGATGCGTGTGGCGGACGTGAGGATGCAATAAGGCCCGTCACCAAGCTGAAGTTCTTTCGGTGACGAATCAACCACCAACCACGGCCCGCAGGATATGAGCGAGTTGGGTTGTTCGGATAGGTGATGACTAGCCATTGGAGGATGACGGTGCAGTTGAGGCAACGAAGCAGGACCGCGGTAGTGATTCCGTTATTTGCTGTGGTCCTTCTCAGCACAGGCTGTGGCGCCGTCGATGAGAACCCTCTAAACGTTAACGGGGATCGGGCCGCGACCACCGAACCGACAACCACTGGTGGAGGGCAACCTGGGTCCGACTCGTCCCCGGAAAAAGCATCCGATAGTGGCGCCGCCCTGGGAGATGTGTGGGGGGACGATCCGCTGGGCATCGCGAAGGACGGGGCGAAGCTATGTGGGGTGCAACCGCAGAACAGTTTCCAGCAGTACACGCTCCTGCTTCACAATCCGACCCTAGAAACATTCACCTTTTCCGGTGTTGAGCTTGGTTCCCCGCAAGGGCTGGAAATTCTCTCTACCGAAATCACACCAGCGAACAAAGAGGGTCACGGCAACCACGGCGCCGCACCAGCAGGCGCCGACCACTCCGGGCACGACGCGACACCGATCCCCACGGAAACCGAACCCGAGTCCAGTACCTTCCTGGTGGACCCGGTTCCGGCCGAAGGGTTCATTTTCGAACCCGACGCGCACATCGATATCGTGGTCGAGGTGGCGCTGGATGAAACAGTCGAAACGGGGACAGCAGATAATATCGTCGTCGATTTCAGCTCCCCCACCCGCGATTACTCCGTGGCGCACCCATTGAGCATCACCGTGGAACGCACAACCTGCTCCTAACCACCCGGCCCACCGGAGTGTTGAAGTGCGAAACGATACCCCCGGCCCCTTCCCTTAGCGGCTAGCCGACTCCCCCTAGGTGCGGGCCACCACTGACCGCATGCTCAGCCCGGCGGTGCAACCTTCCGGGTTCAGATCACTTCCGCCCGGTGCGGGCGGGCCGCTTTATGGGTTGTGTCGGGGCCGGTGTAGGAGTGCATAGCCGATGATGGCGAGGATCCCCGCGGCGGCTTCTGCCACTGCGGTGAAGGCTTTTTTCGCGTACCAAACGGGCTCATACATGGATGGGATCGGTCCGATCGCCGGGACCTGCACGTACCGGTACAGGACCACGGCCACCAAGGCCGAGAGCGCCACGGCGGCGGCCACCGTGTAGGCTCCTCGGTTTCCACGAATCAGGACATACAGGGCGGCCAGGACGGCGATGACGGCCTGGATCCGGAAGAGGTTTCCTCCACCGATACCGCCCGGGTAGGCCTGTTGGAAACCGGGGGCGAGCTGGAAGTGGATGACCGCGCTGACGATCAAGCCCACCGCAACCATCACGCGCAGGACAATCATCAGCGGCCGATTGCGCCCCTGGTTCCTGGTCGCGTGGTTCGGTTCTCCGGCAGGGTTTGCCTTCCGGTTTTTCGCTGGGCTGCCTGTCCGGCTCATGAGATGACCAGGGTTCCGGACATCTCAGGGTGATAGGTGCAAATCACGGCATACTCGCCGGCTTCCTCGGGTGCGGTGAAGGTCACTGTTTCACCGGCGGGAACATCCACGTCGAAGCCGCCGTCGTCTTCGGCGGTGACAGTGTGCGGGGCGTCGTCTTCGTTGATGACCGTCACCATCGCACCCGGTGCGATGGATTCGGGCATCTCGTATTCGAAGTCCTTGATGGTGATCATGGCCTCCTCCGCAGGCGCTGCTTCCGCTGAGGCCGACCCTGTGGCGGAGGTCCCAGCCCCGGTGGTCGCGGCCGCTGATTCCGGTGCCGCGGCTTCACTTGCCACGCTGGTCGCCTCAGTGCTGCTCGGACCGGTTTCGGACCCGCACGCGGTAACACCGGTAAGTACAGCGGTGAGCATTAGAGCTGATATTCCATAACGTACCTTCATGGTCGTACCTCCAAAGATAATGAACCAGTGAACTATGCGCTGTGAACTGTCGAAGATCTGTGAACTGTCAAGGTTCTTTCAGGGGGTGCCTGACAAGCACGCCATACCCGTTGACGAGGTTCTCCCTACACCCGGTGGTAGGCCGGTTCTGAGGTCCCCCGCTCCGGAATCAACCGCGAGGTCCGCAGGGCTGCGGTGATGAGGTTGCAGCCCTGCGATCCGCACGAGGAAAAGCGGGTGGATCAGTTGTTACTGTTCTGGCGGCGGACGGCGTAGGTTCCGCCAGCTGCAGCCAGGAGCACCAGTCCCCCACCCAGAGCGATAATCGTCGAGGTGTCACTTGCTTCGTTCATCGCTCCGGTGTCAGCGCCGCCCTTGGGCACAGCACCCATCTGATCCATGCTGTTGCCTGCTGCACTACCGGACTCAGCGACCTCAGGAGCTGCGACCTCGGGTGCCGCCGGTGCTGCCGGTGTCGTAGGTGCAGCGGGGGCGGGTGCCATGGCTTCAGCGCCGACGGTCAGAGTGCCCCGCATGTTGCCGTGGAATTTGCAGAAAAACCCGTAGCTCCCGGCTGCGCTTGGGGCGGTGAAGGTCGCGCTTTGCCCGCCGGGGATCGTGATATCGAAGGAGCCGTCATCGGCGGTGACGGTGTGAACTTCGGTGTCATTGTTCGTGACCGTGATCTCACCGCCCGGGTTCACGGTGCCTGGCCCGGAGAACACGAAGTTATCGATGCTGATGGACATCTGCCCAGTGGTCATCGCTGGTACTGCCTGGGAGACCGGGCCGGGGGCGGCCACCGCTACCCCGGCGGACCCAAGTCCCGCTCCTCCGATGAGGGCTGCGGTGAAAGCGACACTAAGAACTTTTTTGCTGGTGATCATGATGATGCCCTCCGGCGGGGCGTTTAGGGAGACAACATTTTGGTAGTCAGTCGACTTGACGCACCGTTGCCGGAAAACCACCGCCGCATGACATTCGTCACGTACAGCGCGTTGGATTGCCCTCTCCGAAGACCAGTAATCGACTAATCGACAAAATGATCGTTGTGTTCGGCGGTCAGAACCGGTGACCCACTCCAATGACCTACTCCTCAGCCGTTGGCTGCCGGGGTGGTGGCATGACAAAAGCGCCGGGGAACACACGGTGAAGGGCCGCTTGTTGTGTTCTCCGACGCTCTCGACCGGGTCAAAAGAGTTCCGGTCATCAGTCACTCGCACGTGAAGATAGCTAAGACACTACGCCCACTAGCTGAGCTTTACCTGAGATCAAGACCGCTATCTTTCTTCTGCCGCTTCTGATGCAGAAGGGCATCAATCTCCTCGATGTCCCGAACCGCCGCGCACAGCACCCACTGGGCATGCTCTTGATCGGCGTGCACCCTATCGACCCGCTCGGATCCCCCAACGGCATGCAGGTCATTGACCTCTTCACACGCTCGGCGGGCCTCAAGAAGCTTCTGCACACAGCGACCGCGGAGCGCTTCGAGGTCAATCACTGTATGCGCCTTCGCGACGGCCAGCAGGAAACCAACACCATGACCGGTTTCGGAAATTGTCATACCCGAACCTCCCTCGAACAGCGTGTTCACCAGACACTCCCGCACCACATTCAACGTGTGCAGCCTCGCCTGGGCAACCCCTTATGACAATACATATGCATTCCTGTCAAAAACCGCACGAAACGATCTTGACTCGGCCGGGCGCTGCACTGCGTCCTGCAGAACCGGTGAATCGCGGGATGAAGGGGTGAGTAATTCCGATCCATCCACAACCCCACCTGTATCACGTGTCACAATTCGATCCTTCCCATGGAAGCCGTGTTGTGCCTACTGTGAGGACAGGCACCGCACAATCACGGGTGCTGAGTTCCGGGGTGATGGTGGGGGAAAACCAATCCACGCTTCGGAGTGCTCCGAATCACCATTTGAGCGTGTCCATTGGGGCATGCGCTTACCGCACAGTGAAGGAATTATTCTCATGAACAAGGCAATGCGTTTCCTTGCAGTTCCCACCCTCGCCCTCGGCGCCCTGGCCATGGCATCATCGCCAGCCATGGCAGCGGACGAGTCCTACTCCTCGACCCTGGGCCAGCTCAACGGCACCACCGGCACCGGCACGATCACCGTCGACGTCACCGGCGACAAAGCCAAGGTCAACCTGCAGGTCTCCGGCCTCGCCGAAACCTTCATGGACGCACCATACCCCCACGTCCAGCACATCCACGGCGGAGCCCTGGGCGAGTGCCCCACCACCGCTGATGACGAAAACGGCGACGGCATCCTCAACACCACCGACGGCGCACCCTCCTACGGTGGAATCCTTACCACCCTGACCACCAGTGGAGCCACCGGCCCCGAAGAGGGCCTGAACCTCGCCCTCGGCGGACAGGGTGGCAGCTACACCATCGACCGTGAAATCGACCTCAACGCCGAGACCAAGGCTTCCCTCGAAGCCGGCACCGCCGTCGTCGTCGTCCACGGCCTGGACCCCGCAACGGCCACCGGCACCGAAGAGGCCTTCAACTCCCCTAGCGACCTGGAGCCCTCACTTCCCCTCGGTGCCACCTCACCGGCACTGTGTGGAACCCTCGTAGCCTCCCAGATGGGTGACATGCCAGCAGGCGGCGCCGACACCGGAGTCGCCCAGGAAACCGGATCCAACACCGCCATGCTCGCCCTCGGTGGCGGCCTGGTCCTGGCAGCAGCAGCCGGCGGAACCTTCATGGTCCGTCGCAGCAACACCAACGCATAACAGCACCTAACAGCAATTCAGCACCACAGCACCAGCACGACGAACTGATCGGATCTGATTCGTCCGACGATTAGTTCACCCCAACGGCCGCCGCAGAAGCCCTAGCTTCTGCGGCGGTCGCTTTTTAACGCTGGCCGGCTGCGGTTACTTCTTAACGGCTTGCCACGAGCAACTCACCGTTTTTTCAGGCGTCCTCACGGCGGAAATCGGCCCAGTTCTCGGCAGCGGCCAGATAGCGCCGTGCAGCAGTAACTACCGCGTCAGGGTGAGGATTGATCCACGACCGTTCAAGCTCGGAGAGTGCCTGGTCTGCACGACGACGCGATAAAGCCATCGCCACCGAATCGACGCCACTAGCCTCACTACCGCGTATCAGGCTCATGCATTTCATTCGTAGTCGGAGGATTCAGGGATCGCTTTGACCGCCGGCCACGGTGCGTGCGAACATCACTGATTGGTTCGGAATGCAGCTTCGCGGCGATGATGTCGCCCAGCAGGCTTGCTGGCTAGTTGGTTTCCGAGGAACCCATCCGGAAGGACGGCTGTTTCGAAGAATAATCAAGCACGTTGGTTGGGGCCAGCAGCAGCAACGCCAAGGAACAATCCTGCAGGTCCCACGAACTGATTGGACAAGCCCACCATGCTTAGATCATCCAGCGGACATCGCGGAGGGTACTTCGCCTCAGCAGCAGTTGCCGCCCTCATCCTCACAGGCTGCGCAACAGAAGCCCCGCCCCAAAGCCAGGAAACGGCGGCACCTCCGACGGTTTCCTCCACACCCGCGGTGCCAGCCCCCGCCCAGACAACTGCGCCGCCCGCACCGGAAACTCCCGTCGCCGCAGCCCCCACTCCGACCCAATCCCCGGTCCTGCCCGAATCAGCCCCAGTTTCCTTCAGCATCCCCTCCATCGGCGCCGGATCAGAGCTCCTCAACCTCGGGCTGCGCGACAACGGCTCACTCGAAGTTCCCCCAGACGGCCCCGGCGCACCCGCGAGCTGGTACAACGACTCCCCCACACCAGGGGAACGCGGACCAGCTGTCCTGCTCGGCCACGTCAACGCCACCGACGCAGGCCCAGGCGTCTTCGCGGACCTGCGCAGCCTCAAAGCCGGGGACACTATCGACGTCGCCCGCGAAGACGGCACCACAGCAACCTTCGTCTTCGACCGCGGCGAGCAGTACCCCAAAGACGAGTTCCCAACCCAGACGGTCTACGGCAACACCGAAGGATCCGAACTACGCCTGATCACCTGCGACGGCTACGACCCCGATACCGGTGAATTCGACGACAACTACGTCGTCTACGCAAAACTAGTCACCTAAACTGCGAACCCGATAGACGCTGCCGCTATCACGGTGGAGGATCGGTTTATGCGGCACCTGCTGTGACCAAGGCCCTGACATCTGTGTGACACAGTAGGCGGCATCATCGGTCGGGGGTGCGCAGTTGTTTCCTACCATCCCGCTAACGAAGATCGTCAGCGGCTCCCGGTCGCGTGCCGCGTTCTACGCCAGCAAGCCCGCCTACCTGCGGTGCGGTTCGAAGCGTGTGCGCAGGGTGGCTACGGCCCTTACATGGGCCGGTGCCTCATGGGACCATACGGTATGGGCGAAAAGGGTAGCGCACGTGACGAAGGGGCCGCTCGGCGGACCGGGGTGAACGATCATGCCTGGGAGCGGGAACACCGCCATCCCACTGCTGAACAAGCCAGAGCTATCATCCACCGTCGGAGGGAGGCCGAAGCGAAGCTGAAGCAGCATCAGCAGGAGGCCCGACATAAGACCGAAGAAAAACCTGAAGGAAAGCACGAGTAGGACAGGTCCTTCGAAACGGCCCGGTATGCGGAACGAAGTTTCTAGGATGCCACACGCGCTTCCTAGAGGTGCCAGTTGCATAAGTGTCCGGGCGGGTAAATGAGGTACCAGTACTCGTCCATGCCGTTTCCGTCTTCACGGTTAATTCCGAGTGGTTGAGGATTCTCCGGTGTTTCCTACATGAGGGATAGGACGAAGGAGAGGACGAAACCGGCGGCTGTGCTCATGGCTACGGCCGGTCCGCCGTGTTCGTAAGCTTCGGGCATAAGCGTGTCAGCCAGGGACGCGATGACAGCACCGGCGGCGAAAGCCAACGGCAGGGAGATCGCTTCCGGGTCCACTCCTGACAGGGGGCCCGCACCGACAAGGACGGCGACAACCAGTAACACTGCGCAGGCTCCCCATAATCCAAGGATGGTGCCGGTGGTTTTGCCTTGGGCCCGCATCGACGAGGACCCGACCAGTGCCTCGGGAAGGTTGGAGACGAATATCGCGGCCAGGAGGGCCAGGCCGCCGGTTCCACCACCAAGGGCAACGCCCAGCGCTACGTTTTCCGGTACACCGTCGAGGGTGACAGCGGCAAGGAGGGCCAGACCTGCTGCGCCGCGTGTCGATGCCTTCGAGGATGAGCGCTTCGTCGCGGCAGCATCCGTGTCTAACTTGGCGCTGCCTTCATATTCATCAGCCGGTGCTGCTTCTGACCCGGCTTGGGCCCAGCGGTCGAGTAACGCGCTAAGGACGGTGAAAACAAGTGCACCGGCAAGCAGGCCGATGGCTGCCCGCCATATGCCTCCTCGTTCATAGGCGTCCAGGAACAGTTCGAAAGCCAGTGCGGTGATAAGGGACCCGGCAGCGAAGGAGAGGAGGATCGCCAACACACGTTTGGGCAGATTGAACCGGACACCGACCAGGGCTCCTATAACCAAAGCGCTGGAAGCCACCACGCCGAACAGCAACGACATCGTCATGGGCCCAGTATAAGAATCAGAACCACGAAATGAAGGAGTACTGCAAAGGTTCACCAGGTAAAGCTTTCACCTTGTTTCACCCTGGTTGCATGCGGCGATGGGGGCTGCTGAAGATTTGGTTGACTCGTAGGTTTAGGCCGCGAGGTCGACGGCTGGTTTCATAATCGTCTCGTATTCGATCGGGGTGAGTCTACCGAGGCGTCTTTGGCGCCGCCTGCGGTGGTAGGTTCGCTCGATCCAGGTCACGATGGCCAGGCGTATGTCCTCGCGGGTAGCCCATCGACGGGTATCCAGAACATTGTTCTGGAGTAGGGACAAGAACGACTCCATCGCGGCATTGTCACCGCACGCGCCGACCTTGCCCATCGAGCCGATCAGGCCGTTGTTTGCCAGGACGCGCACAAACTTCTTCGACTGGAGTGCACAATCGCCCCGACCGGCTCACGCCGGGCGATTGCCATCCGCAGGGCGGAGACGGCCAGGGACGCTTCATCCGCGAGTCGATGGAGTAGCCCACGATGCGGTTGGAGTAGACGTGGCGGTTTCAAGAAGCCCGTCCTTGATCGCGCACAGGTAGAGCTTGCCGGCGTTCGCTTGGATTCCAGCAGTCGTCGCAACACTTTCGTTTTATGAGGCTTCAAGTAAAGCAGCAAGACGCTCAGCTGGTGTGTCCCAGTTGAGGGATTTACGAGGCCGGTCGTTTAGTTCCCCGGTGACTTCGAGAAGACGCCTGACGCTGTGTGGGGCGAGGTTGGTGCCTTTGGGGAAGTACTGGCGAAGGGAGAGAGTGGAGTGGTCCCCGGAAGTTGGACACCTAATTTAGGGTTCTTCTTCAGGAAGTAGTCACATGTATTTCAA
>NZ_JADOUU010000029.1:0-21105 GCF_015751955.1 Arthrobacter sp. CAN_A214
CTCACGCCCTGCTCCTTTGCCTGGGCGAGCAGCCGTTCGGCTAGGTCCTTCTGATCAATGATTTCTCCCGTCACAGGATCGATCATCACCTCTGATACTTCGGTCGTGAAGTCGTTCACGGCCATCTCCTCTCGGATCAGGCCAGACCCTCACACACCGTTATTCAGACAGTCCCGGCGGAACTGGTGTTCCAGTTCGTTGAAAGCGGAAGTGGAATCTGTGGACCGGGCTCGGTCGGGTTTGGGATGCCGGGTGCCCGTGTTAGGAGAGTCCTCCGGTGCTAGCCTGCCGGTCAATATCCTGCCATTTCTGTTTCCAGCACCGGGTTCATCGTCCCTGATGTTCCGAGGGGGATGACGTGGGGCCGTCCTTGGGTTGGTTCGGTCACTACATGGGCGTTCAAGCCAAAGATTTCTTTTAGCCGTTGGACTGTGACGACGTCGTGTGGTGTTCCTGCTGCCACGATGGCGCCGTCCTTCATGGCAACGATGTGGTCTGAGTAGCGGGCGGCGAGGGAAATGTCGTGAAGGACCATCACGACGGTGCGGCGGTGTGTGTGGTTGAGTCGTTGCACCAGTTCCAGGACGTCCACCTGGTGGGCCAGGTCGAGGTAGGTGGTGGGCTCATCGAGCAGGATTATTTCGGTTTCCTGGGCCAGTGTCATGGAAATCCAGGCGCGTTGCTGCTGGCCGCCGGAGAGGTCATCAAGCGGGGTGTCGGCAAGCTCTGAAATGTTGGTGGCTTGTAGGGCGTCGGTGATGGTGGTGTGGTCGGGGACGGAGAATTGTTGGTACCACTTCTGCCGTGGGTGCCGGCCTCGGGAGACCAGATCGGCGACGGTGAGACCGGATGGTGCCGTAGGTGCCTGCGGCAGGATGCTGAGCTGGGTGGCGATGTGGCGGGTGGATTGGGTGGTCAACGGTATTCCGTCGAGTGTCACCTGCCCTGCCCGGGGGGTGAGGAGCCGGCCGAGGCCGCGCAGCAGCGTGGACTTGCCACACCCGTTCGGTCCGATGATGGAGGTGATCTTCTTATCGGGTATGGCCAGGGAAAGGTTCTGGATGATATCCGCCCCGTCATAGCCAAGGCTAAGGCTTTCCGCCCTCAACCGGGCCTCCATTGGAGGGCGGGTATCGGTGTGCGTCAGGGGAGTTGACGGGGTCCGGGGTTTCATGTGAGTCTCCGCTGGGATTTGAGGACCAGATAGATCAAAAAAGGTGCGCCGATGATGGCAGTGGCCACGCCTGCGGGCAGCGGGGTGGCCAGGGCGTTGGCTGAAACGGTGTCTGCTATCAGTACGAAGACGGCTCCGGTCAGGGCGGAGGCAACGATGGGGGGTACGACGGATCCGGCCAGAAGCCGGGCAATTTGGGGGCTGGCTAAGGCAACGAATGCCAGGGGTCCGGCGACGACGGTGGCGGTGGAGGCCAATAGCACGGCGATGCTGAGCGCAACCAGCCGCACGAGGCTGACGCGGGCCCCGAGCCCGATGGCGGTATCGTCGCCCAGGCTGGTCAACAGCAGCCATTTACCGCACAGGACAGCGGCGACGAGAAGGGCGACGGCGATGACTGCCATGGGCTGTACCAGCGCCCAGTCTTTGCCGTTGAGGGAGCCCATGATCCAGGTCAGGGCCTGGGCGGCGCTGGTGACATCGCCCAGGGTCAGGATCCAGGTGGTGATACTGGCAGCGAATCCGGAGATTCCCAGGCCCACCAGGACCAGGCGGAAGCTGTCGATGCCGTTGCGGTACGCGAGCAGGTAAACCGCTGTACCGCTGATGAGTCCCGCGGTGAACGCCGCGGCAGGCATTCCCACCGTCGCGGCCGCACCGCTCAGGCCTGCATAGCCCCCGCCGCCGATGACCAGGACCGCCACAGCTCCCAATGACGCGCCGGAGGTCACGCCGAGGACATCCGGGCTGGCGAGCGGATTGCGTGCCACGGTTTGGGTGATGGCTCCGGCCGCGCCCAGGCAGGTACCGACGATGACCGCGGCCACTGCCCGGGGGGCCCTGAACTCGGTGACCGCCAGGTGAGTCCGGGAATCGGTGGTATCTCCGAGCAGGGCGCGCAGTACCTCCAGGTAAGCGATGGCGGTTCCACCGAAGGCAACATGGAGGGCGGTGAAACCGGCCACGGCCAGCACCAGCACTCCTGTCACTGCCAGAGCGCGTGGGTCCACCCGGAGGGAGACCGGCCCGGCACGCAAGACCCGGATGGAACGAAACGATTGCTCCTGACGGAGCACAGTGTCGGCGGGTATGTCGGTGGTCATGTTGGTGGTCATAACGTCACCAGTTTGCGGCGCCGTGCAAGGTAAATAAAGAACGGTGCGCCGATGACGGCAAGTACCACGCCCACGGAAAGCTCCCCGGGTCGGGCGATGACCCGGCCGGCGGTGTCAGCGAGCAACAGCAAAGCGGCCCCTGCCACGGGGGAGACCATGATCAGCCAACGGTAGTTGGCGCCGACCAGCGCCCGGGCAAGATGCGGGACCAGTAAGCCTGCGAAGGCAATCGGTCCGGCCATCGTGACAGCGGAACCGGCCAGCAAGGTAATCGCCGCGATACCCGTAGCGCGGGCAGTAAGCACCGAAATTCCCAACGACGTGGCCGTGTCCTCACCAAGGGCCAATGCGTTCAGTGCCCCGGTGTTGAGAACAGCCAGAATGAGACCGGCAAGAATGAAGGGCCAGATGACCGGCAGTGCTTCACTGCGTCCAGCCAGGGAGCCGACCTGCCAAAAACGCAAGGTATCCAGCGCGGCCTCGTTAAGCAGCACAATCCCGGACACCACCCCGGAGCACAGGGCCGTCACCGCCGCGCCGGCCAGCACAAGGGTGACCGGGGTGGCTCCATGCCGGGCGGCGGAACCGATCAGGAACACCGCGATACTGGCCAGCAGCGCTCCGGCGAAAGCCAACAACGCCTGGGCCAGGGGCGGAACCTGACCGGCAACCGCAATGGCGGCCACGATGGCCAGGGCAGCACCCTGATTGATGCCCAACAGCCCCGGGTCGGCGATGGGGTTGCGGGTGTGTCCCTGCACGAGGGTTCCAGCCAGCCCCAGACAGACACCGGCAACGGCGGCCATGAGCGTGCGCGGCCAGCGCAACTCACGGATTGTGATATCCATGGTCGTCCCCGTCGGCTCAAAAACAGCGTGCCACGCTTCCGCCACCGAGGACGGCTGACCACCAATGCAAAGACTCAGAACCACTGCCGCCAACAGCACCAGCACGGCAAAGAGCAAGGATGTCGCCGGGGGTAGGTGCACGGCCCGCGATGTACGAGCCTCCTCAGGCTTCCTTTCCGGCGGCGGAGATGCACCCGCGGCGAGGACAAAACCAGCGCTTGTGGCCTTCACCAATGTCCCCTTCGCTAAATACGTCATGCCCGTGTGTTGTATTTCCTGACTGCTGCTACAGTCTACGACAGGTAAGGCTTACCTAACCCACTATGCGCACTGATGCGCCAGGTCCCATTGAAAGCAGTCCTCGTGAAAATTCGTATCCTCAAGCCCTTCTGGGCAGCCGCGGCAGGAGCTGCGCTACTGGGCACCGCTGCTTGTGGTGCTCCCGCAGCCACCAACGACACAACCTCCGCCCCCTCAACCTCTGCAACCTCTGCTGAGGCCGGGGCCTATCCGCTGACAATGGAACACATCATGGGTTCCACCACCATCGAGGAACGACCGCAGCGGGTTGTCGCACTGGACCCGAGCTACATTGATGCCGCATTGCTGCTTGAGGCGGACCTTGTCGGATACGTCCAGTACCGCCAGGACCCTGAGGATCCTTTCGCCCCGTACCTCGGGGAGGTTGACGAAGCGACCAAGGATTCCGTGAATGTGGGCACCATCGCAGAACCCAACCTGGAACAGATCCTAGAACTGGAACCGGACCTGATTGTTTCGGCGAAAGTCCGTCATGAAGCCCTCTACCCACAGCTGTCGAAAATCGCGCCCACGATCTTCTCTGACAGCACCGGTCCGACATGGAAGGAAAACGTCGTCTTCCTGGGCGAAGCCCTGGACAAAAAGGAAAAGGCCGAGGAACTGGTCACCGCCTATGAGGAGAGGGCCAAAGCGGTCGGAGAAGAAATTCTGGCTACAAAGCCCGATGCGACCTACTCGCTGATTCGCTTCGCCGGTGAAGACACCGCACGCCTTTACTCCTCAGATTCCTTCATCGGCGAGATCATGGCCGATATGGGCATTCCACGTCCCGAAGATGCACCGGACACCACAGAATCGATCTTCGTTCCGCTCTCCGCCGAACAGATCCTTGAAGGCGATGCCGGACTCATAATGGTCAGCGCCTTCACCCCCGAAGGCCCCGAAGGCGACGCCGCCCGCGCCCAACAGGAAAAGTTCGAATTGAACCCTTTGTGGGAGCGTCTCGAAGGAGACGTCCTTCCCGTCGATGATGCGACGTTCCTGGCGTCCGTCAGTATCCAGGGCGCCCACGCGGTCATCACCGACCTTGCCAACCACTACGGCGTGGATCCCCAGCTGCCGTAGACACAACCGAAGGCAGCAGCCACATTCGGGAACCACAACATCCCGTGACTGCTGCCTTCGCCATACGGTCATCATCAGGAACCAGGAATATTCGCAAACCTCTACCCGGAACCCACAATGAGGTGGACATCCCCGGTCTGGCGGCGTACTGGCTCGTCCATGGCCTGCTGTATCCGACGGTCCACAACCGCCGGCACCTTCCCGGCGTGCCCGCCTATTACCTCCGCAGTGGGTACTTCTACCCCGCAGCCGGAAACAACGAATCCCTCGCTGGTTTACCGAGCATCGCCGACGGAAGGAGGCTGACGTGAAGCCGTTTAGTGTTGAGGAGCGAATTGCTCCGGATCAGGGTTTTGGCTCCAGGGTGGAGTTGGCTCTTGCGGCCACCAGCCAGCTGTTCAACGAGCACAACGCGCTCAGCTATGTGGCCCAGGTGATCCAAGGCGTCAGCGCCGTGGCCACTAAGGTTCAGCGGGCGGACCGGCCGTTCACCGGCGTCCAGCCGATTGAGCTCCAGGCGCGTGTGGCTGATGTCGATCTCGAGCGTCCCTTGTCCGACACTGCGGCCGCCCTCGAGGAACTGGACGGGCTGTACTTGCACGACGCCGTCTACTTTCATGACACCCGCTACGCCGCCCATTTGAACTGCCCTGTCGTCATCCCTGCTCTGGTCGGCGAAGCCGTGCTGTCCGCGATGAACTCCTCCATGGACACCTGGGACCAAAGCGCCGGTGCGACCATGATCGAACGTCGCCTCATCGACTGGACCGCTGAACGCTTTGGCTTCGGTGGGGACGCCGACGGCGTGTTCACCTCCGGGGGCAGTCAGTCCAATCTGCAGGCCTTGCTGATCGCCCGCAACCATTGCGTGGCTGGGCTCCGCGAAGAACTAAGGCTCCGCGGTGCGGTCGCCGGCAGGCTTCCCGGCCTTCTGGACAGACTGAGGATCTTCACCTCGGAGGACAGCCACTTCAGTATCCTGAAGTCCGCCTCCCTGTTGGGTTTGGGCTTCGACGCTGTGATCCCGGTGCCTTGCGGACCCGATCACCGCATGGATGCGGTGGCGTTGGGTGCGGCGCTTGCCTCGGCCCACGACGACGGGCTTGTGGCGATGGCAGTTGTCGCTACCGCGGGGACGACGGACTTCGGTGCCATCGATCCGCTTCCGGAACTCGCTGCCCTGGCACGTGCTTACGGTGCGTGGCTGCATGTGGATGCAGCCTATGGGGGCGGGCTGATCGTCTCGGGCCGGTACCGCAGGCTGCTGGACGGCATCGAGCTCGCGGATTCGGTCACGGTGGACTTCCACAAAACGTTTTTCCAGCCGGTCAGCTCCAGCGCGGTCGTGGTGCGCGAGGGCGCCATGCTGCGCCACGTGACCTATCACGCCGATTACCTCAACCCGGAGAGCGCCGCGCTGGCTGAGATCCCCAACCAGGTGGATAAAAGCCTCCAGACCACACGGCGCTTCGATGCGCTGAAGCTGTGGCTCACACTGCGGATCATGGGCGCGGATGCCCTCGGTGCCCTGTTCGATGAGGTCATCGACCTTGCCGACCGCGTCGGTGGGCTGCTGGCGGAGGATCCTGACTTCGAGCTCGCCGCAAAGCCGCAGCTGAGCACCCTTGTCTTCCGATATCGTCCCGCTGCCATGGACGGTATTGCCCTGAGCGAGGACGACGCCGACGCGCTCAACCCTGCCATCCGTGCCGCGGTCTTCGCATCCGGGGAGGCTGTCGTGGCTGGCACCAGGGTTTCCAACCGGCATTATCTGAAATTCACGTTGCTGAACGCGGAGACCACAGTGAACGACATCCGCGACATTATCGAGCTCCTTCGCCGCACGGGCAAAAGACTGCTCGCGGCCCGGCAGGAGATGCACGCGTGAGCAGTCCCGACGCCGACAGGCTTTTCGACGTGGCAGGCATCGGTGCCGGGCCTTTCAATTTGGGCCTTGCGGCTCTGAGTGAACCTTTGGAAGGACTTGACTGCGTTTTCCTCGAGCGTCGCGTGTCCTTCGACTGGCACCCCGGCATGATGCTGGAGCCAGCGCACCTGCAGGTACCGTTCATGGCCGATCTCGTGACCCTCGCGGATCCCACCTCGCCGTTTTCCTTCCTGAACTTCCTTAAGCAGACCGGACGCCTGTACCGCTTTTACATCCGGGAAAACTTTTATCCACTGCGGACCGAGTACAACCAGTACTGCCAATGGGTGGCCGGTGAGCTGGCCTCGGTGCGTTTTGGCACCGAGGTGCTGGACATCCGGTACGACGACGGCGTGTACTGCTTGGCGGTGCAGGGCCCGGACGGGCCTGAGGTGTTACGCGCCCGGCGCCTGGTGCTGGGAACCGGTACCGCGCCCCATATCCCTGACGCCTGCGCCGGCATTGTCGGCGAGGGCGGGGTGGTTCTGCATAACGCCGAGTATCTGCTGCGCAAAAGTGAACTGCAAAAGCAGCAGAGCATCACGATCGTCGGCAGCGGGCAAAGCGCGGCCGAGATCTACTACGAGCTCCTCCAGGAAATCGACGTACACGGCTACCAGCTCAACTGGGTGACGCGCTCGGGCCGGTTCTTCCCACTGGAATACAGCAAACTCACCCTGGAGATGACCTCGCCCGAATATGTGGACTACTTCCACGATCTTCCCGCCGACCACCGAGACCGGCTCATCGGCACCCAGAAGAACCTCTACAAGGGCATCAACTCCGAACTGATCGACGCCATCTACGACCTGCTGTACACCAAGAACCTCTCCGGGATCGTGGACACCCGGTTGCTGACCCATTCCGCATTGGAAGGCGTCCAGTGGGACTCCACGGCGGGGATCCACCGCCTGCACCTGCGGCACGAGGAACAGGGGCACCGTTACCGTCTGGAAACCCAGGCCCTCGTCCTGGCCACGGGATACAAATACCAGGAGCCGGCTTTCCTCTCCGGCATCCAGGACCGCATCCGGCGTGACTCCCGGGGACGCTTCGATGTCTCGCGCAACTATGACACAGGTATCGTGCCGGGCGAGATCTTCGTGCAGAACGCGGAGCTGCACACCCACGGTTTTGCCACCCCCGACCTGGGCATGGCCGCTTACCGGAACTCATGCATCCTGCGCGAAATTACCGGCGGGGAGGTCTACCCGGTGGAGCGCTCCATTGCTTTCCAGCAGTTCGGTGCACCCGGACAGGACGCCGTGCCAGGGCCCTGGGCTGGCGCCGAACAGGTAACGGTCTAACCTTTGCCGTCACAGCTTTCAATCCTTAAGAACCCATAGAAACGAGAGCGTCGAATGCCACTGACCTTTTTTCGTCCACAGCCTTTCCGCGGGGGGTGCGCAGCATGAGTACGACCGCAACGATCGACCTGCGAACCCTGGCCGGGGCAGCGCATCTGGATGCCGTGCTCCGCTGCTGGATACGTGAACAGGGCATTCTCGTCACTGCCGACGGTCTCTTCACCCCGGTCCCCGGGACATCGATGAACGTGGCCGCCAGCTGCGTGCACCTGTCCCGGACCGGGCTGCACAGCTTCACCGATGTCGCGATAGTCCACCCCGACGGGGCCCGGCACGAGGTGTCGGCCGAAGAACTGCTGGCCCTGCTGACATCCGACGCCGATCCGCAGGAACGCGCCCTCCTTCTCCAACGGACGCAGGAGTCGGTCCGCAACGTCAGCGAGTTCGCGACCCGCAAGCGGACCGTCTCCCTCGACCAGCCGCTGTTCCTGGAAGGGGAACGGTCCCTGCTGCTGGGGCACTTACAGCATCCTGCACCGAAAAGCCGGGACCAGCTCACCCCGGAACAGCTGGAGGCTTACTCGCCCGAGCTTCACGGCCAGTTCCGAATGCACTGGTTCGAGGCCCACCGTTCAGTGGTCACGAACGGACAGGTGACCGGGTCCCCTGCCCTGGGCAGCCATGAACTGCACGAACTGCTTTCCGACATCGCCGGCCATGAGCCGGCACCGGAGTACGTGCTGATTCCCGCGCACCCCTGGCAGGCCGAGGCCGTCCAACAGCGGACCGCGGTGAGGAAGCTGATGGACCAGGGCCTCCTTCGCGCCCTGGGGCCCCTCGGCGAGCCGTGGTGGGCCACCTCGAGCCTTCGCACCCTCTTCCACCCCGACCACCCGGTGATGCTCAAGCTCTCCCTCGGCCTGAAGATCACCAACTCGGTCCGGGAAGCCACCGCGACAGAACTTCGCCGGGGCGTCGAAGTCAACCAGCTGATCGATGCCGGCCACATCCGCTACAGCGACCCGGGCTTCACGATCGTCCGTGATCCGGCCTGGGCCGCTGTCATCGATCCTGCCGACGAAACCGGGGGGACCCTGACGGGCCTGGATGTCTCCGTCCGAGAGGTTCCGGAGGGTGTGGACCGCCTGATGTGCCTGGCCGGCCTCATCGCTCCCTCGGCTCCATCAGGCCCCGAGGCCTGGGGTCCGAGCCACCTGTCGCGCTGGTGCAACGATCCCGGGGCGTGGCTGGCCTCCTACATCGACCGGGTCCTGGTCCCGATGCTGGCACTGTACGCCAGCACCGGGATCGGTCTTGAAGGCCACCAACAAAACACCCTCGTCCGGATCGATTCCGAGGGCCGGATCACCGGCGGCGCCTACCGCGACAACCAGGGCTACTACCTGGCGGCTTCGCGCCTGGCCGAGGTGCTGGCCTGCACCGGGGAGGAGGCCAGCACGCTGGCTGTCGCCGAGGACAGTATTGTCGCTGACCGGCTGACCTACTACCTGCTGCACAACCAGCTTCTCTCGCTGGTCGGTTCGATGGCTGCCGAGAAAATGGCAGACGAAGATTCTCTGCTCACGGTGGTGCGGGAGCGCCTGCTGGCCGCCCGACCGGCCCTTGCCGCAGCGGGTGAGGCTGGAACTCGGCTCGTGGACCGCTGGCTGAGCGCCCCGACCCTGCCGTGCAAGGCACATTTGGCAACGCGGCTGGCGGGAATCGATGAGGTCGTGGCGCCCGTTGACGCGCAGTCCGTCTATCTGGATATTCCAAACCCCTTGGTGACCGACCCATGAGCACTCTGAGTTGGAAACAGAACCTGGTCCTGGACGCCCACGATTTGCGTCCGGCCACTGCGGCGGACGCAGCCGGCCTGGCCGCGCTGATGGCCGAGCCCGAGGTGGCGCAATGGTGGCACCAGGACTGGGACGTGAAGCGCTGGACGGACTACCTCCGCAGGATGACCGAGGACCCCGGAAGTCTGCCGCTTGCCCTGGACCGGGAAGGCCGCGTGACGGGATACGTTGAAATTTACCGGGTCGCGACCGATGTCCTCGGCGATCACATCGAGCACTCCGAAAGCGACCTGGGCATGCACATCGCCGTCGGCAGACAGAGCCGCGGACGTGGCCTGGGTACAGGCATCATCCGCGGCGTTCTCCGGGAGGCTATCGAGATCCTGGACGGCTGCCCCCGGCTGGTGGCCGAGCCGGACATCCGAAACATCAGCTCCCATCGTGCCTTCAGCCAGGCAGGTTTCGCATCGTTTGGAACGGTGCAGCTGCCGGACAAGGTCGCCCGACTGATGGCAGCCAGCACGGACACACGCCCACAACCCGCAAGGTTCTCGTCCGCCGGCGGCGCAACGCGAAAGAAAGCCCTATTGTGATTGACCTGACTTCGGCCATGCTCCTGGCCAAACTGATAGCGCCTCTGTGTGTCAAGCGGCGGTCTTTTCGGCGTGGTGGTGGTCGTGGAGGATTTGTCGGTAGAGGACGTTGGAGAGGCGTCGTTTGAGTGCTCTGCGGGCTTCGCGGGGTGTTTTTCCTTCAGCGATTTTCTTCAGGTAGTAGTCCCGGCCTGGTCCGGGGTCGCGGCTTTGGCAGACAGCCATGGTGTGCAGCACGGAGTTGAGTTGCCGGTTGCCTCCGGTGTTGAGTCTGTGCCGGTGGTGGTTGCCGCTGGAGGCCTCCAGGGGCGCGGTGCCGGTGTAGCTGGCGAAGTGTGAGGCGCTGGGGAATCGGGTGATGTCACCGACATGACCCAGGAGCTTTGCCGCCAGGACGACGCCGATACCGGGGATTTCCTGCAGGGTGGTGTTCGAGGCTTCCAACACAGTGCGGGTCTGCGCTTCATTGCTTTTGATGGAGGAATCGATGCGTCGAAGATCAGCGAGCAGCTCTTTGGTGAGCTCACGCCGCACCGCGTCGGTAGCTGTTGCCGGCCTGATCGTACGCAGCGCCGCGGCGGCTTTGTCAGCGCTCAGGCCGGGTTCGACACCACCGGGTAGAAGTTCACGCAGGAGCCTGTGCAAGCGGTTGAGCAGCCGGGCACGTTCGTGGCCCAGATCCTCGCGGCGCTCGGCCAGCAGACGCAGGATCGTGCTCTGATCCTCTGCTACGACGACGCGCAGACTCTCCTGCCGCAGCCCCGTCAGGGCGACCGCGAACGCGTCCGCAGGATCGTTTTTACGCCCGCCACCGGTGGAGAGGACCCTGACTTTCATGGCCAGCGTGGAGGGAACATCCACGACGGCCTCGCCATGGGCCACGAGGATCTGGGCGGTTCCTCGGCCCAGACCGTTAGCACCTTCGATAGCGAATCTACGCTCGGGCCACTGCGCGGCCCAGCCCAGCAACTGTTTAGCGGTTCCTGCGTTGACGATGAAGCGCCGTACCCCGAGCTGGCAGCCCGAGGAATCGATGGCTGCTGCGGTGATGGAGGATTTGTGGCCCTTCGCAGTTGAGCGTGGGTAGGGCGGTCGGGAACTGACGCGGCAGGGCTGGCTGCTGTTGGTGCGGCGTGGTGCGGCGGGAATGAGGTCAGGGCCTTTTTGAATTGGTAGCGACCAAGCTTCCTGACTCAGAAAAGACCCTGACATGGCTGATTTTACTTTCTGTCCTGATGGTTAGTGGTGTGCACGCGCGGACGCGATGCTGGGCGTCAAAGGCGTCCACGTCACCTCCGTCACGACTACGTCGGCCGGCCTGGTGCTAGGTGTGGAGACCGGTAACACCATCGCCGGCTGCCCGGCATGCGGTGTCATCGCCGTTGGTCATGGGCGCCGGGACGTCCGGTTGCATGACACCCCGTGTTTCGGCTGGCCGGTGCGCCTGGTCTGGGCCAAACGCATCTGGCGCTGCCCCGACCAGGGGTGCCCGAAGACCACGTTCACCGAGGAGCATCCGCTGGCCGGTCCGCGGTCGAAGCTCACCACGCGATCTATCGGCTGGGCGGTGGACGCGCTGTCGCGTTACGACACCTCGGTCTCCGCGCTGGAGTATCAGCTCGGGGTGTCCTGGCACACGCTCTGGGATGCAATCACACCCGAGGCGACCCGCCGCACCACCACCCCCGAACGACTCGCCGGGATCACTGCTCTCGGCGTTGATGAGCACGTCTGGGCTCACACCGGCCCACCCGGCACCGGGATGGTCACCGGCATCGTGGACCACACCCGCGACAGCGATGGTGTCGTTCACGCGAGGCTGTTGGACCTTGTTCCGGGACGCTCCGGGAAGGCTTACGCCACCTGGCTCACAGACCAAGGCCCGGACTTCACCACCGGGATCAAAACCGCAGCACTGGATCCGTTCCGTGGCTACGCCAACGCTATCCGCGACGAACTCCCCGAAGCCATCACTGTGCTGGATGCCTTCCATGTCGTGAAGCTCGGCTCGAGTATGGTCGATGAGGTCCGCCGCCGCGTCCAACAGGACACCCTCGGCCACCGCGGACGTTCTGGGGACCCGCTCTACGGAATTCGTAGGACTCTGCAGTGCGGTGCCGAGCACCTCACCGACAAGCAGGTCACCCGCCTGGATATGAAGCTCGGTCTCGGGGACCCCGACCATGAAGTGACTCTGGCGTGGCAGTGCTACCAACAGCTGCGCTCCATCTACCACGTGAAGCCTGAGACGGGCCGGGCCCGGGTCGCCAAAATCCTCGCCTCGTTCCCCACCTGCCCGATCCCCGAAGTCGCACGACTGGGCCGGACGCTACGACAGTGGAAGAGCGCGATCCTGGCCTATTTCGAGACCCACGGCGCGTCCAACGGCCCCACCGAGGCCGTGAATGGCGTCATCGAAACCACCCGCCGCATCGCTCGAGGATTCCGCAACTTCACCAACTACAGACTCCGCTGCCTACTCGCCGCCGGCGGCCACCGCCCCTACCGCATCAAATGAACGAACCATGCCTAAATGCGAAGGGCCGGATTTGTGCGGGTCGATGCCGATGATGATCATGTCCGGGTCCTTACGCCGAGGTCGGTGATGGATCACCCGTGGCGGGCACCCTGACTTGAAGTGTTCGCATGCCTCTGTCGAGCCACGCCCCGGGCGGGTGTCAGCGGCGCGGCACGCTATCAGTGAGCCAACCCGAACAATACGGGCGGCAAGGAGCTTGCGGACCTGTGCCGGCTGACACCCTGGACGCTACAAGACTGCAGATCCTGCGGCATCCCACCATCAATGAAACAAGTCAGGAGCCCTGCTCTCGGAAGAGCTCCTGAGCACCGAACCCCCTCCTGCCACCCCTGGCGACGAATCGCAGGATCTTCGGATCGACCTTGACGGTTCGTCCTACTCATTCCGGGCCAACCGCACCGTGTTCGACAGCTACGTTGTCGAACCGCGAAGCATTCGGCGGATCAGCCGCGGCGTACTGGGCGATGATGAAAGCGAACCCGCGCACGATCCGGGCCGCTTCGTCATCGACGCCGCGGCCCGGCTGGGCCTGACCGGCACGACCGTAGCGAATTACATCGCCGAGCTTTCCGCCACCCTGGCGGCCGAGGCCCATCTGGCCGCCAAGGGCATTCCGTCCAAGCAGCTAGTACAGCTTCCCCACGCGGAAATGGAAGGCCAGCTGACTGGACACCCCCTGCTGGTCGCCAACAAGGGCCGGCTCGGCTTCGCCGCATCGGACTGCGCCCGCTACGCCCCGGAAGCCTGCCAGACACTCCGTCCAATATGGTTGGCCGTATCCCGGCAACTTGCCGAATTCCGGTCCGTTCCCTCCATATCGGAGCAGGATCTAGTCGACCGTGAGCTTGATCCGCCCGCGCAGGAGCGCTTCCAGGCATTGCTGCGGGAAGCCGGCGCCGACCCATCCGGCTACCTGATGCTCCCAGCGCACCCATGGCAGGTGGACCACGTCGTCCGCCAGCTCTGGTCCGGCAGCATGCTCGCAGGGCAGATCATCGTCCTGGGCGAGGCAGAGGACGATTACCGTCCCACGCAGTCAATTCGCACTCTGGTCAACATTGACCAGCCCACCAGAATGCAGGTCAAACTGCCGCTGAAAATCCTCAACACCTCGGTCTACCGCGGCATTCCACGGCATTGTTCCCTCGCCGCACCCATGACGACACACTGGCTGCGCTCAATCTGGGAAAGCGATCCGGTCCTTCACACCCACGCCGTCCTGCTCGGAGAGGTGGCTTCGGTGACGGTGCGCCATCCACACCTCGCCGATTACCCCGGCGTGCCCTATCAGTGGGATGAAACTCTTGGCTGCATCTGGCGCGAACCGGTCGACGCTTTTCTGGGTGCAGGCGAAACAGCCTGGCCGCTGGCCCTGGTGTTGCACGAGGATCCCGACGGGGAAACGGCGCTGCTCGCCCTCGCGGAACGCTCGGGCCGTCAGCTTTCGCAGTGGCTTGACGCGTTGGTGTCCGTCACCCTCCGCCCGCTACTGCACCTACTGCACACGTACGGCGTGAGCGTGAACCCGCACGGCGAGAACCTCATGATCATCTGCGACGCCGAGGGCATGCCAAGCAGGCTAGTCATCAAAGACCTCGTGGACGACGTCTGCATCAGCACCGATCCTGTTCCGGCCCGCTCCTGGGAACCCGACGGCCCGGTGCGCGTCCTGCCGCGCAAGCCGTGGCACGTGTTGCGGCAATACCTCGTCGACGCGCTTTTCCTGGGTGTCTGGGCGCCACTCGGCCAACTATTGGATACCCATGGAATGCCCGCAGGCTCGGCCCAACTGTGGGGCCTCACCCGTGACGTCATCACGGACTACACCAACGCCCATCCAGAACAAGCCGCCCAGCTTCAGGCCACAGGGCTATTAGGCCGGGAATTTGGACGCTACCCACTCAACGGCTACCGCCTGCGCATGGGTTACACCGATCTCACCACCCGCCCGCCCGTAGCGAAAGCAGGCTCCATGCCCAACCCGATGCACAACCCGAACTGAACTATCAAAGCGCCACACTTCACACGACGTGCTGGAGCCATAAGCGCTGTTATTAGCGACTGACCACCGGTAGTGGACGGCTGGCGTGGCCGGCGGCCGGCGGCCACGCCCTATTCAGGCTGAGCGGTCGGAGATTCGATCTGGTCGAACGCCGCTGACTTGTCATCCACCAGGGCCACATAGAAGTTGAGCTTCCCGGCATACTCGGGCTGAAACTTCCCGGTCTTGAGTTCGATAACGAAGTAGCGCAGCTGCTGCACATGGAAAAACAGCAGATCGATGTAGAAATCATCTCCACTGACGTCGAAGTGCACCTGCCGGCCGACGAACGCGAACCCGGGCCCGAGTTCACGCAGCGTCTCTACGATCCTGTTCATCAGGGCCTGCTCAAGGTCCTTTTCCGCGACCTCACCGGTCAATCCGAGAAACTCGAAGGCGTACGGGCCTTTGGCGACCTGCTGCGCCAGTTCGGAATCCGGTGCCGAGAGCTGCCGGGTGAAGTTCGACGGCGCTGCCCCGGTACGCTCCATCGATTTGTTCATGATCATGTTCATCAGGACGTTGCGTGACCACCCGTATTCCACGGCGGCCGAGGCGTACCAGTGACGGCTTTCAGCGTTATCTAGCTTGTCGATCAGGACCATGATGTGACCCCATGGCAATTTCCCAGCAGTCTGCTGGGAAATTGGCTGCTCGTCCTGCCAGGCAGCCGCACATGTACTGCAAATTGCTTGGGAAAAAGGTCCTTCATCTGCGGAAACTCCGCACGAAGATCCGCAGCCAACTGCTTGACGACGCCGGTTCCCCACCCTTGACGTACCTGCTGGGCGAGGATTTCATTCCCGATATTCCAGTACAGCTCGATCAGCTGAGTATTAACAGTCCGCTGCACCCGGAACTGGGCATCACGAACTCGACGCTTCAAAGCATCAAGCGTCGAGGCGTAACCATCGGGTAGAACGACATCGGTACGGACCATGGAACCATTCTCCCGGCGCGCCCCTCCCCCGGACGAATCTGCCCTGCACCAGTCCCCTCCCGAAGCTCAGAATCTACTGCCAGCACCAAACATCTTCCAACCGGCTCGGAGCTGACGAAATGGGCCGTTATCGGCGTTTTCTCGGCTCATCCCCCTGTCGGCTGTTGATCGGCATCGACCATCTATGAGCGTGTGACGGGGCAGTAGAAATCTGCAGGGACACGGGCGTTCATAGGGCGGCCGATCAGTCCGTTGACTGCTTAGTCATTGCCGAGTGAAGCTCCATCAAGGATCGGAGGAAATCCCGGAATGGGAATCGCATCGTACCCCCAGTTCAGGACAGTCCATCGGCCCTCGTTGAGGTTCATCACGAGAGGATAGGCCTCGAGAAATTCATCGGGCTCCCATACCCCGCTCGTTGACGGAAGTGGGTGAACATAGAGAAGTTCGGTATCCGGGGCTACTGCCCGCAGGTTCGCTCCGATGCCAGCCACGTCAGGGTCAAGCGGAAACGCTTCGCGCGTTTCACGCAGCATCACTCCAGCAAAAGGATCCCATAGCTCATGGTTACCACCAGTGCTCGAAGCCAGAGCATGCGCGGTTCTCTCAGGATCATGACCGCTAGCGATTAATTTCTCCCGGTTCGCTTCGACCCACGCCTGCGCCCAGCACAAGCAAAGGATCGGGTGCATGTCCCCCCAAGCCTGTCTCAGGTCACCGCGATAAACAGCGCTCAGGAACTTGAAGGCAGCGATGGCGACCTCGGCCTGAGCCGCAGCTTCCTCACTCCCCTGTTCGGGAAAACTGTTTTCGCCCGGAATCATACCTCTAAGTATGTCCTCCGAAAAGAATGCCAAGGAACGCTCACAGCTCCAGTAGAGGCCCTCATACAGACAATATGCGTGTCCTCGGGTGATGGCATCCTCTGTGGCTTGAAAAACGGCGCCAGCGGGCGCGTGTCAGCGATGGGGCGTCGCTCGGACTTCGCTGAGCTTTGGAAGCTATCACCCGACACTCCTTCGTCATAGCCCGCGGAGCCGCGGGTACAGCGGCATCAGATTGCAATACAAGACCTGTAATATCCATCACCACACTCAGCCACGCCACCAGTTCTACTCGCTGTGGTGGGTCATCCACCTGTGGACGGGTGGAGCCCTTGCGGTTCAGCTCAAGGCCGTCCATCTGTGGGTGAGCCACAGCATTGCATGCTGCAAGGTACAGGGACTCCAGTTTGCTGAAGGTACATCCCGAGCCATTGGAACGCCCCAACGAACGCTTCTTCCCCACTGCTGCCTGAACTCACGATTCACAGGAGCGTCATATGCGCTGTTACCGGTTCTTTCCGAGTACTGGGGCTCCGCTGTTCGTAATTGGTTTCTGCTTCACCCGTTTGACCTGGAGCAGGGGTTGGCGGATGAAATTGATGCTGTCCTGTTGGTGGAATAGGCGGCGTCCCTCTCCCTTGATCTGTACCCAGAGCACGCTGTGATCATCGGTTATAGCGTCAATATGTCCGGGTACCTAGTTACCTTTGGCAACCTCCACGATGACAGGATCACCTTTTTCTAATTCGTGCCAGTGCGGGTTGTGGGAGCTCAGTGGTACATCGTTAATGTCGCCAGCTGGCTCGTCGCCCCGGTTTTTCAATGTGCGTAACATGGCCTGCTCCTCCCTGCGCCTTAGGACTTATCAGTTTTCCGGCCTGGTTCCCCATCTTGCACTGAAGGGATGACCGCCCGGTTAACCAAGGCCCAACCCACACCACAGCTCGAAACTGTCCTACTAATGGTGTATGCCGATTTAGCAGGGTGAGGGCTGGTGGGCCCGAACATTGGCATACCGAGGTTAGCTGAGCGGCGGGAGCGCTGATTTGAGGGACTTGGCGGCAGAGGACGGGTCGTCGGCTTCCGTGATGGCTCGTACAACGACGACTCTGCGGGCCCCGGCTTCGACGACCTGTTCGATGGTGGTGTGATCGATGCCGCCGATGGCAAACCAGGCACGTGGGGAACCGGTTTCGGTCAAAAGTGCCGTGGCATAACGTACTAGTTCCAGCCCGGCAGGAGCACGTCCGGGTTTCGTGGGTGTGGCCCAGATAGGGCCGGTGCAGAAGTAATCCAGTGCGTTGGTGGACATGGCAGCGATGACTTGGGCTGGGGAATGGGTGGATAAACCGATGATCGGTTCAGTGCCCAGCAGTTGCCGGGCGGCAGGTACTGGTAGATCTTTTTGTCCTACATGGAAGACCGGTGCGCCGCTGAGCCGGGCGATGTCGGCCCTGTCATTGGCGGAGAATAGTTTGCCGTGTCGTTTCGCCGCCGCGCGGAGAACCTCAAGACAGGCGAGTTCCTCGGCTGCTTCGATGTTCTTGTCGCGGAGTTGGATGATGTCCACGCCTCCGGTGTATGCGGCGTCGATGAAATTGGCGAAATCGCCCTTTTCCTTCCGTGAATCCGTGCACAGGTACAGCTGCGCTGATGCGAGTTTCTGCCGGTGCAGGGGGCCCGTACTGACCGTTAAGGACGTTTCACCATCGGACGGGTTCAGTTGGAAGGGTGAACATCCGCAACAGAAGCCATACGGCCTAGACTAATAGCTCCACGGGAGCCTCATTCCGGCAGTGCCACCATGCTGACGGTCGACAGGGCTGAGAGGGCGTTTGACGCCGACCGTATGAACCTGAACCGGTTGATCCCGGCGTAGGAAGGACTCTTATGACGTTGCACAACCCGGACCGCGCCGCGCATACCGCCATTGTCGGTGGCGGAATCATAGGACTGGCCATTGCCTGGGAGGTCAGCCGTCGCGGCCACCGTGTCACGCTGATTGATTCCGCGCCCGCTTCCGGAGCTACCCGTGCTGCGGCCGGAATGCTGGCCCCGGTCAGTGAACTTCATTATCAGGAAGAATCCCTACTGGACCTGACGCTGCCCTCGGCCCGGGCTTACCAGCAGTTCACCATGGAGCTGGAAGCCGCCTCCGGGGTTGGAACCGGCTACCAGCGGACGCAGACACTAATAGCCGGCATCGATCCAGCCGACCGGCAAGCCCTGACCGACCTGCGCTCAGTCCAGTCAGGTCTTGGGCTCAAGGTTGAGGAACTCACCACCCGTCAGGCTCGGCGTCTGGAGCCGCTGCTCGGCCCGCAACTGACAAGCGCGTTCCTGGTTCCCGAGGATCATCAGGTGGATCCGCGGGCTATGGCCGCTGCCCTCCAAGCAGCACTGGCGCAACAGCCAACAGCGCGCACGGTGCCGGTTCCGGCCACCGCACTTATCCATGATGATGCCGCTGACCGTACTGCTGTGACCGGTGTCCTGCTGGAGGACGGGGAGCGGATTGACGCTGATGAGGTCATTCTGGCCAACGGGCTCGGTACGGCAAACATTGCAGGTCTACCGGCAGGGCTGCGGCTGGCGTTACGTCCGGTGTACGGGGATATTCTGCGATTGCGCGTACCCGAACACCTCAGACCGCTGACAACCTCCACGGTCCGCGGACTGGTCCACGGATCCCCGATATATGTGGTGCCCCGTCAGGAAGGAACGGTGGTGATAGGTGCCACCCAGCGAGAGAACGGATCCGCCGGACTTTCCGCAGGCGGGGTTTACGAGTTGCTACGGGATGCCCAGACGCTGATCCCTGCCGTCGCGGAGTTGGAACTGCTCGAAGCCCTCTGCCGCCCCCGACCTGGAACCCCTGACAACGCTCCCCTGCTCGGCCGGTGTAGAAACCCGGACGGCTCCGGGGTACGCGGACTGGTTATTGCCTCCGGCTTCTTCCGGCACGGGGTGCTGTTGGCACCGATCACCGCACGCCTCTGCGCAGACCTGATCAGCCAAAACATACCGGAGGTCGACATCGAGCGATTTCGGCCCGACCGGTTCAGTGACCCCGGGCACCTTCCTGGAACGTCCCGTCACGATGCTTTCCGCCACAACACTTCTCCTGACGAAGTAAGGACCGCAACATGAGCTACACACTGAACGGACAGGCCCGGAACACGGTATCGGTTTCCACCCTCAAACACTTGATTGCTGAGCTGACCGGCCGTGAGCTGACCGATACCGGGCAACCAGTCGACAAGAAACAGCTGGGGGTAGCCGTCGCCGTCAACGCCGAGGTCGTACCCCGCAACCAGTGGGCCGAGATAACCATCCACGACGGTGACGACGTCGAAATTCTTACCGCCGTCCAAGGAGGATAAAAACATGACTGACAACGACACGTTAACCATTGACGGGGTAGCGTTTACCTCCCGGCTGATCATGGGAACTAGCGGAGCCCCGAGCCTGGAAAATCTCGGCGCGGCACTGGCAGCATCGGGAACGGAACTGACAACCGTGGCACTGCGGCGATACACCCCCGAGACGGGTGGTTCCCTGTTCGAACTACTCAACGAGCAGGGAATCCGAATCTTGCCGAACACGGCAGGATGTTTTACTGCCCGAGAGGCGGTCATGACCGCCGAAATGGCGCGAGAGGCACTGGAAACGGACTGGATAAAACTGGAAGTCATCGCCGATGAACAGACCCTGCTACCCGATGCACTGGAACTCATCGAGGCCACCGAAACACTGGTCAACAAAGGCTTCAAGGTCTTTGCATACACCAACGACGATCCCGTCCTGGCCCGACGACTGGAACAACTCGGAGCAGCAGCCGTCATGCCACTGGGATCACCCATCGGCACAGGACTAGGCATCCTGAACCCCCACAACATCGAACTCATCGCCTCACGGGCAACAGTTCCGGTAGTACTCGACGCCGGAATCGGCACCGCCTCCGACGCCGCCCTGGCGATGGAATTGGGCTGCGACGCGGTCCTACTCGCCACAGCAGTCACCAGAGCACAAGAACCGATAAAAATGGCGACAGCCTTCAAACACGCCGTGACCGCCGGCAGGCTTGCCTCACAAGCCGGCCGGATACCCAAACGCACCCATGCACAAGCCTCCTCCCCCGCCGAAGGCCGCCCCGACTTCTAACAACTCATGCGCAGTTATCGGCGCATAGCGCCGGGGAAGTTGCAGACTTCAGTATCAACTCAGGCCTCCGGTACCTTTCCGGTATACCTGTGCCCGTCGCCGCATGACACCAAGCGTCTTCAGCTAGGTGAGGGATAACGGCTTTCCTATATTTGATATGACAATCCGCGGCCGTTGGAGCGGTTACCTGTGACCGGGATTTCCAATAGGCCATTTCTGAACAAAGGATTCCTGTGCCACGCAACCTTGCTTCCGGCCAGCAGACCGAGCCCCAGGCCAACCGGGGCCCGGCGCTATTACCGCGCGATCTTGCCCTGATCGCCCTATTCGCTGCCCTCATCGCTTCCCTGGGATTTGTCGCGATTCCTGTTGCAGGAGTCGCAGTGCCGATCGTTCTGCAGAATCTGGGTGTGTTCCTGGCCGGGGCGGTGCTTGGTGCACGACGGGG
>NZ_JADOUU010000030.1:0-20945 GCF_015751955.1 Arthrobacter sp. CAN_A214
CCACGGCATCAGCCTTGAATTCATTGGTATAACTTGGTCGAGCAGACATGAGAACAATCCTTTCAAAAACTGTCTCACATCAGTAGTACACCTCACAGAAAGCAACACGAGGACAAGGGCGCCACCGGAAAACCCGGGCACCGAATAGATGGAGCCGACAACAAGGGCGATCGCGAGGGTGTTGAGGAGCGCGGCAGTGATCAGGACCGGACGCTGTCCGAGACGGTCCGCAAGGAATCCGAGGACCGGGGCCCCGAGGGCCGACCCGATGCCTACCGCCCCGGCTGCGAAGCCCCCCACTGCATAGGAGCCGCTGGCGGAGGTCGCGAGGGTCAGGGCTCCGACGGTGAGCATGGCCAGCGGGAGCCGGGCGAAAAGGCCGATGGGGAGGAAAGACCGTCCCGCGAGTTTCGGCAGCACTCCGAAGCGGCCGAGCCTGCTTTTCCTGGATGAGGTGACGGGTGCCGTTTCCGGCGTATCTGGAATTTTGTACATTCTTCTTCCGGGTACTGCTCAGGCGCGCATCGTCCCTCCTCCCGATGCGCCCAACCCGGTAACGCCTCCGATTTTACACGCCCTGACGTTGCTCCACGTACTTCAGGGTGGAGCCCTGACGGCCCTTGACGACCTGCAACTGCGCGGGAACCCGCTGCTTCAACTCGGCGACGTGGCTGACAAGCCCCACCACCCTACCTCCACTGCGCAGCCCCTCGAGCGCATCCATGACCTGCTCGAGTGCCTGGTCATCGAGCGAACCGAACCCCTCATCGACGAAGAGGGTTTCGATGTCGAGACCTCCCGCCTCCTGCTGGACGACGTCGGCGAGGCCGAGTGCCATGGCCAGCGATGCCATGAAGGACTCTCCGCCCGAAAGCGTGGAGGTGTCCCTCCGATTACCCGTCCACCCGTCGATGACGTTCAGCCCGAGCCCCGAACGCTTGTTCCCCGCACGAGCGTCGCTGTGGACGAGCGCATACCGGCCGTCGGACATGTCGAGCAGCCGCTCGGTGGCAGCCTCCGCAACCTGTTCCAGCCGGGACGCCAGGACATACGTACTCAGGGACATCTTGTAGGAATTCTCGCCTCCTCCCCTGGCGGAGTCCGCCACCGAGGAGATCAGGAGGTGCTCTTCACGCAGCGGCACCGCCACCTCTTCCTGCCGGCGCAGAAGCGTGCGGTAGGTCCTGATCTGGAGGACCGACTGATCGAGCAGCTGGGCAGCCATGGCCGCGTCTCCTGCCTGCTCGATGAGATGCCCGTGCGCCGTAGTCGCGGCGTCCAGCTCGTGCGGCGTGGGCGCGTGGAGTCCCTTCTCCTCGTCCGCCAGCGCGGAGCGGACTGCGACGTCCTCCTCCTCGATCGCCAGACGGTGTCCGGCGCTGTCGTAACGGCGGATGGCTTCGCCATGGTTTTCGACTGTCCGCAACGGAAGAAGCGCCGCGCGCGCTTCGTCCCTCCCGGAAAAGATCGACGCTTCGAGAACACCCTCCAGCGTCCGGTTGACCTTTTCCAGACGCAGTCCGGTCCGCGCTGCTGATTCGAGGAATTCCTGCGCGCCGGCCAGCAGTGCGGAGCTTTCCGCGATGGCGTCGACCCGGTCCCGAAGGCTTGGGAAATTACCCCGGAAGCCCTCAAGCCGTTGGGACAGCTCGGTCTCCTGTGCCTGCAGACTGGAGACTCGCGCCGCCGCATCGGCTGCACCCTGACGGTCCTGCTCGAGCTCCGCGGCGACCTGCTGCGCCTTCTCCTGCAACTGAACGAGGTCGGCGCCGACCTGTGCGTACTGCCGGGCTGCCTCCTGCGCCTCCCTGAGCCGGTCACGGGCGCGCTCCGTCCCGACGCGGGCCCCGTCGATGGAGCCCGTGCCTCCCAGTGCCGCCAGGCGCGTCGTCTCCATGCCGGCGGCGTCGCGCTCAACCCGTACCTCGTCCAAACGCTGCTCGGCTGCGGATTGCGCCTCGCGCGCCAACTGCTCCTCACCGTGGGTCACCCGGACAGTGCCGTGGGACTCGGCCGGTCGGGGATGTTCGGTGCTGCCGCACACCGCACATCCTTCGCCGTCGATCAGTTGGGAGGCAAGTTCAACTGCCGCCTGCTCCAGGCGCAACTGCAGCTTCGAGAGCCAGGACTCCTTGAGCTCGAGGTGTTCCCGGAACGCGGCCTCATAGGCCGCCTCGGCAGCAACCCGCCGCTGCTCTGCGGCTCCGTGGTCGCGAATGACCTCCTCGACAGCTGCGGCTGCCTCGAGTTCCCTGTTCCGGCTCTCCGTGCCGCGGGCAACCTCCCCCAGTGCCTGTGCTCGTTCCTCTGAGAACTTCCTCGAGCTTTGCAGCTCCTCGGCCCGCCGGACGGCTTCCCGTTCCCGGTCGCGGAGGCGCTCCACGTCGGCGGCAGCGTTTCCGCGGTCGCGGCGCATCGCCGTCAGCCGGTCCTCGTCGGGCAGCGCTGCCCGCAGCACGCCGGCTTCGGCCGACGCTTCCGTGCACGCTGCTGCCAGTCGAGCCGGGGTCAGCAGTTCCGTGGGCACCTTCCCTGGTTCCCCTTTGCGAAGATACGCCCACGCCGGCCCGCTGTCCTCCAGCGCGGCCAGAGCCTCGGCTTTCGCTTCCTGCGCTGCGCCATGTTCCTCGGCAGCTTCCTCCACGGCCCGTAGCTCACCCTCGAGCAGCCGGGCAGCCTGGTGCCTCTCCAGCGCCAGGCGGAGTGCCAGAACCTCGCTCCGCTCGCCGTCGTGCTTTCGTTGCGCTTCCCGCAGGCGGTCAAGGGCGACGGCGCCGGCCCGGCGCGTCTGGAGACGGGCAAGGCAAGCAGCGCCGTCATCGAGTGCCTGCGACAACGCCTGCTTCTCGCTGTGGGCCTCCCGGCACCGGACTCCGAGCAGTTCCAGGAGCCGCTGCACCTTCAGCAGGGCCGGCCCATCCGCGACATCCGGTCGTTCTCCGGCAGCAACCTCCGACTGGACGACGGACCCGGCAGCCCCGGAATCGGGAGAATCAGCAGAAACAGCATCGGGAGAATCGGAGGAATCAGCCTCGGGCGGCTCGAGGGAGATGCCGTGGCGGGCTGCTTCGTCGACAGCGCGCCTCAGCGTGTGATGCTGCTCGGCCTCGGCGGCGGCGAGCGCCGACGCAGCGGCCCGTGCCTTCTCCGTCAGCAGCACCTCGAGGTTCTCGAACCGGTCCGTCGAGAAAAGCCGTTGCAGGAGTGCCCCGCGCGATTTCGCGTCGGAGTGCAGGAATGCGGCGAACTCCCCCTGCGGCAGCATCACCACCCGGGTGAACTGCTCCTTGTCCATACCGAGCAGTGCCCGGAGCTCACCGGCCGCCTCGTCGTTGCGGCTCGACTTCTGGACCCAAACCTCCCCCACCAGTTCACTCAGAAGGGTTCGCGCCTGCTCGGTGGTTGTTCCATCGCCGCCCCGCTTCGAGGGCCGGTCCCACTGCGGCGAACGTTCCACCCGGAACCGGCGGTTCGCCACCGTGAATTCGAGCTCCACCTCCGGGGCGAGGCCCACCGGGGCATGATCACTCCGCAACCGCTTGGCCGCATTCCGTGTACCCGGGAGTGAACCGTACAGCGCGAAGCAGATGGCGTCGAGCACGCTCGATTTCCCCGCACCCGTGGGTCCATTGAGCAGGAACAGCCCCTGGGCGGCGAGCGCGTCGAAATCGACGCTCTGCTTCTCGGCGAACGGCCCGAAGGCCTGGATGGAGAGCGAATGGAGCCTCATGGAAGGTGTCCCCCTCTCAGCGTTCCGCCGCGGAGCCCAGCGCCGCGTCGATGGTGGTGTCGATGAGCGCCCGTTCTCCCGGTGACGCCTGCCGGCCCCGAACGTGTTCGAGAAATCCGCAACAGATGCCGGCATCGTCCTTGGCGTCGGCGATCCGCTGGCTGTACGTCCGGGTGTCCTCGGACGATTTCCCCTCGGGGGCGAAGACAAGGACGAGAGTCTCAGGGAAGCGTTCGCGCAACCGGTCCATGGCGCGTGGCGGGCGCTCGGGATCGGTCAGCGTCACCTGGCAGTAGGCGGCCTCGGCCCAGACCAGGGCTTCATCATTCAGGAGGTGGTCGAGGCGTCCCTCCAGCACCGCGAGCTGCTTGGGCGCCGGCCAGTGGACGGGGATGATTCCTCCAAGGCCGGCCGCCGAGAATTCCACGAGCCAGGCTCCCTTCGTCTGCCTCGCTTCAGAAAAGGAATAGGGCAGGGGCGAGCCCGAATATCTCACCGTGGGGGTCAGTTGCTGCTGGCCATGGAGGTGCCCCAGGGCTGTGTAGTCGAACCGTTCGAAGAGGCTGAGGGGCACCGCCCCCAGTCCGCCGAGGGCCAGTTCCCGTTCACTGTCCGAACTGGTGCCGCCGCTCGCGAAGGTGTGTGCCATCACCAGCGAGTGGACGGTCCCCGAACGCCGCCGCCGTCGAAGGTCGGCGTCGACCAGTTCGAGGGCCGCCTCCGTGACTGCTGCGTGGGTGGGCCGCTCGGCGTTGAGTGCGGTTGCGACGATTCGCGGCTCCAGGTAGGGCACCCCGTAGATCGCGAGCTCCGCCCCCGGACCGAGGGGCAGCAGCACCGGGCGGGCAAGATCCTCGAGACGGGTGCGCAGGTGCACGCCACCGCGTTCGAGAATCCTGCCTCCGAATCCCAACCGGGTAGCGGAATCGTGGTTTCCACTGGAGATGATGACCTGCGCTCCAGCGGCGGTCAGGCGCTCCAGCGCGTCGTCGAAGAGTTCGACGACGTCCACCCCCGGGAGGGCGCGGTCGTAGACGTCTCCGGAAATGAGGACGACGTCGACCTCCGATTCCCTCACCGTCTTCTCGAGGTTGTCGAGGAAGATACGCTGCGCGGCGAGGGTCCCGGTGCCGTGGAACGACCGGCCGAGGTGCCAGTCGGAAGTGTGGAGTAACCGCATGGTCAGAACCTACCTCGCTGGTCGGACAATCAGGGACGAAGCGTCGCGGGCCTACCTTCCGGCCTTCTCGAACGAGGGGTCATCGCCGTCGCGCCGGGCAATAGCCGCGTCGACGGTACCTCCGGTGACGGGTGCGGTGTCGTGGTGTGCGGTGTCGTTGTGGGCGGCGTCATCGTGGGCGGCGTCATTGTCGTCCTGGTCGAAGAACGACCGCGATCCCGGGGACGAAGTTTCGGCCGGGGACGCGGCCGAGGGCGCGGCCGGGGACGCAGTCGAGGGAGCGGCCGGGGACGCGGGCGCGGTTACCACAGCGGCGTCAGCGGGAGGTGCGGTTTCCTAGGACGACATATCCGCGCTCCGGTAGATCAGGCCGGCGAGGACCGCTCCGACCACCGGCGCCGCCCAGAAGAGCCACAGCTGCTCGAGGGCCCAGCTCTCCGAGAAGATGGCTGCCGCGGTCGAACGAGCGGGGTTCATCGAGCCGTTGGTGATCGGCAGCAGCACCGTCAGCAGGGCGGCATAGGTCAGGCCGACGGCGAAAGGTGCCACCGCCTTGTTGGCGAGGCGCGCCGTCGCACCGAGGAACACCGCAACGAGAAGTGCCGTGGCCACCACTTCGGCGAGGAACGAACTCGCAAGGGGGAACTGTACGGCCGAATGGTCGTCGAAGCCGTTCGCGCCGACGGAGAACAGCGTGGTCGAGGCGGGCAACTGGTCGTTGGCGCTGAGGATCAGCCACAGGAGGCCGGCTGCCGCCACCGCTCCGAGGACCTGAGCCACGATGTAGGGGACCACCGAGCGCCATGGCGTCCTGCCGGCAACGGCTGAACCAAGGGTGACGGCGGGAATGAAATGCCCACCGGACACATGTCCGAACGCGATCATCGCCGCGAGCAGGCCGAACCCGAAAGCAAGGACGGGGGCAATGCCGGCATCGGTATTCAGGGTCGTGACGCCGATTCCGGCCAGGACGAGGAGGAAGGATCCGGCTCCCTCGGCCGCCGACCTCGCTCCCAGCCCGTAGGTGCGGGACGAAACCGGGGCGTCGCCTTCCCGGCGCGGTTCGGCGGACAGGGCGTGCGGCAGTTCGTGCGACATGAAGGAGAGTTCCCTTGATTGACGGGCTGGGTTCGGAGATCAACGGGCCGAACCGGTTCAGCGTTCCATCCTAGACTGGGCGGTTCCTGAAACCGCAGTGCACCGGCCAGGAGGCGGGTCCTACAGCGCCCGTCCGCCTAGACTGGTTCGGTGGCAATTCAACCGACATATCCTGACCGGGTTCTGGGCTGCCTCCTTGGGGGAGCCCTCGGCAATGCCCTCGGCTACGCACAGCAGCAGCCGACGACGCCGGAGAATCCCCTCGCACTGCTGCAGCACCCGCGCGGCCCGGTGGGCAGTCTTCCGTTCGCTGAGGACACCCAGCTCACGCTGTACACGGTGGACGGCCTCGTGGACGCACTGGAGTGGGCCAACGATGGCGTCGCCGCCGACGAGACCGCGTGCCTCTGGCTGGCCTACCTCCGTTGGCTCGCCACCCAGGGCGAAGTTCCCGCCCCGATCGCGCCGTCGCCGCCTCCCCGCCCGATCGACCGCCACACCGTGCTGCACACGCGCCGCAATCCGGGGAGCACATCGATCACCGGCCTGCGAACCGGCGAGATGGGGACCGGGTACCGCCCGGTCAACCAATCCGCGCAGGATGCCGGAGCACTGTCCCGCTCCGCGCCCTTCGGGCTGGTGCCCCGCATTCCCCTCGGCATGGTGGACAAACTCACGAGGGACGCCGCGGCCCTCACCCATGGCCACAGTGCGGCGAAGACCGGTGCCGTGGTTTTCGCGACCCTGATCCACCGGATGGTTGTCGAATCCTGCCCACTCGCCGACGCGGTCGACCGGGCAGCAGAGCAGGCGATCGAGGCCGGGAACGGCGACCTCGCCGCAGCACTGACCCGTGCCGTGGGCTTGGCTACCGCAGACGCACCGGCTCCCCCGGACATCGAGGCCGAGCTCGGTTCCGGCGGAACGGCGACCGGGGCGCTGGCCCTGGCTGTCTACGCGGTGCTCGCCGCTGCGCCCGGGAATGCTGCAGGAAGAGGCCCCGGTGGCATTCCCGGTCCCAGCGCCCGTCAACACGCCCTTGCTGCGCTGCAGCTCGCTGTGGACAACGGAGGCAATCCCGCCACCACGGGATCGCTGGCCGGGAACCTGATCGGCGCGCTCTACGGAATCGAGGCGTTCTCCAGCGAAGCGTTGGACCGGGTCGAGGGAGCCGACGCGGTCCGGGAAACGGCGTCCGCCCTGATCGGTGCCATTGCAGGAGAAAAGTCCCGGCTCTGATCCTGCGGTGATGCACATCGTCAGCAACAGTCGGGGTGCACCGGCTTCCCTATGGGCTGGTCACCGGCCAGAATCCGCCGGTCATCTGGAGGAACTCCGCTTCGGAGAGCACCTCGATGCGCTGCCCGCGCTCATGCAGGTCGAGCACGCGCCTCGCCTTGCCGGTGATGCGGCCGTTCCGGAGGTCGGCAGCAACGAAACCGTCCCCGACCACCAGGACGGTGGTTTTCCGCGTGACGGCACTCGCAGGCTGCGCGCCGAGCCGGGCAGCCCTCTCCTTCGCCTGCGGCCGCGGCAGGCCGAGGGTTCCCGTGAAGACGACGGTCTCCCCGTACAGCGGATGGGTGGGGTCCGCCTGGGCGTTGGCGGGAGGGTTCGGTCCCTCCTCCGGCCAGCCGGCCCACGGCGTCGACGGCCCCTTCCCGAGCGCCGTCCGGGTGGCCTTCGAAATCTCGTGGACGCCCGGCTCATAAGCTTCGGCACGGGACATCGGCAACTGGTGGGATGCCACGAGCGCCTCAACCGTGTCCACGGAGTTCAGCCGCGCCATGTCGATCAGGATCCCGGCGCAGGCACGCGCGTCCTCCACTGCGTCGTGGTGGTTGAGAAGCGGAACGCCCGCCGCTTCGGCGACGAACGGAAGGGAGTACGACGCCAGGGAATAGTTGCGCCGGGACAGCAGGACCGTGCACGCATAGTCCCATCCCGGTCCTGCCAGTTCGGAGACCTCGAGGGCCGAGCGCAGGACGCCGAGGTCGAATGCCGCGTTGTGGGCCACCAGGACGTCACTGCCGATGAAGCCGCCGATCTCGGCGAAAAGGTCACCGAACCTCGGCTCCCGGGCCACTTGATCGGCGGTGATGCCGTGGATGGCCATGTTCCTCGGATCGAAGTGGTCGTGGCCGGCGGGCGGCCTCATCAGCCAGGAGGCTTCCTCCACCACTCGGCCCGCCCGAACCTTGGTCAATCCGACGGCGCAGGGTGATCCCCGAAACCCGTTGGCCGTCTCGAAGTCGATGGCCGTGAACTCAATTCCCACCCGACAAGTTTAGCCGCTGCAGCGGCTCCTACTTCGCCTTCGGGCTCCGGCGGTACTTGCGCACCTTGGTCACCACGAAGTAGACGGCTACCAGCACCACGGCGATGATGACGATCCGCTGGAAGACGCTCGCATACTCCTCGACGATGTGCCAGTTCTCCCCCAGGTAGAACCCTGCGAGCACGAAGATGGAGTTCCAGATCAGGCTGCCCGCCGTGGTGAGGACCAGGAACACGGTCAGGGACATCCGCTCGATGCCGGCCGGGATGGAGATCAGGCTTCGGAAGAGCGGGATCATGCGTCCGAAGAACACGGCACTGTGGCCATGCCGGTTGAACCATGCCTCGACCTTATCGATGTCCTCGACGTCGATCAGGGGTACCTTGGCCACGATCGCGCGCATCCGTCGTCGTCCGAGTGCCGCTCCCAGCCCGTACAGCGCGAGGGCGCCCACCACCGAACCGAGGGTGGTCCAGAAGATCGCTTCGAACAGGGAGAAGTTCCCCCGGCTCGCCGTGAACCCGGCCAGCGGAAGGATGACTTCGCTGGGCAGCGGCGGAAAAAGGTTCTCCAGGGCGATCGCCAGGCCCGCACCGGGTGCGCCGATGGTCTCCATCAAGTTGACCGCCCAGTCGGCGATACCGCCCAACGCGGATCCGTCGGGAGAGGACATGAGTACCGGGCGCAGAAGTGTAGTCATAACCTCTCAAGTCTGCCTCATGCCCACCGACATCCCCCAAACCGGGTGCTCCCGTCAGACGGGTTCCTGCTCCTGCAGGGCCCGGACGAGGGAGGGCATCAGGGCACGGAAAGCAAGGCCCCGGTGGCTGATCGCGTTCTTCTCGACGCCGCTCAATTCGGCGCAGGTACGGTCCATGCCGGACGGCACCAGCACCGGATCGTAGCCGAAGCCCCCGGAGCCACGGGGTGCGGTGAGCAGCGTTCCGCGGAGTTCGCCTTCCTCGACGGACAGGACTCCCTCCGGCGCGGCGAGCGCTGCGGCGCACCGGAAGGCCGCACCACGCTGGCCTGCGGGAATATCGGACAGCTGGGCAAGGAGCAGCGAGAGGTTCGCGGCGTCGTCGCCATGGCGCCCTGCCCACCGCGCAGAGAAGATGCCGGGCGCTCCGTTCAGGACGTCGACGGCGAGCCCGGAATCGTCGGCCACCGCGATCAGGCCTGTTGCCCGGGCCGTCTGCTCGGCTTTCAGGACAGCGTTGGCCGCGAACGTCACCCCGCTCTCGACGACGTCGGGGGCACCTGCCGTTTCGGCGTCGATCACCTGGGTGTCGACGTCGAGTCCGGCCACCTGGCCCCTCAGCAGTTCGCGCAGTTCGCGCAGTTTGCCCGGGTTGCGTGTGGCGAGGACCAGGCGGGGCGCAGCCGGCTCAGGCAAGCGGGGAGTCCTTCAGGGTGTCGAGCTGGATCTCGGCCAACTGGGCCGTGCCCAGCAGCGCGAGGTCGAGGAGCGCGTCGAGCTCGTCGCGGTCGAACGGGGCGCCCTCCGCGGTGCCCTGCACCTCCACGAACTTGCCGGAGCCGGTGACCACCACATTCATGTCCGTCTCGGCGCGCACGTCCTCCACGTAGGGAAGATCGAGCATGGGGACGCCGTCGATGATGCCGACGCTGACGGCTGCGACGGTGTCGGTGAGGGGTGACGCCGAGGCGGGGATGAGCTTCTTGTCCTTGGCGTACCGGATTGCATCGGCGAGCGCCACGTAGGCCCCGGTGATCGCAGCGGTGCGCGTGCCGCCGTCGGCCTGGAGCACGTCGCAGTCGAGGACGATGGTGTTCTCGCCGAGCGCCTTCGTGTCGATGATGGAGCGCAGCGAGCGGCCGATCAGCCGCGAGATCTCGTGGGTGCGTCCGCCGATCTTCCCCTTCACCGATTCCCGGTCCGACCGCGTGTTGGTGGCGCGGGGAAGCATCGCGTACTCGGCGGTAACCCATCCCCGGCCCTCACCCTTGAGCCAGCGGGGCACGCCGCTGGTCAGGGAGGCGGTGCACAGGACCCGGGTGTTGCCGAATTCGATGAGCGCGGATCCCTCGGCCTGCTTGGACCACCCGCGCGTGATGCTGATGTTCCTCAGCTGGTCCGGTGTGCGGCCGTCGGCCCGGAGTTCCGGTGCAGCGGGCAGGGCGGCGGAGGGCACTGAGGAGGAGGGGCTGGTGGCTGGGCTCATGGTGCCAGTCTAAACCGGCAGCAGATCACACCGTGTAGGAGACGCCGGCCACAGCGACGGCGAGGCTTCCCGTGTAGCTCGACCGGGCCTCACCCACGGTCACGTTCGCGTCGTTCCACACGGGCAGGTGCGTGAGCAGGAGCCGCTTGACCGACGCCGCCGTCGCCACCTGGCCTGCACGCCGCCCGGTCAGGTGGACACCGCTGATGGCATCGTCGCGCCCCTCGTGGAAAGCGGCCTCGCAGAGGAAGATGTCCGACGCCGAAGCCGCCTCGATCAGCCCGTCGCAGGCGTCGGTGTCTCCGGAATAGGTGAGCACCCTCCGCTCCTCGGCGCCGTCCCCGTTGGCCTCGGTCACCTCCACCCTGAGGGCGTAGGCCTCCTCGACCGGGTGCAGCACCGGGAACGGCGTGATCGTGAACGGCCCCACCTGTACGGGCGCACGAGCGGTCCAGGAGCTGAACTGGAAGTCCTCGTGCATGCCGGGGTCCAGTTCGAGGCCGTAGGCGGTGGCCATCCGGTCGGCGGTGGCGGCCGGACCCCAGACCGGGATCCGAGGGCGATTCCATCCGGACGGGTCCCAGTGCACCGCCACGTGCAGCCCGCACAGATCCATGCAGTGGTCGGGATGCAGGTGGGAGAGGAACACGGCGTCGATCTCGCGCAGGTCGATGTAGCGCTGCAGCGCGCCGAGGGAACCGTTGCCGAGATCCAGCAGTATCCGCCAGGTACGCCCGTCGGCTTCCGCGGAGAGCAGGTAGCACGACGCCGGCGACTGCGGCCCGGGAAACGAGCCGCTGCAACCCACGATGGTGAGTTTCATCGGTCCGCATTCCCGGCGGCCGCGATCACGTCCGGTGTGAGGATGGCCATGCTGCCCGTGGGGTATTGCTCCGCCAGGTGGTCCACGTGCTGCACGCTGAGGACTTCGGGGCCGAGGAATCGCCGGGCAAGCACCTCGAAGGAAGCTGCGTTCCCCGTGGCGATGAAACGGTGTGCCGCGGCCGAGGTGTCATCGGCCAGGAGGCCGTTGGACACCAGCGCACGGTAGACGTCCTTCGCCGTCTCCTCGGCGCTCGAAACGAGGGTGACGCCGTCGCCCATCACGTAGGAGATGACCGCCGTGAGGAGCGGGTAATGGGTGCATCCGAGCACGAGGGTGTCGACGTCGGCCGCCTGGAGCGGCGCGAGGTACTTCTCGGCGGTGCGGAGCAGATCCGGCCCTGCCGTGACACCGGCCTCGACGAATTCTACGAACGCCGGGCACGCAGCCGAGGTGACGGTGAGGTGGGGTGCGGCGGCGAACGTGTCGTCGTAGGCGCGCGACCCGACGGTCGCGGAGGTGCCGATGACGCCGATCCGCCCACTCCGTGTCGACGCGACCGCGCGGCGGACCGCTGGCTGGATCACTTCGATCACGGGGATCCCGTATCGAGCCGTGTAGCGTTCGCGGGCGTCGCGCAGCACGGCAGCGGAAGCGGAGTTGCAGGCGATCACGAGGAGCTTGACACCGGAATCGACGAGGTCGTCCATGACCGCCAGCGCATGCGCTCTCACCGCAGCGATCGGGAGGGGTCCGTAGGGGCCGTTCGCGGTGTCGCCGACGTACATGATGGACTCGTGCGGGAGCTGGTCGATGACCGCCCGCGCAACGGTGAGTCCTCCGACGCCGGAGTCGAAGATGCCGATCGGCGCTCCGGTTTCTTTCCATCGTGCACCGACGGCAGTGTCTGGGCTCATAGTCTATTGACAATAGGACCTGCCGCTCCCAAAGAACGAACTCGACGGGAGTGGTTCTTGTCACAGCCGGATCGTCAGCGCTCCTGCCGGCCCGTCACCAGCAGCGCCTGGACGAGCGACTCCTGGAGCCAGGTCACGAAATTGTAGACCAGGGCCAGGTAGGACTCCACGTCCTCGACGTCGGAGGAATCCCCCACGTCGTGGAGTTTCTCGGCGTCGTCCTCCGTCTCGATGCCCAGGCGGTCGGCCAGCACCAGCCGGACATCGTTGAGTGCCTGCGCCATGAGCCGGGCCTGCCCGGGGTTCAGCAGCACGGGATTGCCTTCGAGGAGCAGCGCGCTGCTGCGGAGCGCACTGATCTTCTGCTCCCGGAGGGAGCGCTCGGTGAGCCGGCGGAACTCAAGGGCTTCGTCGTCGTTGGCGCGGACGCCGTCAGGCAGCAGGCGACGCACCGCGGAGTCCGACGGCGCCACCGCCTCGGTGTCCATTCCCACCATCGCCGCGAGCGGGTCGGAACTGGCCGCGGTTTCCGGTTCGAGCATGGAGATGATGTCGCGGAACAGGTTCCCGAGCAGCCGCACCTCGCCGGGCTCGAGGGAGCCGGAGATGCCGCGCCGAGTCGATTTGAACGCCTTGGCCACGCGCTACTCGCTTCCGGCTTTTTCGAAGGTGGCCCACAATCCGTAGGAATGCATCGCCACGGTATCCTGCTCAGCCGTTTCACGGTTCCCCGAGGCGACGGCGGACCTGCCCTTCTCATGCACCTCGAGCATCAGGCGGCGGGCCTTCGCTTCGCTGTACCCGAAGTAGTCCTGGAAGACGAAGCTCACGTAGCTCATGAGGTTCACCGGGTCATTCCACACCACCACGATCCACGGCTGGTCGAGGGCTGTTCCTACTTCCGACTGCACCTCTTCCCGAGTGCCGGTGTCCGTCGCAAAGCCAACTGTCATAGTTTCCAGTCTAGGACGCCGGGAAGCCGACCGGTTCCGGTACTCTCACCGGATCCGCACCGCTAAGGTTTTGAGGGTGACCACTGCCCCGACGAATTCCGCCCTGTTCACCGACCAGTACGAGCTCACCATGCTGCAGGCGGCCCTCCATTCCGGAGCGGCACACCGCAGATCCGTGTTCGAAGCCTTTGCGCGGCGCCTGCCGGACGGCCGCCGGTACGGCGTGGTGGCAGGCACCGGGCGGCTGCTCGAATCCCTGGCAGCCTTCCGGTTCGGATCGGAGCAACTGGACTTCCTCTCGTCGAACTTCGTCGTGGACGATCCGACACTCGAGTGGCTCGCGGATTTCTCCTTCCGCGGCGACATCTTCGGATACGCGGAAGGGGAAGCCTACTTTCCCCACTCGCCCATCCTGATCGTCGAATCGACCTTCGCCGAAGCCTGCATCCTCGAAACCCTCGTGCTGTCCATCCTGAACCACGACAGCGCCATTGCGGCAGCAGCCTCGCGGATGACGGGGGCGGCCGCCGGACGCCCCTGCATCGAGATGGGGTCGCGCCGCACGCACGAGGAGGCCGCCGTGGCCGCCGCACGGTCCGCCGTGATCGGCGGTTTCGCGAGCACGTCCAACCTCGAGGCGGGCCGCCGGTACGGCGTTCCCACGGTGGGCACCGCCGCCCACTCCTTCACCCTCCTCCATGACAGCGAGCGGGAGGCCTTCGAGGCGCAGGTCGCCTCACTGGGCAAGGAAACCTCCCTGCTCGTGGACACGTACGACGTCGAGAAGGGCGTCCGCACCGCCGTCGACGTCGCGGGGCCGGATCTCGGAGCCGTGCGCCTGGATTCCGGCGACCTCGTGGCGCAGGCCCGTTGGGTGCGGGAACTGCTCGACGACCTCGGCAACACCAGCACGAAGATCGTGGTGACCTCCGACCTCGACGAATTCGCGATCGGCCTGCTGGCCTCGGCGCCGGTTGACTCCTACGGGGTAGGGACGTCGCTGGTCACCGGGTCCGGCGCCCCGACCGCCGGCCTGGTCTACAAGCTCGTGAGCCGCCAGGACGACGACGGCCGGTTCGTCTCGGTGGCGAAGGCAGCAAAGAACAAGGCCTCCGTGGGCGGACGGAAATACGCGCTCCGCCGGCTGGACGGCAACGGCGGGGCGACCGCCGAGGTACTCGGCGTCGGCATGCCGCCCGCCGACGACGGCGATGACCGCACGCTCCTGCACCAGCTCGTCCGGGACGGCGAGGTCCTTCCCGGCTGGACAGGTCCCGAAGCCGTCCGGCGCGCCGCCGAATGCCACCAGCGATCGCTCGCTGAACTGCCCGGAGCCATCCGGCGCCTGCAGCGCGGCGAACCTGTTATCCCCACCGAATACGAGGAGAACAACCCATGACACGCGCCCTGATTCTTGTCGATGTCCAGAATGATTTCTGCGAGGGCGGTTCGCTCGCCGTCGACGGCGGAGCCGCAGTGGCCGCCGACCTCAGCGACCACATGGACGCGCACGCCGGCACCTATGACTATGTGGTTGCGACCCAGGACTGGCACATCGACCCGGGACCGCACTTTTCCGACGCCCCGGATTACATCGACTCCTGGCCTGTGCACTGCGTCGCGGGCACCAAGGGCGCAGAGTTCCACCCGGACCTCGACACCGAGGGCATCGACGCCGTCTTCCGGAAGGGGCAGTACGAGGCCGCGTACTCCGGCTTCGAGGGCGTCAAGGCGCCCGACGACGAAGTGCCGAGCGGTGAGCGGAAGCTCGCGGGCGCCCTTCCTGAAACGGACGAGCCCCTCCTGACCCTCGATGACTGGCTCCGCGAGCACGAGGTGGAGGAAGTGGTGCTCGCCGGCCTGGCCACGGACCACTGCGTACGTGCCACCGCGCTGGACGCACTGCAGGCCGGATATTCGGTCTCGCTGCTCACTGCGCTCACGCGCGGCGTGGACGGTGAGCGCACCGCCGACACCCTCGACGAACTGGAGGCTGCGGGCGTGGAGCTGTTGCGTTAGGCAGCAAGCCCCTGCTCGTTCCTGATCAACCGCGACATCATCCTCAATACGGTGAACCCGGGTCCGGTCAACACCGGCTACCTCGACATGGGAACGGCCGACCGGCCCTCCGAGGTGCTCGAATCAGTGCTCGCCCACTTCCCCACGGGCCGTTTCGGAGAGCCCGATGATCCGGCCCGCCTCATCGCCTGGCTGATCAGCGACGAAGGCAGGTGGATGGTCGGTCAGGTACTGGATACCGAGGGCGGATTCCGCCGCTGGTAGCCCGCCCTGCGGGACGAGGGCGGCTGGGTACACCTACCATTGAAAAGACGCGATCGGTAACGGCCCCCACCAACGCACCGCAGGAAAGGCGACCGCCATGTGGATCTGTCGAGCCTGTGCTGTCGAGCACGAGGAGGACGCCGACGGTTGCGTCATCTGCGCCGACGAGCGGCAATACGTGCCCGTCGCCGGACAACGGTGGACCACCCTCTCCGAACTGACCGAGGCTGGTCACCGGACCCGTGTGACGGAGCTGGAGCCGGATCTTTTCGGTATCACCGTTGAGCCCAAAGTCGGTATCGGACAGCAGGCCCACCTGGTGCGCACCGGAGCCGGGAATCTCCTCTGGGATCCGAACGGTTACGTCGACGGCCACGCCGTGCAGCGGGTCCGCGAGCTCGGCGAGGTAGTCGGGATCGTGGCGAGCCATCCCCACATGTTCGGGGTGCAGGTGGAATGGAGCAGGAAACTCGGCGGTGTCCCAGTGCTCGTCGCCGCGCCGGACCTGCACTGGGTCGCGCGACCGGACCCGGCGATCCACCCATGGTCAGGGACGCTCGAGATCCTGCCCGGGCTCACGCTCTCCCAGCCCGGCGGCCACTTCCCCGGCAGCGCGATCGCACATTGGGCGTCCGGTGCCGGCGGAAAGGGAGTATTGCTCGCAGGGGACACGATCCAGACGAATCCGGATCGAGCGTCGGTGACGTTCCTGCGCAGCTACCCCAACCGGATCCCGCTGTCAGCAGCAGTGGTGGAACGGATCACCCAGGCAACCGAAGTGTTCACCTTCGACCGGCTGTACGACAACCTCGGCGGCGCTATCGCCGCCGATGCGCGCGACGTGGTGCGCTTCTCCGCCAACCGGTACATTTCCTGGATTCGCGGCGACTTCGATCACCTCACCTAGGATGAAGCTTCTGCGCAGGATGCCATGGCGGAGCAGGAGGACCATCCGCAGTCGACGCTGCTACCGCCCGGCTGGGCTGCCGCCGTCGTCCATGCTTCGGACAGGTCCCTCGCGCGCTTCTGGAAGGCGCGCTTCTGCTCACCGCTCCTTCCCCGCCACCAGGCGTCGCCGGCCGCGTACGCGGAGGGCCCTACTTGCGCCCGATGAACCAGTCCTGCAGTTTCTTCAGGCGGCGCTGGAGCTGCTCCTCGTTGGCCTGCGCCACGGCCGGCCCGCCACAGGCCTTGCGCAGTTCGGTGTGCACCATGCCGTGCGGTGTGCCGGTCCGGGCCGACCAGGCCGACACGTTCTTGGCCAGCTGTCCGCGGAGCTCGGTCAACTGCCGGTGATCCACCACCTGCCCCTCCGCGGGCAGCCCGGCGGGCGCCGCAGGTGCGCCTGCGCGCCCACGACGTCGGGATTGCTGCTCCTGCTGGCGCTGACGCAGCAGGTGTCCCACCTGGTCGGCGTCGAGCAGGCCGGGGATGCCGAGGAAGTCCTGCTCATCCTCGCTGCCCATCTCGCCGCCGGTTCCGAACTCGCCGCCGTCGAACAGCACGCGGTCGAAGGACGCCTGTGATTCGAGCGCCTCGAACTTCTGTTTGGTGAGTGAATCCGACGCCTTCTCCTCGCGGTTCGCAGCCTCCATCAGGCTGTCCTCCAGCGCGAAGGCGTCCTCTTCTCCCGTCTCGGGGCGGTCCAGAGCGTGGTCGCGCTCGAGCTCGAGCTGGTTGGCCAGCGCCATGAGGTTGGGCACCGAAGGCAGGAAGATCGACGCCGTCTCGCCCCGGCGTCGGGCACGCACGTAGCGCCCGACCGCCTGCGCGAAGAACAATGGTGTGGCGGTCGACGTCGCATACACGCCGACGGCCAGTCGGGGGACGTCCACACCCTCGGACACCATCCGGACCGCTACCATCCACCGCTTGTCGCCGTCGGAGAATTCCTCGATCTTCGAGGAGGCTTTGGCATCGTCGGAAAGGATCACCGTGGCGGATTCTCCGGTGATCTTCTTGAGCTGCCCGGCATAGGCGCGGGCGTCGTCGTGGTCGGTCGCGATCACCAGCCCGCCGGCGTCGTGCACAGTGCGCCGCACCTCGGTGAGACGCCTGTCCGCTGCGGCGAGGACCGCGGGAATCCACTCGCCGGATGGGTTGAGCGCGGTCCGCCAGGCCTGCGCAGTGATGTCCTTGGTGACCGCAGCCTCGCCGAGCGACGCCGCCATTTCCTCGCCCGCACTGGTGCGCCAGCGCATCTGACCCGAATAGGCCATGAACATCACGGGACGCACCACGTGGTCGCGCAGCGCCTCGCCATAGCCGTAGGTGTAGTCGGACCGTGACCGGCGAATGCCGTCGCCGTCCGCCACGTAGTCGACGAAGGGGATTGCTGCGGTGTCCGAACGGAAGGGGGTTCCCGTCAGGGCAAGACGCCGGACGGCGGGCTCGAAGGCTTCGCGGATGCCGTCACCCCAGGACAGCGCGTCACCGCCGTGGTGGATCTCGTCGAGAATGACGAGCGTTTTCGCGCCCTCGGTCTTGGCGCGGTGGAGCATCGGCTTGCTCGCAACCTGCGCGTACGTCACCGCGACCCCGATGAAGCTGCCGCCGTGCCGCCCGTCGGCATTCTTGAAGTTCGGGTCGATCGCAAGCCCCACCCGCGCCGCGGCGTCGGCCCACTGCCGCTTGAGGTGGTCCGTCGGCGCGACCACGGTGATACGGTTCACGATTCCCCGCTCCACCAACTCGGTGGCCACCCGAAGGGCGAAAGTCGTCTTTCCGGCGCCGGGGGTGGCTACGGCCAGAAAATCACGGGATGATCCGGCGAAGTATTTTTCGAGTGCTTCGCTCTGCCACTGCCGCAGCTTGGGTGCGGTGCCCCAAGCTGCCCGCTCCGGATAGGCGGGGGGCAGGGCTGCGCCGGCACCGAACAGGGTGTCACTACTCACGCCGGGACAGTACCTTCCATCGCTTTTCTGGGATCCTGGGAAGCACCGGCGTCGTTGGCCTGTGCCCCTCTCAGACCCGAAACTATACCTGCTGCGGCAAACACACACAGAGCCAGCCAGATCGCAACAAAGACCGAAACCTGCCCCGGCTCGGCAGGGTCCCGCAAGAGCGCGAAGAGGGCGCCCGCTCCGGCTGTTCCCACCACTCCCCCGAGCTGATCCGAGATCTGGAGGGATGCCGAGTTCCGGCCCTGCTCATGGGCGGAGGAGAGCTTCAGCACCAGCACGGAGGTGCTGGAGAGCGTCATGCCCATCGCGAATCCGGAAAAGGCCCACACCATTGCCAGAAGCCAGAGAGGCGCCTCCACCGACGACGCCAGCGCGAACCCTCCGAGCGAAAGTGACAGGACCGTTGATCCGGCCACGAGCAACCACTCCCGCCGGAAACGCACCCGGACCTGCAGGAAGGACCCGCCGGTCCAGCCCAGGGCTCCGGCGCTGAGGGCAAGGCCTGCCGTGGCCGCATCGAATCCGCGCGCGGAGACGAGCATGAGCGGGATGAAGGCCTCGGCGCCGAAGAATGCCACGTTCACGAACCCCCGCGTGGCGATGATGCTCGGGAGGCCCTTCGCGAGCATCAGGGTACCCGGAGGCAGTAGCCCGGGCAGGGTCAGGAAAACGGTGATCAGGCCCGCTCCGGCGAGCAGGAGGTATGCAGTCACCGAAAAGGCGCTGCCGCTGCCGTCTGCGGCGAGCCGGCTGAGTGCCCACTGTGCGGCGAAGACTCCCCCGGCGAGACCGACGCCCCGGAGGGCGCGCTGCCGTCCGGAGCCTCCGGCGGTCGAGCCGGCGTTATCGGTGCCGGAGTTCCTGATGCCCTGCTCACCCGTTCCGGCGCCGTCTCCTCCGGTCGGGTCGAGCTCCCCCGTCTTCGGCCAGACGATCAGCACCGCCGCCGATACGATGGGCGCGACGCCGAGGAACACCCAGCGCCAGCCCAGGTTCTCGGCAACGACGCCGGCAACGAGGGGACCCACCAGGGCAGGCACCACCCAGGCCGCGGACAGCCAGCCGAACACGACGGGCTGGACGTGCTGGGGGTAGGCGCGGGCGATCACCACATAGAGCGCAACGATCATGAAGCCGCCGCCCAGACCGGAGATGGCCCGCCCCACCGTCACGAGCCAGAAAGCCGGCGCGGCGCCGGCGGCGAGGAGGCCGAGGATCATGAGGGACATTCCCACACCGAGCGCCGGGCGCGGACCCCGCCGGTCGCACCAGGACCCCGCGAGGACCGTTCCGAGCAGGGACGCCGTCAGGTACATCGAGAAGGCGAGCCCGTAGCTCGCTTCGCCCTGAAGCTCGCTCGCGACGGACGGCATGGCGGTGACCACGGCCATCGCCTCGAAGGCGGCACAGGTGATGATGGCAAGGATGCCGACAGTCAGCGGCCGCAGCTCCGGAGACATGGCCCCGGTGGATCGGGGGGATCTGGAAGTCTCACTCATCGAGGCTGGAATGACACGTGTCGGATCCCGGCCCTACTTCTTCGGGTCGTCCTTGCCTGGACGCAATCCGTTGTAGATGTCCTTGCACTCGGGACAGACAGGAAACTTCTCGGGATCGCGCCCTGGGGTCCACACTTTTCCGCACAAGGCGATGACCGGCTCCCCGGTGAAGGCCGACTCCATGATCTTTTCCTTGCGCACGTAGTGCGCAAACCGCTCGCGGTCACCGGGCTCAACCTCTTCACGCACTTCTTCGCGCTCGATGGTTGCCGTTGAACCTCCCGTTCCCGGGTTGTCCAGCGGATCATTGTCAAAGGGATCTGAGGGCATACTCATGTCGCCAGTCTATCGTCCGCCCTTCGCCGCAGGGCCTCCGCGGATCGCGGGACTTCGCCTCGTTGCCATCGCACTTCTCGGCTGCTGCCTACTTGTTGACGGATACCGCCGACAGCAGTTCCGGGCCCCTCGAGTCATACCAGCGGCCCCCGATGCGGACCCCGACAACGAGTGCTCCGGCACCGAGGATCATTCCGGCCAGAAGCGTCAGCCAACCGAACAGCGGATCGCCTGTGACGAAATAGAGGACCGTCAGGATGATCTCCGGCAGCGCGAGCACGAGCAGCACGAGCCATCCGACGAACTGGATGCCGAACATCGCGAAGTTGGTGCCGGGAGGAGTCTTGAAGGGGCTCTCCCCGGGAAGCGGCACGTTATAGGTGTAGCGGGCCGACACCATGCAGGAAAGCCCGGTACCCGTCAGTAACAGACCGGCGGACAGGCCCAGTATTACGGGAAGGTCCTGCGGGTTGCCCGTCAGCAGAACCGGCACCACGGTGAAGACCAGGGCAAGTGGAATGCCGAAGATCAGGAGCCCCGCGGCCCGGCCGGCACGGTCCGCCCGCCCGCTGACGCCCGTCGAGAGGTGCAGCGAGAACGCCGTGTTGTCATAGGCGATATCCGCCGAGATGGACCACGCCAGCAGGAAAGCGGTGATGGGTCCGGTTACGTCCCGCTGAGTGGTGGAGTTTTCTCGACACCGTGCGGGTCAGTTCTTTGATTATGCTGCAGTGAGTTCTGGGAGCAAAACTGTTTCCT
>NZ_JADOUU010000031.1:0-19347 GCF_015751955.1 Arthrobacter sp. CAN_A214
GAAACAGTTTTGCTCCCAGAACTCACTGCAGCATAATCAAAGAACTGACCCGCACGGTGTCGAGAAAACTCCACCACTCAGCGGGACGTAACCATTCCTGTGCGAAGTGAGGCCGGGTTCGGTGCGGAAAGAATTTAGGTCTTGAAAGGGTCCGTGAAGGTGTTCCTTAGTGGTTGGCCTGGGTTTGGGGTAGCACTGTCTCGTTGTGTTGGTGGTATTCGATAAGCCAGACAGCCATTTGTCGGGCACGGTTCGCTGCCACGCGGTCACCCTCGGCGGCTGACACAATCGAACCCTTCATGAGAAGCTGCCAGGAGTGGGCAAATTCCACCGGGTCATTCAAGTCAGCTTCCTCGGCGAGGGTGCGCACATGGACTCGGATCTTGGCCAGATAGTCGATACTCGCCCGGCCGAGCGTGTGCGTGGAACCCATTTCCAGTAGCACATTGATGAAGGAACATCCTTCGAAATCCCGGTGCTGGAACCACTCATCCAAGACATCGAAGATGGCCAAGAGTCTCTCGACGGGGGCGCTCTCGCGCCGTCTGACCTCGGCGATCACGTCACGGCTGGTCCAGATTTCGTCCCGCCGTTCTAAAAAGCTCAAGGCCAGATCGTCCTTGGACGCGAAATGCCGGTAGAAGGTCGCTTTGGCCACTGGGGCCCGAGCAACTAGTTCATCTATGCCGACATCCTGGATTCCACGGCGGGAGAAGAGATCATAGGCCGCGGTAAGTATCCGCTCACGGGCAGTGTCGGGGGAAGTGCGCACCAATGCGTTCTTCACCACGGTCATATTCACTACACTCTATCCTCCGATTCCATACTGGCCGGTTCCGCGCGCTTCGTTGCTGTCCAAATCCAATTCGGGACGCCTACGTCCTTCGGGCGATGGTGGGCGGTCTGCTATTCAGTGGAATTTGCTGCGATTGTTCAGTTGCTTGCGGGGAAGGCGCTCACGACGACGTTTTTGCCCCAAGGGTCCTCGGTGTAGCAGCTGATAATGATGAGCCTGTTCGGAACGATGTTCCAGATCTCACTTGCCTTGAGGGAGTCTTTGTCATGGGTAGTGATGGAGTCAACAACATAGTCCAAGGTTCCCGTTCCGGTGGTGACTGTGATGGTGTCCCCTGCTTCGGTGTCGGTGCTGAAACGGTCGAAGGGCGCTTCCCGGCCTTCCCAACTATGGCCGGTTATATAGGTGGTGTTGGTGGATGCATCGCCGGGCGTGCCGTACGAGGCCAGCCAATATCCGTCGTCCGTGAAGGGCGGCACAATCGACTGGCTAGCGATGTCTGCGCCCGTTGGGATTAGCGGCAACACCGCAACATCGATGCCTGCGGCTTCAACTGTTAAACCGATGGGAGCCGCCACACCCGGCATCACGCCACGGTCGGATTCAATCGGTACAGGCACAGGTACCGACGACCCGCTAGGTGCAGGAACGGCAGGGGCACCGACGAACGGTGCAGATGTGATCGTTGAGGGCACTGACCTCGACGGATCCGATGTCGGCGCCGGTGCCGACAGCTCCGCTGGTGCCGGTGCCGGTGCCGGTGCCGGTGGTGCCAGAAGGGCAGGGGCACCGGTGGACGGTGCAGGTGTAATGGAGGAGGGCACCGGTCTCGAGGGATCCGACGGAAGTCCCGCAAGCGGTGGGGTCCCATGGGCCGTCATTTCGGGACTTAGGGCAGCAGCCCCGAAGGCATTCTGCGCCGGCGGGGCAATTGCAGCGTCCTTGGACCCGGAGTGCAGCGGCAGGAACAGAATCATCATCCACAGCGCAGTCATAGCCGTCACCAGCATCCAAAGGGCCGGTCTGCGCCACCATGAAGCGGGCGCAGAGGAGGGCCGCGGTAGAGGATCTAACATGCGCGCCATGGCCCAAGCCTTTCAACAGGGAAGAAATAATAGAGAGGCGTCTCTACTTACTCGGATTGCGGTCGTGTGCAATGCCAGGCGCTGAGCCTGGCATTGCACACGGTTGTCGCTGGCATTTTTACCGGTTGCCGAGGGTCCTACTGTCGCCTACCGGTTGAGGCGTCCCTTACGGACCATGAGAGCTCCGGTCTCAACAAAAGCACCGGAGGAATGCCCCGGGAATCGTGGGGATCCGGCCTGAACTGGACCGTTTCGAAATTCGATGACGGTAGCGACACTGGCAGCCGTCTGGACATTCATCCCGATATTCCTTCCCCCCGTTACTGTGCCCGTTCCGGCAGCGACCTCAACCGGAGGCGTCACTACCGGAGGCGTCACTACCGGAGGCGTCACTACCGGAGGCTGCTCAACCGGAGGAACCACTACCGGAGGAACCACTACCGGAGGCTGCTCAACCGGAGGAACCACTACCGGAGGCGTCACTACCGGAGGCGTCACTACCGGAGGCGTCACTACCGGAGGCGTCACTACCGGAGGCGTCACTACCGGAGGCTGCTCAACCGGAGGCGTCACTACCGGAGGCGTCACTACCGGAGGCGTCACTACCGGAGGCGTCACTACCGGAGGCTGCTCAACCGGAGGCTGCTCAACCGGAGGCTGCTCAACCGGAGGCGTCACTACCGGAGGAACCACAACCGGAGGAACCACAACCGGAGGCGTCACTACCGGAGGAACCACAACCGGAGGCGTCACTACCGGAGGAACCACAACCGGAGGCTGCTCAACCGGAGGAACCACAACCGGAGGCTGCTCAACCGGAGGAACCACAACCGGAGGCTGCTCAACCGGAGGCTGCTCAACCGGAGGCACCACAACCGGAGGCTGCTCAACCGGAGGCACCACAACCGGAGGCTGCTCAACCGGAGGCTGCTCAACCGGAGGCCCCGCGATGATGATTGTTTCTATTGAGCTCGTGCAGGTGACAGTGCCACCGCCGCCGTTTCCGGAGACGTTGCACTGGTTGATGGTTACGGGAAGAGCCGCAGACACGCTGTTCAGCAGGACCGTGCACTGGACGCGCGCTGTGCCTCCCCCTCCGTTGCCGGAACCGTTGCACTGGGTTACGGTGGCGTTCGTGGTGGAGCCGATCGGAGCACAAGCGACCGTGGGCTGTGTGCCACCGCCCTGGCCGGAATCGATGCACTGGTTGACCGTGCCAGGGATTGCTGTTGCTGTGCCGGTGATGGTGTTGACCACGGTAACGCTGCACTGGACCACGCTACCGCCGCCGTTGCCGGAACCATTGCATTGATCTACTACCGTGACCAGCTCATCAGATGGGGTTGTGGTCGTAGTGCATGTCAAGGCGGCGTTGGCTTCACCCACACACGCTTCGATGGTGATGACGGAGCTGTCGACTCCAGTCTCGAGATTGAGGGTATTGGCAACGGTGACGGTGCAGGTGATGGCCTGGCCGCCGACATTCGCGATCCCGTTGCACTGACTCACCGCAGAAGCGGCGGAAGCGGCGGAGACAGCGCCCAATGTGCCTCCCGCGAAGATCATAGAGACTGCCAGCACAAAAGCCGATAAAAGCACAAAATAATTATGTCCGGGAAACGGGTGCTTCCCCGTCCGGACGGATTGGCGGTGGAGAGCCATGAGGTGGTTCCTCGCTGTGAATGAATCAGTCAATGCGGATTGTGCCGCAAAACGGGTGGGTCCGGGACCACAATCGGTTGATCATGGTTCAGGTTCCCGCACCGGCTTCATCTCTTGCCCGAATCAGTCAGAGATACAACGGCGGCTCCGCCAGAGCAGCCCAGGAAGGACTGCTTTTTACTTCAAACACCCTTATCACCGGTGGCTGCAGTGAAGCAGTCAAAGCTAGGGGTGGGTTTCGGCCCTTTACCACCGCGATCTGCACACACCACCGATCAAGGAATGGTGGAACAGGTTCACTGAGCAGCGATATTGGGGGGTCGATACATAGGCACACCCGGACGTGTACCGCTCGATTGTAGGTAAAAAGAGACCTACTCCATCAGTTCATACGCCCTGCCCACAGATTGTGAAACAAGGACCGAATACCGCAAAATTCTCGTGAATTTACTGGACCCCAAATGGCCGGATCGGCCTGTAAGGCCAAACATACGCTTAGACAGACCGTTCTGGCTATAGCGGGTTTCTGTCCACAAAGTGGGAGGACGGCGATGTGAGGTGCGACAACGATGTGAAGGGAAAGCCCTTTACGCGCAGGAAGGACATCAATTGCTCGAAAGGGCAGTTCGAGTAGTCCCGCGCAACTTCCAACCGTCTCGGAATGCAACAGTTTTGTAAGACACCGAGTCGTCGCAATCGAGGCCTGAGAACTTCCCCGAGATTCCGAGGCATCGACTGCCTTGGAAAGCCGCCTCACTATAAAGTGTCTCAGCCGTCGTGTCGCCGGTACTTTGTGAGGCAGACTGCTGGGATGAGGTATCTCGGATACACCCGCGTGAGCACATCGACCCAGGACGCGAAGCTGCAACTCGACGCACTCGTCGCCGCTGGCGTGCAGAAACGCGATGTCTTCGCTGATGTCACCTCGGGCACCAGGACCGCGATTGAGCGTCCCGGGATGAAGAAACTCCTCGAGTACGCCGACGAAGGCGACACCGTCGTGGTGTGGCGCATCGACCGGCTCGGTCGATCGCTCATCGACGTCCTGAATACGGTGAACCTGCTGCGCGAGCGGGGGATCATGGTCCGGTCCCTTTCCGATGGCATCGACCCGGAAACCTCGACGGGCCGGCTGATGCTGAATATGTTGGCGACCCTGGCGGAGTACGAGCGTGAACTCATCGTCGAACGCGTCAACGCCGGCCTCGTCGCGGCCAGGCAGAACGGAACCCGCTTCGGCCGGCCACGCTCAGATCCGAAGGCCATCGCCGCGAAGCTCGACGTCGTTGCCGACGCCCGCAAGAAGGGAAAAACCGCCGAAGAAGCCGCACACCTCGTCGGCTGGAGCAGGGCAACGCTGTACCGGCACCAGCAAGCCCATTCGGCTCAAGCTCATGCGGGCTGACCTCGATTCACAACACCAGCCGGTCGTCAGGAGTGCATCATGATCCGACTCATTCGCTGGTGGCTCACCTCGAGCATCCGCTACAGCTACCGGTTCGTCCGTTTCATCCTTCGGCTGCCGCTGCTGCTACTGCCCATCCCACCACGCGTCCGTAACCAGGTCGCCGGCGCCCTGGCGATCGCGCTCTGGTTCGCCGGCCTGTACGTCCTGGTTATCGCGGCCGCCGCGCCGTGGTGGGGCCAGTTCATAGTCATTGGCGCGGCCGCCCTGGTCATCGTTGGTGTCGTGCGGATGGAGGGCCGTCGGCCGATCGCCCGCCGACCCGTCCGGGTCCGATGACGTCCTGGCGGAGGTAGCCGGCGATGAGGCAGCGCAGGGGAGAAGCTAACCGGTTCTGGGAGAAAGTCGTCAAGGGCCCGCGGCCGAGCGACTGCTGGATCTGGACCGGCGCCGTAGCCGACGACGGCTACGGGCGGTTCTGGGTTACCAGGGACGGCGAGCAACGCGCCCTGCGGCCGCAACGCTTCGCCTACGAACACCTCACCGGCGAGACCCTGCACCCCGGCATCGCGCTCATGCACGTCTGCGACGTCCCACTCTGCGTCCATGCCAGCACCGGGACAGACACACACCTGCTGCCCGGTACCCAGGCGTTGAACATGCTCGACCGGGCCCAAAAGGGCCGGCACGCTAACGCCTCGACCTTCCGGTGGCGCGGCGTCGGCCGCGCCCCGTTCCGCGCCCAGTCGCTCATACTGCGCACAGCCCTCCTCGAGCACGGATGGAACGAGCCGATCATCCGCCCCCTGCTCACCGGCATCGACTCCGAAGCACCAACGCTCTTTTGACGATGGGAGGGCGACCTGATCACCACGGGCGGCGTCGGCTGGGCGATTACCGGCATGGGGCAGCCCGGCATGCAAACCCTGACCACCGCGACCGGTCTCGCTGAGCCGCCCGGATCAGCTGCCCGGAAGAGGGGGTGGCGGTGGCTACAGTTACGCGTGATGCCTAATAGCCCGTTACTCCACCCTGCTGAGCTGGGCCACCGCGTCCGCCGCGCTTTCCGAGCCCGAGTCTCCGGCGACCCCACCGGGGCGCCGGACTGGGTGCGCGAGATCGCCTTGGTCGGGGATGGACCGGGCTGGTTCGAGCCCGACGGCGTCGTCTGGCGGGTCCACGGTGACCTCTCCACCCTCGTCGGCGGGGTCGCGGCCCTCCTCGGGCAGGGCGCGCACCCGCTGGCGATGGCCGGGGTCGCGCGGCACTCCTCCTACCGCAGCGACCCCTGGGCCCGCCTCGCCGGGACCGCGCGGTGGCTCACCGTGAGCACCTTCGGCTCCGCGGAGCTCGCCGAGCGGGAGGCGGCGCGGGTCCGCGGCATGCACGGGCGGGTCCGTGGCACCACCGACGACGGCCGCGCCTACTCCGCCTCCGACCCTGCCCTGCTGCGCTGGGTGCACCTGGCCTTCACCGACGCCTTCCTCGGGGCACAGGAGGCCGTCGGCCACGCCCTGGCCCCGCGGTTCGGCCGCAACTGGGCCGACACCTACGTCGCCGACTGGTCCCGCAGCGCCCGGGCGCTCGGGGCCGAGGACCTCCCGGTCAGTCGCCGGGAGCTCGCCGAAGCCCTGCGCGCGATGGAGCCCGACCTCGAACCCGTTCCCGCCGAGCTCCTGGCCTTCCTCTCCGCCCCGGGCGGGCTGAACCGTGCCGAGCGGATCTTCTACAGCGGCCTCGCCAGCGCCGGGGCGCTGGTGCTCTCCCCGTCCGTGGCCCCCTTCGCCGGGGTGCCCGGCCGCGGTGACCGCCCGCCCGCGGCCCGCTTCCGCTTGCAGCGCACCCGCTGGCAGTTGCGGACCTTCCAGCTGGCCCTCGGGCCGCACAGCCCCTCCGAGGACGCGGCGCGCTACCGGATCGGCCTCGGCGGCCCTCCGGACTGGCTCAGCTAAGCCGCGGCCGCTACTACTGCCCCGACCACGCTCAACGCGCCTGGTCGACACAGATTAGTGAATGAGTATTTGAGTGGTTGAGTAAGGGCCGGCACCGATGGGTGCCGGCCCTTCATTGTTGTGGGGTTCCTGGGCGGCGCCCTTGGGTGGGCGGCGGTTTTCGTGCTTCCCTAGTTTCCGCTGGGGCTCCAACCAGGGCAATGGTCCTCTCGCTTCGCTTCGGCCTGTTTCGGCCAGGTTGCTCCTTCGTCGCATCCCGTCCGGGTGTTCTTTGTCTGCTGTCCTGCGGATTATGCGCCCCCGCTCCACAGCGTCAACCGGCTCCGCCGGCATCGGGCACACCCATCCTGTCCGGCGCTCCTGGGTCGCTTATTTCCTCCCAGAATGGGTGCACCTTCGCACCTACGGCGTTGAGCACTGCTCCGTCGGGGACGAGCGAGGAAACTCGCCAGCAGGCAAAAAACAACTGTGAGTCTTGCAGTGGCTGGTCTGGGACTAGCTGGCAGTGTTGATGCCGGTCGTTCCGCTTGGCGCGTGACTCGAAAAAACAATTGCCCCGCCAGGGTGCATTTCCCCCGACTTGTCCACGCTGGGTGGAGCGACCGGCCTTGACCTGTCCCACGTCGGTGGCTTGATTAGAAGCTTGCCCAGCCCTGCGGTTGTGGCTCATCACAGTATTGCCTCGAAGTGACTCCTCCCAGGTCAGTGCCGGTCGCGACGCGATTGATCTTGTCCGTTCGAAAGGAAGGAGGGTGGCCGCGTTGACTATCGTTGCGCAGACCCGCCCGTTCGTCATCGGCGTGGACTGCCACGCCCGCACACACACGTACGCCATCATCGAGGCCAGCACCAAGCGACAGATCGCGTGCGAGCAGTTCCCGACCACCTCGGCGGGGATCTCCCGCGCACTTGCCTGGGTAGGCCGACGGACAGGCGGCGATATGGGCTGTCTATGGGCCGTCGAGGGTGTCGGTTCTTATGGGGCATGTCTGGCCAAGGCAGTAGCCGACGCCGGCTATGACGTCGCCGAAGCTCCACGGATGAACGCCCGCGGGCGCCGGGGGATCGGCAAATCCGACCCGCTCGACGCCGCCGCCATCGGAACCGCAGTCCTGGTCATAGAGGAATCTCAGCTTCGAACCCCGCGCCGGGATGAAGGAACCCGTGCCGGACTGAGGATCCTGAGCACAGCCCGGGATCAGTTGACCCGGGAACGAACAGTGAATGTCAATGCACTCATCGCCTTACTCCGGGCACATGATCTTGGAATTGACGCTCGTAAACCTTTGGTTCCCGCTCAGATCGCCACGATTACCAGATGGCGGGAACGACAGGAGCAGATCGAACTATCGATCGCGCGTGAGGAAGCAGTTCGGTTGGCGCGCCGCGTTCTCGAGGTGACCACTCAGCTGACGGCCAACCAGAAGCGCATGACAGAACTGATCCAGCAAAGCCCCGCTGCGCCGCTATTGGAGATGGTAGGCGCAGGCGCCGTCACAGTCGCTACTGTTCTGACGGCTTGGTCGCATCCAGGAAGGGTCCGCAGCGAAGCTGCCTTCGCCTCACTGGCAGGGGTGAATCCCTTGCCGGCCTCAAGCGGTAATACTGTCCGGCACAGGCTCAACAGGGGTGGAGATAGGCGCCTCAATCGAGCCTTGCATACCATCACCATGACCCGGATGGTTCACCACCCTGGAACACGGGAGTACGTCGCCAAACGCACCCAAGAAGGCCATAGCTATCGGGAGATCCGTAGGTCCCTCAAGCGCTACATCGCCCGAACCCTCTACCGCCAACTCAACACCCTCTACGCCACCGCGGATCCAGCCCGACCCCATGTTTCAGGGAAACCGCCCTACCAAAGAGAGGTACGGTGTCCTTCGATTGCGGTTCCCTGATTTGGTACCTGCGCTTCAGAATCGGAGATCGGGCTTCAATGACGTGAACGACGCGCTCGATGCATAGACAGAGGACAGGGTTCATGAGTTCGTCTTGTATCGCTAGGGGTTGAGGCAGGGGAAGCCAGGCGGTGTCTGCAACATCGCCTCGCCCCTTGACTCGAGTCAACGACGCGGAATGCGCGCCGCGCAGGCTAAGAACCGTTGTGGTTAGTAGTCGCGGATGCCGCGAACAGCCGCCCGTCGTGCCTTGACGAGGGCCTCTTTAAGTAACGGCTCGTAAATCTCTATGCCGCGTCGGCCCAGGCGGACGATGTCCTCGTCGTCGGAGGCGATGAGGTCTCGAAGAGTGTCGAGCTTGGCTGCGTATCGTTCGTGGTCCTCGCCTGAGAAAGTCCCGACTTCAAGGGTGTGGAGGAGATCGTCGGACTCGGGGTTGAGGGGCCGGAGCATGGTGGCGAGGGTGTCGAGTGGATAGCGGTGTCCGAATTGGAACTGGAGTGCGCCAAGGAGGTCGCGGGCGGAGATGCTGAAAGTGGGGTCACTGACCGTTTCGGTGATCCAATCGATGTCCTTGCCTGCGATGACCCAGAAAAGCTCGCGCGCTAGTTCGGTGTCTCTGACTTGCTGCCAAAGCTTGTTCCGTTCGGCGGGGGTGAGGAGCTGGACCGGCTCTTTCCATTCGTCGAGGTCTCTGTACCTGCGGCGTCTCGTGGTCGTGGCGTGCTGGGTAAAGACTTCGATGAAGACCTCGGGTGAGGCCTTCGCGAGTGCAGTGAGCGCTTGGGTGTGGATGTGGTTGTGTCTGCTGTTTTCAGGGACGGTGTAGGACTTCATGGCGTTGCGCCAGTCCGGGTCAGCCGGCGTGGGGTCGTTGTCGTAGGCCCATTCGGCGACCCAGAGCGCTGCCGCGGTCCCGCGGACTTCATCGCTCGGATGGGTGAACAGCGCGTGCCTTGTTAGTTCGGGGGCTTCTTTGAGTACGTACGCTGACTCGAGTTGTTGGACGTCAGTGGCGGCTAGTTGGTCGACGACCCTTTGAATAAGGGACGAGTTCGTCGATTGGCCGATGACGGCGCTGATGACGCCGTGTCGGCCGTTAGAATCCGCGAGTAGTCGGTCGGCGATCGCGGGGGTGAGTTGGTCGGTGCGGGCGCATACGTCGATCAGTGCTGAAGCTGATCCTGCAAGGCCGTGGTCGATAGCTGCGGTGAGCCATTTGGTTGGTTCCGGGTCCGGCCGGTACGCGAGACAAGCGAAAACTTGCCAGGTCCCTGAGGTCGTTTGGCCGGCGGTCGCGAGCTCGGGCTCGTGGGCCTTCAGCCACTCCATGAGGGCTTCGGGTGCCTGTTGCTGGAATGGAGCGAGAGCTTTATCGAGTGCGGCTTCGTTTCGGCGCCTGATTTCGTCGTAGGGGGTCAGGCGTTCGCGTTCCTTAGTGAGAGCTGCAAACAGTTCGTCTGGTTCATCGAGCCGGATCTTGAGGGTGCTTGCCGCTTTGTTGAACCGGGCTCGCACGCCGGGGGTGGTGATGACCGGGGCGAGGGTGGTCGCAATGTTTCTCGCGATGCGTTTACCTGCGCGCACTTGGGCGTTGTTGGTCTTGCCGCCGAAGGGAAGGTCCCATCCATTCGCGATCCGAACCCATTTGTCGAGCAGGTCGATCAGTATGAGTTGGGCGGCGGGCGTTAGCCCAGGGGTGCGGGTTGCAAGTGCCAGCTGAATGGCGTCGAACAGCGTTTCCATGTGAGTGGCGGACCATGTAAACGACTGCAGGATGAACTGGTGCAGGACCTCGGGGTTCATGTAGTTGCCGTCGAACGTCGGGGCGAGGATTTCGCAGATAAGCGCTGCCCAGACGGTGTCGATGAGGTCGGCGTCGGGCACGGTCTGGAGTGCTTCGACGAGTTTCAAGAGACCGGCGAGCTGGGGTTGGTCGCCGCTGCGCGCGTCGCGTACTTCTTCGACGAGATTGTTGACCACCGGCTTGATGTCGCATCCTGCGTCTTCAAGAATGGAGAGCGCTTTGACGAAGGTACCAACGACGCCGGAGATGTTGTCCTCTACTGCATTTGCGACGCGTGCGGCTAAAAGTTTCGCTTCGCTCTCGGTAGTTGTGAGATACCCGGCATTGAGCGCTGCAGTGACGCGGGCTAGGTGGATGTCGACTACGGCTTGCGCTTGTTCGGGGCCGATCTGGCCAAAGCTTCGTAGGAGTTCGACGTCCTTTTTTGCGTTGGGCAGTAGAGCGATTAGTTCGCTGGTGGTCGGCACTCTTGGCTGCGTCGCGCCGAGGAGTTTCGTGTAGATCTGGGTTTGCATGATGTCGGCAGCGAGTTCAGGGAATGCGTTCTGGATGTCGCGCAGTGGGACGGGTGAGGCAGTGCCGGAGAAGTAGACCTCGGATGCGAGGCTGGCGGCGATGATGTGCGGTCGAACGCTGTAGATCTCGGTGTGTTCTATCTGCTGGGTCTCATGGTTGTAGTGCTTGTGGTCTTGAACGTCAACGAGGCCGGCGATCGCGACGGATCGAATGAGCCGGATGAGTTCGGGTTGCCGGATCTGTAGGAGGTCGGCGACCCGGCGCAACTGGTCTTCGTTGACCTGGCCGAGGAGTGCCAGGGTGCCGAGCACATCGACTGCTTCTTCTGATGCGTTGGACATGCGTAGGAAGACGAAGATTTGCTCTCGGAGCGCGTTGCCAGTCCATACGGACTCCCAATCACTTTTGTGAATGAGGAGGTCTGCAAGGTTCAGCGCCCAGGCTGGGCGGCCATTGGCTTGTGTGAGGAGGTGCACGATCACTGAAAGCCGGGTGATGCCGCGTTCGCGGAGTATTGCTCCGAGCTCTTCGCGGGTGAGGAGGTCGACCTCGAATTGGACCGAGTAGGTGAGGTGATCTGCGACCTGGTCCGTTTCGTGCGGCCAGCACGTTGCGATGATGCGGTAGTCCAGCTTCTCCGCGTCGCGCAGTTGACGGAGCAGATCGACGTCTTGGAGTCGTGCGCCGGAGTCGTCAACCACGACCAGGGCAGGCTTGGTTTCGATGAGGTCGTCGAGAAGTCGTTCAGGCGTGGGTTGCCGGTTGAGGAACAGTGCGCCGTCGAGTTTGCTGGCTACATGGCTTTTCCCGACGCCTGGAACCCCGAACAGGATCACGTCGGAGTCGGACTCGTTTACCTCGGCGATGAGGGCATCACGTCCGATGGACGATCGTTGTTGTTCGTCCGGTCGTGCCCCGCGCGGTTCACGCGAGAAGCTGAACGGTCCGCCCTCGATGCCAAGGATTTTGCGTCGCCAGTCCGGATTCTCCCGGAACTGGTTCGCGAACCATGCTCGGTCGTAGACCTGCACGAGTTCACAATCGAACTCCTTCGCAATCTCTCTGAGCTTCTCGCGCTTCGACCTGTTTGCCTCGGCGAGGTTGACCACGACGACACGCTGGACGGGGACTTGGTTCTTTCGCATCGACCGCAGGCTGTCTCGCAGGCTCCGGTTCGCACCGTCCCAACTCCGCGAGGACGTGATGATGAGACCGGTAATCCGCGAGTCTTCGGTGATTTCGGCGTCAAGTCCGAAGTCGGAGCCTCCGGTTATCGGTACGAGCCCGGCGTGAATAGGACTGAGTAAGGAAGTCGTACAGTCCTCAAAATCGTGCGGATTGATCCTGGCACGCGCATCGGAGAGGCGTCGGTCGATGCGGTCGAGCAAGTTCACCTCAACCACCTCGGCGCTGACGTGCATCCGAACTGTTTGACGGGCCCCATGGAGCGAGTTTATGCGCGAGCGGCGACATCACCACATCGACCTCTTGTGGTTGAGCAACATGAAGTGCCGTCAGATGGCAGAACGAATCCTCTCGGGCAAGATGAAGTGGACGACGTCAATGGTGACGTTTCTGATGACATAAACCAAGGGATGTCCCGCCTCTACTACTTCCCAGTGTGCGCCAGGGATTGTGTAGCCCCGGACGGGGGAGTCTCATAAACCAATAGCTTTTCGAGACAACGCTCCGGGTCCCAACTTCGGCTATGTGTGTGGATCGCAGGGCTATGTGGTCGTCCTTTCGCACCGCTATTTGGCGTGTCGAACGAGTCTGGTTGCGCCGAGCCCGTCCTGTGCGCAGCAGAGGATGCGTGGCTCGGCGGCAGCTAAATCGGTATACGCTGTGGATGTTGCCGACCGAAGGAATCCCCCGTGTCTCCCCACAACGAGCACTCCTCTCAGGAGCACATTCCCGGCCCGGATGAGCCGACCGTCCCAGAGCTCGAGGTTAACGAGACCATCGCGCCGCGCCCGGAGGAAGAGATCGCCGACGTCCTGCGGGCGAAACCAGACGTCGAAGACCACAGCCAGCATCCCGAGTGACGACACTCGGGCATCGGGTGCGAAAGTGACCCGGGTTGAGGCGTCGCGTCCCTTCAGTGATGTTCCGACTTGGCACGGGCGCTCCCAGCGGCACTGGCTTAGCCTCGATCTACCCTTGACGGGCTGGGTCTGCGCCAAGTCACCCATACGTCGTCGGCAACGGATCGGGAGGACGTAACTGCCCTGCGGATCCATGCCGTCGTCTCCGCGGTGCGGACTGCACGCGCCCTGCCCGTAAGACGGATGCTCAGCGGGCACTCCCCAGACGTTCGGCCAGTTCTGTGACGCTCGGCTGCGCTTGTCACCGTTTGAATGTCCCGACATTAAGCCCGATGACGGGGCGCCTTACGCTCGAGGCCAGGGGTCTCGAAAAACTAGAGCTAAACGAGACGTTCGCGGCCACCGAACACTTGAACTCAGCGTCTCGCAACCTATGGGATATGAGGCGTCTCTTCGTGTAGCTCCTTGTTCGGTCGGTGTTTGTCATTTTTCGAAGTCGTTTGCACGGAATGTCCGAAGTCGTCTGCATCGGGTTCAGAGGCGGCACTACTCTTTGTCCATGACGCCAGAGGCAAACAACCCGCAGATGCTCGACGTTGAGATCTATAACGCATTCGTCAAAGCAGCAAAGAAGAACGACCAGAAAAAGATGCTGGCGCTGCTGAACGCGGCATCAGCTTCGCTCAAGCGGAACCCCTATACCGGTGATTACGCGGGCATCAGCGTCGGCACCATCCTCACCATCATGACCGACTCCGTGCGAATCCTCACGGGCGACATCGAATCAATCGCGAGAACGTTTTCTTGGCCGTTCATGGATGCCCAAAGGTCATGGCGCATAGCAGAGGAGTGGCAGGGCTGGGTGCACTCGCTCGAACATCTTGCCATCGTGGCCGGCGTCGAGCTTGGACCGCTTCCTGCGGCACTGCACGAGGAGTTCGCGGAAGTGGACGGCAAGCACCGCGCCCCGAATCAAACAGAGCGATTGCTCAAGCTATGGCGTGCATCGAGGCCGTTCATGTTCCTATGGCTGAACCATGGGCTACTGAACCGCGACAACGATCCGAACGACTTGCAATCGTACGACGAGCACGTCGCCAGCCTAGCCGGCATCATGAGCTACGCCTACGGGCTGCGTGAGAACTGGCCTGCGGCGGCCAACGCGCGCTGGGAGGCCGAAGTGGACTTCATCAAGTCGGAGATCAGGATCAGCCCAGGCGAACTACTCTCGCAGTGGTCCAACTGGGACTGATCACCTCGGCCTAGGCGGTGTCGCTCCCACACCTTCAATATCGGCTGCTGCGGAGTGGAGCCGTCGATCTTCCACTCGCCGCACAAAGTGAAGATCCGCAGGAAACGCGCACCTCCGTCGAGGCCGAGGATCTGCACCTCGGTCAGAACAACCCTCAGCCCGGGGCGGACGTAATGGGCCCGTTACCGGTTACTTGTGCTAGCTAAGGAGTCAACCGAACCTTCAGCAGTCCCAAGGTTGGAGCAGTAATACTGGGTGAATGCCAAAGCGATGGTTTGAACTCGATAGTGACTCAGCTGAAGAATCGTGGCGCCGCCTACGGACGCTGAGAGCCGCGCCACCCCAGTCAATGCCTGGCAACCGCCACGAGTTGTTCACTAGCTCCCTAGAGCAAGCGCAACAGCAATTCGATGCAGCCGCCCACATTGGCTTCGAATCGCGCGCACTGAACCTCTATTACGGCATTTCTCAGGCGGGTCGCGCCATCTCTGCCGCTCTCACCCCAGTCGGCAGCGAAATGGCACCGGAAGTGAGTGGCCATGGGCTCAGGGTGCTGAATCTCAGGTCAGTACAGGCAAGTGATTTTTGGGAGGTCGAGGTTCGAGGTATCGGGGGTGAGAATAGCTCGTACGGCCGGTTGGCATACCTACTAAATTCTGATCCTCTTGATTCCCCAGTGACTCTGGGAGCTATATGGCACATGATCCCCGAGCTTTGCCTCGACTACCCCATTGGGCACTATCCTGAGCTTCGAGGGACCGACAAACCTTACTTCCAGCAAGGTGAACCAATCGATCACAATGCCTTCATAGTGCAGGCTACTGCCACCGAGATCGAAAAGGATGCTCAAGTTCTACGCCGTACCTACCCGGACCTCATTGATGCTGAGCTTGTGCGCTTCGGGGGAGGTTCCTACAGCACGCATGACGATGGCACACGGACCGATGAGGCCCTCTTCACCTCCAGCCGAGGGATTCAGCTACGGAAACTGCGCAATGACACGGTGCTTATGCCGGCGTGTAACGACGGGTCGAAGGCGTTAGACCCGCTCCTCACTTGGTGGGTGCTTTTATACACACTTTCGATGGTGACGAGATACGAACCTGTGATCTGGACTCGCATCATCGATGTGAACCGCTCCCCCATAGCAGTGCTACTCGAGACTGCACTGAGCAAAGCATTAGAAGCAGTTCCAGTCCAAATGCATGCGTCCCTGATCTCTGCTCCGTCAGAGCATTAGCCTCCAGAATGTGTTGTAACGCTAGGGATAGGAGGTGTCTCTTCGCCTAACTCCTTGGTCGGTTGAAGTCACCGGAATCTCTAGGGCCCGAGGTTCTCATATCTATGTCTCGAAACCGTATGTGCGGATCATTGTAGGAACCCTTAGATACGAGACACCTGGAGCGGTATGACGAAGCTGATCGGATACGCACGAGTCTCGACTCGACCTCAGTCGACGGATCGCCAGGAGGCGGACTTGGTCGCGGCCGGAGTGCGGCGTGATGACTTGTACGTTGACCAAGGGGTGTCCGGTGCGCGGGCGACCAGGCCCCAGTTCGATCGGGCACTTGCTGCGTTGGAGGCTAAGGACACTCTCGTGGTGACGACCCTGGACAGGCTGGGACGGTCGACGCAAAACATGCTCGACTTCGCCCAGGAGCTCCGCGGTCGGGGAGCCGGTCTCCGAGTGTTGAACCTCGGCGGCGGCGACGTCGATACATCTACCCCGATGGGCTCAATGTTGTTTACCATCATGGCGGCGCTGACGCAGATGGAACATGACATCAAGCGAGAGCGGATCGTCGACTCGATCGGGAAGCGGCGGGAAGCCGGTAAGGATCTTGGAGGGAGGCCGCGCCTGATCAGTGACAGTAAGATCCGAAACGCTCTCAGACTCGTCGACAGTGGTGAACCGGCCGCGCAAGTCGCCCGCGACCTCGGCATGTCGCGCGCGACCTTCTACCGCCGGTCACGGGAACTGACCAGGAGCTAGAACACGCCATTAGCGAGGCCCAGGCCTCCTGCACGGGCCTCGCTTCGCTCGGGCTGTGAAAGCCCTTTTTCTGTTTTTGCTGCTGTCCTGACGGATTGTACGTGTCCGCTCCGACCGGTATAGCCCCTCCTTCGTCGGGGCCTGCGGTGCGGGAATTTCCCTGCGGCGCTCCTTCGTCGCTGATTTCCTCCGAGAACTTCTCGCCCCTTGCCCTGCGGGTAGACATGCCTCCGTCGGCCACAGCTCCGCGAACTCCGCCAGCAGCCAAAACAACGGGGGAGGGGAGGCTGGCCGGTCACCAAAGCCGCCTCTCCATTGGTCCACGCCAGCACCCGATTCCAGTCGCTTGACAGACATAGAAGCGTCGGGGTAAGGGTCCACTGCTGGTCACCAAGGGGCCCCGACACCACCACCGCAACGAAGGAGCACAACCCCATGAACGAGAACACCCAGCACAACCACCAGCTCACCGCCACGACGGCCGCTGACCTGCTCGCCTTCGTGCCGAGCGCACTCGGCTTCCAGCCACGCGAGTCCTTCGCCTTCGTCACCATGCGCGGCAACACCACCGGCGCGACCCTGCGGCTCGACGCCCCCGCCGACCTGACCCGTCCAGCAGACTTCGCCAAAGTCGTCACGCGCTACCTGCTCGCGGACACCGCCGCCGACAGCGTCCTGCTGTTCGTCTACACGAACGAGGTAGCCGAAGCCGCCCAGTCGGGCGAAAACCCCGACGCCAAGCCCTACATGACCTACGCGCAGGCCATCGAGGCCGATCTGGAGCACGTCGGCATCAGCATCCGCAACGGATGGCTTGTCACCGACAAGGGATGGACGCCCTACTTCTGCGAAGAAAACGGATGCTGCACCCTAAAACCGGTGGACGAGATCCGCGACAGCGCCATGAACGCCGAGCTCGTCTATCGCGGCTACAGCACACAGGAGGACCCAGCAAACATGGCCATCGACCCGGCATTCATCGGCAGCGACGACGCGCATAACACCATCACCGAAGCCGCCTACTGGGTGGACCGGCTCGGAGCGCCCGACGCGCTGGACTTCGCCCACCAAAGCATGTGCACCGCCCGCGCACTGTGGAACGAAGCTCTCGGTGAGGACACCACCGAGCAAGCGGCGTGCGAGCTGACCAGCTACCTGCTGATCAAGACCATCCGGGACCGGATCATGGCCGACGCCATCAGCGGCGCCGACGACGAAACCACGTACCAGCAGGTGATGACCGGCAGGTTCGAGGGACAGCCCGACTGGTCCCGCGTGGAAGCGACCGAAGAGCTGCTGGTCAAAGTCCTCGCGTACACGCCGCTCGAGGACCGCGCCCCGCTGTTCTGCTTCCTCGGATGGCTCCGCTGGTACCGCGGATCGTCCTCCGTCGCCGCCGCCTACTTCGACAAGGCCATCGCGGCCGACCCCCAGCACCGACTCTCACGGCTGATGCGTGAAATGGTCAGCCGCGGAATCCTCCCACTGGTCGCGCAGAACGAGCGCACCGCGTACCACCAGCGCGACCGCCACTAACAGGCGGACCCGGCAACGGAACCAGCGGAACCCATAGGCCGAGGGCCGGACACCCACCCCCACGGGAGTCCGGCCCTCTTTCCCGTACACCAGTCGCACAGGTGAAGTGCCGGGCGTTTCCTTGGGTGCGCGGCGGCGGCCTCCGCCGCCAGCTCCCCCGGCCGCCGCATCACACGCTGGCGCGACTACACTCACCAGCCACGAGCTGCACCTACCGCAGTGGGTTCCCTGCCGATCCCTCTGTCGGGCCAGGGCGACGGGCAGCCTCCGCGTAGTACGAGCGCATCCCGTGCTTCACCCCGAACCGGATGATTCCGTACATGATGAAGCCCAGGATCAGCCACAGCACCGGAACGATAAGAATGCTGAACCCGAAAAACTCCGCACCACTGCCTACAGCCATTACTTCCCCCGCATCGTGAACGAATCGTCAGTCAGACGAGCGTAGCGGGGGAGTCGACGCCACTTCGTGCGCAGCGCCGAGAACTGACAGGGCCGGCCCGTACAGTAAGTCCAACTTCACCGGGCGTACCGCCGTGTACCGACCTACCAACCAGAAAGACACGATCATGGGAACCACGGACTACATCGCAGAACCCACCTCGAGCATCACCCTCACACCGGACCTTAGCGACACCTTGGGCATTCACCCCCCACGGATCCAGGCACCCGCGATCGAGGACCTGCTCGAGGACCGCATCAACGCCGAGCCGGCCGGCTTGGTCGGGCCCGTCGACTACGCGCCGGTCTCCGATGAGCACCGCCGCCTCCTTGACGGCTGACGCATAGCCGTGAACCGCCCAGCCCTGGCGCAGTGCTGCATCTGCCGCGCCACCACGAAACTCCTCGATGAGGGCAAGCCCCTGCCCGATGGCTGGGTGTACCGGTCAATCACCGTCGACGCCGGCCGCTACTACTGCCCCGACCATGCTTACCGGTCCTGAAGCTATTCAGTTAGGAACTGTGAGGACGGGTCCATCAAGAAAATCGAGGATGACCTCTCGGCCGTTCCCCTCCTTGCCCAAGTCTTTAGTCAGTCCGTCATCCGACAAAATGGCGCGAGCAAAATACTTTGTGCCAGGTGGCGGAGCCGTAATCCAGCACTTCCACGTCGCTGTTTCCTCGTTCGCCGTCGGGCTCAACAATGGGCAAGTGGCATAGTAATCGCCTGCCACGGTGTCTAACCGCCGCATCGTTTCTGCCTCATGGAGCTCGAGTCTGACTGAGTACGAGCGGTCCTGATAGGCCATCAGTTGAGCACGAACGAGAACTTCGATGCCCGGCATCTGAGGATCGAGCTTTACCGGCTCATCGTAATTGAGGGTGTAGGTGGGGTCTGAAGCCGCCTGATTCGAGCAGGCTGCGGGCGATGTAATTGGTGAGGTTACGGAAGCCGAGGG
>NZ_JADOUU010000032.1:0-19145 GCF_015751955.1 Arthrobacter sp. CAN_A214
CGGCGCGTCGACCTCGACGAGCTGCTGGCAGTCTCCGACGTCGTCTCCCTCCACTGTCCTTACGGGCCTGCCACCCACCACCTCATCGGCGCCGAACAACTCGCGGTCATGAAGAACTCGGCCTACCTCATCAACACCGCGCGTGGGCCCATCATCGACGAAGCAGCCCTCGCGACTGCCCTTCAGGAGGGACGCATTGCAGGCGCCGGGCTCGACGTTTATGAAAACGAACCCAATGTGCACCCCGGACTGCTCGAGCTCGAGAACGTGGTGCTCGTACCCCACCTCGGCTCCGCTACCATCGAAACGCGCACCGCCATGGCAATGCTCGCAGCAGACAACGCCCTCGCAGTACTGAGCAAACAAAGACCCCTCACGCCCATCGGCTAGCGATAAGCAACCAGGGAGAGCAAAGAATGACCGCTACACCCACTGTCCGGCATGTCGACGAAGCAGAAGGGGAAGTCTGGTCTGACACCCGCGACAGGATCTCGTTCCGAAGCGCTATCGGAGATGGCAGCGCGCCAACAGGGAATCTGTGCTCGGGGGTCGCCCACCTTGAGCCCGGCGAATGATTGAGCCTTCACCGTCATGCTGCCGCCGAGGTGTATCAAGTTCTTAAGGGGCAGGGCGTCGTGACACTCGACGGCATCGAGCACGCTGTACGTGCCGGTTCGGGCGTTTACGACCCGTCGAACCGAGAAGAGGGCATCCGTAACACCGGAGACGCGCCTGTCGAGTTGTGTACGTGTACGAGACGGACTCCATCGACGACGTGCAGTATGTCTGGTCCCAGGACTGCGCTGCGCTCTCCCGTCGCGCGCCTGGCTCTCGTACTCTGGAGTAGTGATGATTCTTGATGCCGTGCTGGCTTTCGCCGTCGTTGCTGGGCTATTGACACTGGTGCCAGGGCTGGACACCGCACTGGTTCTGCGTTCCAGTCTGACCCGCACCCGGTCCTACGCCTGGGCCACCGCCCTAGGTGTTGCTACCGGCGCCATGGCATGGGGCACCGCGGCAGCTGTAGGAATTTCCGCACTGCTGACAGCCTCCGAGCTCGCGTACCGAGTCCTGACAGTCGGTGGTGCCTCCTACATGCTCTGGCTCGGCGCCTCAATGATCTGGAAATCCTTCCGACGTCGTGCAAACAATGATCCCTACGAGGCCAACCCCACCTCTGTGGAACCCGCGTCCGCTTGGCACGGCTGGCTGGTCGGGGCAGGCACCAACCTGCTCAATCCCAAGGTCGGGGTTTTCTACATAGCCACCATCCCGCAGTTTCTTCCCGAAGGAACATCACCGCTACTGATGGGAGCGATGCTTGCTGGTGTGCACGCCGGGCTCTCCATGACTTGGTTTGCTGCCTTGATCATTGGTGGCGGATACGCTCGTCGGTGGCTTTCCAACCCCAGATCTTTGGCAGTGATCGATCGAATCACCGGACTGGTGCTGGTCGCCTTCGGGGGAAAACTACTCACCGACGCCTTACCCTCTAACCCCACCGCATTCTCGCCTCTGGCGGCACGGGCAGCGTAACCTCGCCCTTTCCGGACGATCAGAATCTGAGCTGCGACCCCGCCTGCAACTCCTCCAAGTCGCAACCAACCAGACGCTGGACCAACACCACACCTCGATTGACAGTTATAGGAGCGTCCTGTGGGCGAGCCACAGCATTACCTCCTGCCGGACACAGCTACGACAATTAGCTGGAAGTACGTTACCCGCCCCCGAAGGGTCCCCATCGAACGCACCAAGGGTTGATGTGCAGCAATGGCAGCTGCGTGGAAAGATGGTTGAAGAAATCTGCAAACCTTTCCAGTGTTTGGAGAACCAACCCCACACGGGAGCCCGCGCTATGGGCTGAGAAGAAGCTGAAGCGGCTTCGACCGTCGAACCTGCACCGGGTAATGCCGGCGAAGGAAGTGACATTGATGCCTAACAACAGTTCAGCAACTGTGACGCACAGAACCATGCCGCTCGATGCCCGACGGGCCGTACGCGGCGGAATTTTCGGCAACTACGTCGATCAGTTCGACATTTTCCTGCCCGTCATCGCACTGGCACCGGCGGCGGCTCACCTGTTCGGTCCGGAGAACCTCGCAAGCAACGCCGGGCTGATCTTCGTCGCGACCCTCCTTGGAAGGCCACTTGGAGCCGCGATCTTCGGCCCGATAGCGGACCGCATCGGTCGTGCGGCAACAACACAGGTCGCTTTGATCGGCATCGCGGTTACCACGTTGCTCATCGCCCTGGTTCCCGGACATACGGTTCTTGGCAGTGGAACCCTACTGACTGTTGTTGCTTTGCGATTCGTCGGGGGAATTTTCTTGGGCGGTGAGTACACTTCTGCAATTCCCCTCGCTATGGAGTGGTCACTGCCGAAACGGCGCGGCTTGGTCAGCGGCCTCATCATGTGGATGTCGCCCTGGGCCAATGCCAGCATCGCTGGCCTGGTGTTCGTGCTGCTGAGCGTGCTCAATACCGAGCAATATAACGCCTGGGGTTGGCGGACCCCGTTCCTGCTGGGGGCCCTTCTGGCCTTCGGCATGCTCGCGTATTACCGGAGCCGTGTTGCGGACTCCCCGATCTGGAAGCAGTCAGCAAAAAGGACGAATCCCCTCAAGGACGTTTTCATTGGCGAGCACCGTCGTGCGCTCTGGCAGGTCTTTCTCCTGATGAGCGGATTGTGGTTGTTCACCTACATGGCGATCCCCACACTGACCAGTGAACTGGCTCTCGACGGACGCCTGGACGCCAAAGCCATCTCCTTCATCCTGATGTGTGCCACCGCTGCCTCGGCAGTCTTCATGGCCGCCTGCGGGCACCTGTCCACCTTCACCGGACGACGCCGTTTCTTTATTGGATTCGGTCTGCTCGGCGCCATCTTGGCGCCTCTGGCGTTCCTCGGCGTGTTCTCCGCCGGAAGCACCAGTGGCGTCGTGGTGCTCGTGGTGGCCCTGCAGATCGTCACAGTTTCTGGCTACGGCCCCGTGGGCGCCTACCTCGTGGAACGCTTCCCTGCGGCGGTCCGCTCCAGCGGGTACGGCGTGGGCTACAGCCTTTCCATTGTGCTACCCGCCCTCTATCCGTACTACCTTCCGCCGTTACAGGACCTGTTGGGGCGGCACGAAGCAGTCGCTATGTTGCTCGTTCTCGCCGGGGTCCTCGTGGCGGCTGGCGGACTTAGCGGGCCGGAAACGAACAGGAGCCGCACTCTTCTCTAACGCGTACTGCTGTCCTGTCCGCTCTGCAGTGTTTGTGCTCTCGCCCATAGTTGGTGGAAGTGGTTGATGGGTCCGTTGCCCTGTCCCACCTGCAATTCATCGGCGGAGGTGAGTGCGTCCTGCAGCCAGTCCTTGGTCTGGGAGAGCGCATCGGTCCAATCACCAGTCCGCGCCATGACCGTGGCGACGGCGGAGGAGAGCGAGCAACCGGTCCCGTGCGTGTTCTTCGTGGCCACCCGTGGGGAAACGAATTCGACGACGCCTCCTCCGGCTCCATCCAACCGACCGGTGGCATCCACGAGTGCGTCGGGACTTGATTCTGCGCTGAGATGACCGCCTTTGACGAGCACCACTGTCCCGCAGGCTGCAGACAATCTCCGGCCCTGTTCGATTGCTGCAGGCCAATCAGCGGCGACCGGTTCATGCACCAGAACCGCGAGCTCGGGAAGATTGGGAGTGACCAGGTCCGCCATTCCCACCAGTTCCCGTAACGCGGTCTCCGCGTCGGCAGCCAGAAGCCTGTCCCCGCTGGTAGCGACCATGACGGGATCCAGCACCACCAGAGGCGGCCGGGCCCGGTCGAGCCACTCCCGGACGACGGCGATGGTCGCCACATCTCCCAGCATTCCGATCTTCACGGCGTCGATGGTCACGTCATCACTGACTGCTTCAAGCTGTTCGGTGAGGAACGATGCCGGTGGCGTGTGCACGGAGCGGACGCCGCGGGTGTTCTGCGCCACCAGGGACGTCACTACCGCCATCCCATACCCGCCCAGAGCGGCAATGCTTTTCAGGTCGGCTTGGATCCCCGCGCCGCCGGTCGGGTCCGTTCCGGCGATGCTGAGGACCCGCGGGACATCGCGCAGCGTCAACACTTTCAGGAACACCATTCCTCCTTCAGTTTCTGGGCCGCTGCCCGGGGATCATCGGCTGCGCACACCGCGGAGACGACGGCCACCCCGGCGGCGCCGGCGTCACGCAGCGGACGCACGTCAGCGCTGCTGATACCGCCGATCGCCACGCAGGGCAGGGAACTTGCCGTTATGAGTGTGCCGAACCCGTCTATTCCCATGGGTTCCGGGTGATCGGCCTTCGTGGCGGTCGCGTGAATGGCGCCGACCCCCAGATAGTCCACCGTCCCCTCCGGCAGCCGGTGCACGGCCCGGATCTCGTTGTCAGTTGCCGCACTCAATCCAATGATGGCTTCCGGGCCCACCAGGGTGCGGGCAAGCTCCACCGGCAGATCGGATTGGCCGATATGTACCCCTGCTACCTGCGCTCCTGCCGCGCGCGCCGCCAGGAAAATGTCCACCCGGTCATCCACCAGCACGGGGACCCTGTCACCCACGGATTCCGCAACAGCCATCAGCAACTGCAGCAGCTCCCGGGCAGGGGCTTCCTTCTCGCGCACCTGCACCATCGTTACACCTCCTGCCACCGCGGCGGCAGCAACAGCGGCCACCGACCGTGGGCCGCACTGACGTTTATCAGTCACCAGATACAAGGGCAGGTGTTTCCCGAGGTCCGCCCTGAGAGCCCGCCGGTTCATTGGATGCTGTCCAGCGTGCCGACAGGGCGGAGGTTCAGGCCGGCGACGACGTCGTCGGTGGTGATACCGGCCAGCCGGTCGAGGAATTCCACCGCGAAACTCCCCGGACCTTGCGCCCGTGCCGCGGCCTGCTCCGCCGCAAGGGTGTAGACACCCGTGGCCGCTGTTGCTGCCAGCAGCGGATCATCGGTGAGGGAAGCAAAGGCAGCCATCACCGCACCGAGCGCGCACCCACCACCGGTCACCCGGGTCAGCAGCGAGTGCCCGTTCGCCATGCCTGTAGCCTCCCCGTCAGGTCCGACCAGCAGATCCACCGCACCGGATACTGCCACCGTCGAGGAAAACGAGGCAGCAAGGTGCCTTGCAGCTTCCAGCGCATCCAGGGGATTATTCGTCGAGTCCACCCCCCTGCCTCCGGTTCCCACCCCGGCCAGGGCCAGGATCTCGGATGCGTTGCCGCGGATGATGCGTGGGCGGAGCCCGACAAGCTGATGCGCCAGTTCGGTGCGCACGGTCAGGGATCCGATGGCCACTGGATCCAGCACCCACGGTGTTTCAGCAGCATTCGCGGCAGCTGCAGCCTCGAGCATCGCGGCCCGCTGCTCGTGCCGCGGAGTTCCCAGATTGATCAGAACCCCGGAGGCCACGGAAGCGAACTGCCCGGCCTCCTCCGGTATATCGACCATCGCCGGGGCTGCACCGACAGACAGCAGGACGTTCGCGGTGAAATTTGTCACCACTGCGTTGGTGATGCACTGGACCAGAGGACTCCGGACCCTCAGATCCTCCAGCAGCACTGCACAATTCGACGATGTATAGCGAATAGCCATCCGCGACATCCCTTCGCTAGTTCGAACTAGATCAGGTTCAACGGGTCTTGATTCTCAGCTGCACTTTTAGCGGGCAGCACCCCGTGTCACTCCTGCAACCTTAGCCGTTCGCCTCGCCGTTCTGGAGCAGGGCAACTCGTTGGACCGCGCCCGGCTTCCGTCGAGGCCCGCCGGATGAGAAACACACCGAAGGGGTTTGAGCGCGGGCATCAGCGCGACTACAGTCGATCCTGTAAAGCGGGAGCTTGGGCGGGAACCAGGCTGAGAGGGCGAATGAAGGCGTCGCCGACCGCATGAACCTGTCCGGGTAATGCCGGCGAAGGGATGTGCTCTGATGCTCGGATTTTCCACCACCATCGTTCTTTTATCGATCGTCCTCGGGGCATTCGCCTGGGTCGGTCTGGCGGTAGGACGTGACCGCGACCTTGAAGAGTTCGCGGTGGCACGCAACAGCCAGAACGGCCTTGGGCTGGGCCTGTCATTTTTCGCTTCCGGTGTAGGCGCGTGGATCCTTTTCGCGGCACCCGAGGTCGGTGCCTCCGCGGGACTGGCCGGAGTGTTGGGCTACGCGGTTGCCATCACCATTCCCCTGATCGGCCTGGTCCTTGTCGGCCGGCGGTTGCGGGCACTGGTACCGAGAGGCCACGATCTGATCGAGTTTGTCCGGCTCCGCTACGGACGGATTATGCACGTCTATGTCCTGGCTATTTCGATGCTTTACATGCTCGTGGCCCTGGCTGCTGAACTGACCGCGGTAGGAGCCGTGCTCGGACGGCTCTCAGTTGTGGACCCTCGTCTTGGCATCGCTGCCGTTGCGGTGATTACTGCCCTGTACACGGCTTACGGAGGGCTGCGCGCCTCGATCCGCACCGACCGTTGGCAGTCATGGCTGTTGTTCGCCCTGCTGATCGTCGTCGGCGCAGCCCTGATCGCAGGCCTGTCCCGGGAGGGAACCTCGGTTGACCCTGCGCTCTTGACCGTGGACGCGACCGGCGTCGAGGCAGCATTGACGCTGATCGTGGCAGTAACGGCCACTACCCTGTTCCACAATGGTTACTGGCAGCGGGTATGGGCGGCCAAGGACGAGCGGGCGTTGTCCCGCGGCGCGGTGATCGGGGCATTGACTCGCTTTCCGGTGGTTTTCGCGGCAGGCATGGTGGGGCTCCTTGCCGCGGCCTACGGCGTCGCGCTTGGGACGCCGCCTGTTCCGTTCTTCGCCCTGCTGGACTTTCAACCCGCATGGGTCCTTGCAGCAGTCCTGATCCTCACCCTGGCCCTGGTCGCCTCGACGGTCGACACACTGCAGAACGGCCTCGCAGCCGTCGCGGTCACGCACGTTCCTTCCATGGGCCTGACCGGGGGGCGGATCGCTACGGTCGTGTTCACCGTCATCCCGGCCTTGGTCGCTTTCCAGGGGTTCTCGGTGCTGCGCCTTTTCCTCATTGCCGATTTGTTCTGCGCGGCCACCATTGTGCCGGCACTGCTGGGCTTATGGCACCGATCCACCACTACCGGTGCCGTCAGTGGTGCCCTGGCAGGCCTCATCGCTGCCCTGGGGTACGGCTTCGTAACGGGCGGAAACCTGCCCGCGGCCATCGCCGTCGCCACGTTCTCGGACGGACTCGCGCTGCCGCCGTTCCTCGCCGCACTGTCCGCCTCCGCCGCCGTCACCATCCTGGTGTCATTGGCGGCTAGCCGAAGCACTGACCTGTCCAGCCTCGACGCACGGATAACCCCCTTGACGTCGTCGCGTGACCAACGGGATCCCGCAAACGAAACACCGGAGGCAATCCGATGACCGCTGGACCCGACTCCTCATCGCAGGTGGAAATCCGTGACGCGCTGGATCTGCGAATTCAGGCCTATATTGAGCGCGGTGCCGCCCCGGTAGGGCCGAACGAGCACGGCAGCGCCGTAGGGGACGAGGATGATGCCGCATTCGGACGGCTTGCCCTCGAGCTCTTCGCCTACCAGTACGAACACAATCCGGCTTACCGGCGCTTCTGCCGTTCGCGCCGGGCGGAGCCTGGAAGGCTCACCAGTTGGGAACAGATCCCTGCCGTGCCATTGACCGCGTTCAAGGAACTGACTCTCGCCTGCGAGCCGCCCGAAGAAGCCGCGGCGATCTTCATGACCAGCGGCAGCACCAACCCCGCCCAGCGGGGACGCAACCACCACCCGCACCTCCACCTGTATGACGCGTCCCTGCGGACCGGTTTTGCCCATTACTTCCTGCCCGACCGGGAACGCATCCCCCTACTGGTCCTCAATGCCCCGCCGGAGGACCAGCCGCACTCCTCCCTCGCCTACTTCTTCGGGCGGCTCGTCGACTTCTTCGGCGCACCAGGGAGCAGCCACTTCATGAACGACGACGACCTGCAGTGGCGGCGCGTCGCAGTGGCCTTGCAGCAGGCAGAGGAAATCGGGGAACCCGTCGCCCTGCTTGGCACGTCCTTCGCCTACGTCCACCTCCTTGACGCCTTCGAGAAAGAAGGACTCTCCTTCCGCCTGCCGAAGGGGAGCCGCCTGCTCGATACAGGCGGGTTCAAGGGACGCTCCCGCGAAGTATCCGCCGAGGACCTGCGTGACCAGTTCGGCCGGCGCCTGGGAATACCCGATTCCTGGTGCGTCAACTACTACGGAATGACCGAGATCAGCACCCAGTACTACGACACCACCCTGAGGGACTCCTGGCAGGGCAACGAGAATCAGCCCCGCCGCAAAGCCGCCCCAGCCTGGACGCGGATCCGCGTGGTGGACCCCGAAAGCGGAGCATCCGCAGAACCCGGACAGCGGGGCTTGGTTGTCCACTACGATCTGGCCAATAGGGGGTCATGCCTGGCCGTCCTCGCCGAAGACGTGGGCTACCTCGCCGCGCTGGACAGCCTCCAGCAGGGCGCACAGGGTTTCGTCCTGCTGGGCCGCGCCGAGGGAACCGAAGCCCGCGGGTGTTCGATCGCCCTGGACGAGATCCTCGCCGCGAATCGGAACGGATCGACATGACAATCGGAACCGAACAGGGAAGCCCGGGGCGCGCAGGCAGCCCGCCCGCCGAGGGCCCGGTGCTCGACGGATTCTTCCTGCCCCAGCTCAGCCGAACCGAGCTCGACGAATTGGCATGGGAAACCCGATTTTGGGGCGGCGTCGTGCTACGGATGCCGGTCGTGACGCCGCCCCTGATCGACCTGGTGTGCCAGCGGCTCCTTCAGGCCCAAGCCGATTACCTTGCCGAGCGGCCGGTGATGGACATCGTCGAGGCGCTCGGGCGGGTGATCGCCAGGTGGTCGGCTCCGGACTACTACTGGAGGCGGCAGGCCGAACAGCTGCTGCCCTCGGTGACCGGATATGCCCCCGAGATGGTCCGCCGGGGTCTGAAGGACTACCTGAAAACGTTCCGTCGCGATCGGTTGCTTCGATTCCTTTCCCAGGACTTCGAGAATCCGCTGGTGCTCGACGACTTCCAGCCGAACCGGTCCGGAGGACGCTCACGAGCCTACGGACCGAGGCTGACCACCCAGATTTTCGCCGGCAACGTTCCGGGGCTACCGGTGTGGAACCTTGTCTGCGGGCTCCTGGTCAAATCGGCAACATTGGGGAAATCCGCTAGCGGTGAACCGTTGTTCCCGGTGTTGTTTGCCCGAAGCCTCGCCGAAGAAGACCCCGCTCTCGCCGCTTGCCTTGCCATCCTGCACTGGCCCGGAGGGGACAAGGAGATTGAACGAACGGCGTTCGCCCACTCCGAGGCAGTCACGGCGACCGGTGGACGAGCAGCCATCGAAAGCGTGGCAGCACGCCTGCCCGCCGGCATGCCGTTCGTGCCGTACGGGCACAAAATGAGTTTCGCCGTCATCGGCCGGGAAGCGTTGGCGCTCAACCGCTACACAGAGACGGCGCGCCGGGCCGCACATGATGCTTCCCAGTATGACCAGCAGGGGTGCCTCTCCCCCCACTGCCTGTTCATCGAACGCGGCGGAGCAGTGGATCCCAAAACCTTCGCAGCCACATTGGCAGCCGAGATGAGCCGCTTCGAACGGAGCAAACCGCGCGCCCGGCTCACCCTTGAGGAGAGCGCCGTCATTGAACGGGTTCGCTCCTCCTACGAATTCCGGTCCTACGACGACGAAACGATCGAGCTGTTCACCAGTAACACCGGCACCGGCTGGACCGTCATCTACGAAGAGAAACCGGAGCGTTTCGAACCCTCACCGCTGAACCGGCTCCTCCGCGTGCACCCCGTCAACGGGATGGACGACGTCGAGCGCCTCGCCGCTCCCGTGCGTCGCTACCTCCAGACCGCCGGCGTCGCCTGTTCACCCGATCGGCTGACCGATTGGGCACAGGCCCTCGGCCGGTGCGGCGTCGACCGCATCTGCGCTATCGGGCAAATGCCCGAACCGGCAGCAGGGTGGCACCACGACGGACGGGGAAGCCTGACAGCGCTGGTCCGCTGGGTCGACATCGAAGGAGCAGCCGAGGCGGCACTGGAACACTACGACCCCGAATGGACCCTGCCTGCACAGCAGGATTCAGCAGGAAGGCAACTCTGATGTCCTTCGGAGAAAGTCTGGGCACCAGTGACCTGCTGCGCGACCGCGTGGCCATCGTCACCGGGTCCAGCCGCGGCATCGGGGCCGCGATTGCCCGTGCCCTCGGCGCCCACGGTGCCACCGTCGTCGTGAACTACCTACAGAACCATGACGCCGCGCAACAAGTAGTCGAGGATATTGAAGCACGAGGAAGCCGCGCGGAAGCTTATGCCGCCGACGTCGCCGACGCCACGTCCGTGGCCGCGATGGTCGCCGATGTCACCGAACGCTTCGGTCCCGTGAACTTGCTGGTCAACAACGCACTGCGAAGCTACACGTTCGACCCGCTGACCCGCAGCACTGCGTGGGACATTCCCTGGGAGGACTACCAGACACAATTCCAGGGCAGCGTCGGAGGCGCATACAATCTTTGCCGGTCGGTTCTACCAGGCATGAAAACGGCCGGCGGCGGGCGGATCATCAACCTCGTCAGTGACCTCATCGAACGCCCCAGCATCCCCTATCACGACTACACCACGGCCAAAACCGCTCTCCTCGGCTTTTCCCGTAACCTGGCCTCCGAACTCGGGCCTTTCGGCATCACCGTCAACTGCATAGCCCCAGGACTCGTCTACCCCACCGATTCGAGCCAGGCTGCCACCGACGAACAACGCGACGAATTGGAAGCTGCTACACCGCTACGACGACTGGCCACCCCTGAAGACGTGGCCGGTTCAGTACTGTTCTTTGCCAGCGGATGGTCCAGCTTCGTGACCGGGGCCTGCCTGTTCGTCGACGGCGGGCTGGTCATGAAATGACCAGAACAAGAACAGCAACTGGCGGACGCGTCGATCTCGAGCGTTTTATCGCCGCCTCGGAAGACTCCGGCGCCTACCGGGCTTGCTGCGGACCCTGCACCTCTGCCCCCACCACGCAGCGGATGACAGCCCGGTAGCACCAGATAGAACCCCATCTGTGGCTGACACAGGCTTTTAGGATCTGCATAGGTGCTGTTATCGGTGACCTACGGGTAGTGGCTGTCTGATGTGCTTAGGCTTCCTGCGGGCAGACCTTATTCAGACGGATCGGTTGGTGATTCGATCTGGTCGCGGGGAGGGCACCTTTCTCCATTGGTTGAGTCTTCACAGTGCGTTGGGCGCGGACCCTGGCACCACGGACACGAAGGTTCAATGCCTCGAGCGTTGAAGCATGGGAGAATGTCGCGGCCAACGTTGGGCGTTGAATTAGCCGGTGGATGGTTTATGCGGTCGCTCTATTAGGGCAGTGCTGGTGTTCCGAGGCCTTTCCGGCTCATTACTCCCCAGTCCTTGCGACCCCTGGCATAGCGCCAAAGTCCGATCAGCCGCCAGACGACGGTGAGCTGACGGTAGCCAATACCCTCTACGACACTCCAAAGAAGCAACAGAAGCGAGTCTGACCAGCGCTGATACCGCCGGTAGGTCAATTCCTCCAGCACGATTACCGCCACGTTCAACAACACACCCCAGCCATAAGCCACCGCCAGGAACAACACGCCGAACGTTACATCGACCGCTCCGAGCATCAGCCCGAGCGGTACCGCGATCAACCCCAGCGCCTCAACAACGGGACCTAGCAGCTCCACCACCAGGTAGTAGGGATAGACCACCAGGCCCAAGGCCTTGTACCGCGGATTGAAAAGTAGGACCCGGTGCCGCCGCAACACGTCGGTCAGGCCCCGATGCCAGCGATCCCGCTGCCGTCCGAGCACACGCCAGGACTCCGGGACCTCCGTCCAGGCCACCGGGTCGGGAACGAAGTCCACCCGGCTCGCGGTTCCGCGCTCTTGGCCTTGACGCCGCAGGTCGGCGATTAGCTCCATGTCCTCACCGACTGTGTCGTGAACGTAGCCGCCGACCTCCAGTACGGATTCCCGGCGGAACAGACCGAAGGCGCCCGAGATGATCAGGTTTCCGCCGAGGTTGTTCCAGCCCAGCCTTCCGAAAAGGAACGCGCGGAGGTATTCCACCGTTTGGCACCCTGCCAGCACCCCCCGGGGTACCCGCGCGTCCAGTACCCGCCCGCGGGCGACTGTGGATCCATTGGCAACACGGATGGTTCCACCGGCGGCGACTACGGTTTCATCAGTAAGGAACGGCCGGACAATCCGCAGCAACGCGTCAGGTTCAATGAGCGTGTCGGCGTCGATGGCGCAGACGAGCTCGCCTGTTGCGCAGTTGAGGCCCGCGTTCAGGGCGTCAGCTTTCCCGCCGTTCTCCTTGTCCACCACCAGTAGCTGGGGATGGATCTGTGAGCGGTAGAGGCCGCGGACGGGTTGGGTTTGCACTTGGTTGCGGAAGATCGGGTGGATTGGGTACAGGTCGAAGGTGCGGATGAGTACGTCAAGAGTGGAGTCTGCGGAGCCGTCGTTGATGAGGACCACTTCCAGCGCCGGGTACTGGAGCATCAACAGTGCATGGACACTCTCGGCTACGTTGGCTTCTTCGTTGTAGGCGGGTGCTAGCGCGCTGATCGTGGGTGTCACGGCCGATCCCAGCAGGCCGACCCGGTCCTCTTCCCAAATCTGCTGCCGGTGCCGGCGCATAGCGACCGTGGCGCTGACCAAAAGGGCAGTTTGGTAACCGTTGACCACTATGAAGTAGATGAACACCGCCCAAGCGAAACCCGATAGGACTGTGACGGCGAAGTCTATGATCATTCTGTGATCCTGCCCGTTATTGTCGAACTCCTGCTGGTCGGTAGGGCCGGTTTGCTTTGGACCGATCTGGCTCGGTTCAGCACCTGCTGGGCCATGTCCTGCGCGAATCGGTCCGTGCTGAGGAGTGCCCGCTGAAGGTACAACTGACCCGGGCTGCCGAGCTGGTCCAACGCTAGGGCGGCCGCGCGGCGGGCTTCCCAGGAGCGATCGCCCAGCCTGTCGGCGAGCAGGGGCGAACTTGGCCAATGCCCCAGCGCGCCCAACCCGGCCGCAGCTGTTGCCCGTACTTTGTCTGCAGGGTCAGTAAGATATTTTTCGAGCTCCTGGACGCCTGCGGTTCCGCCCGCGGAGGCGATCACCTGCGCGACGGCGGACCTGACGGCGGGATCACTATGGTTTCGGTGCCTTAGCGCCGGGCCAGTCAACGCGGAATCGTGGACGCGGGATGCGACGAGGAGCACTGTGGCCAGTGCGGCCGGGACTGCTTCGGTCAAGTGGCTGATGATGGCTGGAACAGCGTAGCGGCCCAGCCTGATCAAGGTGTTCTGGGCAGCCAGTCGGCAGGCGAGAGACTCGTCGCTGAGCATCAGGATCAGCTTGGTTACGACCTGCTCGCTCGGGTGGTTCGAGGCCCAGGCGGCCGCGGCACTGCGCACTTCAGAGCGTGGGTCGTCGAGTAAGGGGGGTACGGTGTTGTGGCCGGCGCCCAAAATGGCTAGCAGTCGAACGCCTTTTAGTCGGCGGGACCACCGCGCGCTGGTGCACCAACGTGCGGATCGCTCTGCAAGTCCCACGTATGCGGGCAGTTGCGCAAGCCGGGCCCGGCCCACGTCATCGACGCTGCGCGTCGCGTCGGCCACCGCTTCGATGGCCTTGTTCATCGGAAGCCTTGGAAGGGCCGGGCGGTCCGGGTCGCCCGCTAGGACGCGTGCCAGGATTTGCCTGCTGACCCGCATGCCGGATCGAAGCCGCGCTGCGCGAACGCGCTGGAGTGCAGTATGACCGAAAAGGAAGCTTAGCCCTGCACCCAGAATTCCTGCTTCCGCGAGTAATACAGCAGTAAGCACCTCGTACAAATGCATGTCAGTCTCCCAGTGCGCCGCGCACGCGTTGCATTAGCACGGGCACGCTGAAGGGTTTCGCTACGTGGTCGAACGCCCCGAGTTTCAAGGCATTGACGATGTCCGGCTCGCTTGAATGAGCGGTAAGCATGATCACCCGGGTGGCCGTGAGGTTGTCCGTCATCGCCATCTGTCGCAGCACACCGAACCCGTTGAGGGAGGGCAGATCCACGTCGAGTAAAACCACGCGTGACCGCAGCAGAGGTGGGCTGCCTGACAGTTCACCCGCTGCGACCTGCCCGTCCGTGAAGTGCCGGAACCGGTAGCCGCGCGTAGTCAGGGCATGATTGAGGAGCTCCGAGAGCAGAGGGTCGTCTTCCACGACCACCACATCCACATCGTATTCGGCGGCAACATTTCCCGTCGTCGGCAGGGGTGCATGGTCAGCAAGCCCATCCCCGTCCCGAGCCGCTTGTATGTGGGCATGGAGCACTCGCGTGCGTTTCAAACGGTTCCGCACGCGCCCTGCCAACTCCGTGCCGACGAACGGGCTGGTTATGACGTCGTCAGCGCCGGCGTCGAAGAGCGCGGCCACAGCCGCCGCATCGTCGCCTGCCGTCAGTAGGAGCACAGGCAGGCCTGCCCATTGGGCGTCGATGCGGAGCACACGGCATAATTCCTCTCCGCCAATCCTGGGCAGACACGACTCAAGGATCACCAAGTCCTGTTGCGTCTTTTCCAGCGCCGTCCAGAACTGCGTCGGGTCCGTCAGCCCGACTACGCGCATCCCCTCGTTTTGCAGCGCGGACCGCACTGAGGACAGGATCGCCGGCAGGTGGGTCAGGACCAGCACGGTGCTTCTGGTCACCTCTTGGGGTGAAAGCAGGTTTTGCGCAGCGCTGAAGATTTCCTCCGGGGACGCCTCGGCGTTGACGAATCTCCGGGCGCCTGCGCGCGCAGCCAAGACGCGGTCCCAGGGTGAGTCCTGCGGTGCCAGGGCCAGCGAGGGAACGGGAGGATCCAGCGCGGCCAGGCCAGCTATGAGGGCAAGGCTGCCATCACCTCCACCAAGGTCTATGAGTGCAGCGCCGGGCGGTGGTCCTTCCAACGGAATCGAGCCGTGAGCACCAATGATCAGTGGTCGGAAACCCTGTCCGATCGCGACCGCGGCCAGTTGTTTCCGGCGCCCACGATCGGTGACCGCGATGACTATGATCGGCACGGAGGGTGCGTTCTGCGGTTTTTGGCCATCTGCAGTTTGCCGGGCATACGCTGCCGGCATTGGCTCTGAGGAGCAGTCCGGTACAGGTTCCATAACAGGGGACGGGTCCCGGCTGAGGTCGCTTCTGAGCGCGACCACTTCGTTGGCTGCGATGAGGGCAAGGTCGAGCGAAATATGGTCCGTTCCTGACAGAATCCCTTCAATTTTTCGGGCCGACTCGGAGGCCCGGCCAAAGCCGAAGGTGCCGGCCGCACCTGCCAGCTTGTGGGCCTCACGTTCGGCAGTCTCCCGGCCTTCCGGGGTTAACCGTTTCTCAATGATGGCCGCCACTGCCTCCTCGATCGCCACCACGCGGCCCAGAACTTCATCACGGTTGCCGTTCCAGATAGCCCTGATGACCGACGTCGGGTCGATCTTTTCGCTTGATTGCGCGCCTTTCATGACTCCCAGCCCAATATGCCCGCAACCTGGTCGCTGAGCGCCATGGGGTCAAAAGGTTTCGCTAGCATCCCTGCAACTCCGATCGAGGCGAACCGACTGCGATCGGCCGCCTGCGTTTTAGCAGTTAGGAGGATGACTGGAACGCCGCACGTTTCAGTCTGTTCCTGCAGCAGGGCGAAGGTTGCGGGACCGTCAAGCCCGGGCATCATGACGTCGAGAACGATCGCGTCCGGCGGACTGATGCGGGCCTTCTCGAGGCCCTCCAACCCGGAGGCGGCCGTTTCGACGTCGTATCCGCCCACCATCTCCAAGACAGCGCGGGCAACTTCCCGGATTCCCGGGTCGTCATCAACAAGCAAAATGCGTCGGGGCTTATCCATGGGTCACTGCCTTTGCATTTTCGGAGGTCAGGTGACCGAGCAAGTCCACCACATGCCGTTCAAACTCATCCGGGTTGACCCGCCCCTTGGTGAAGAACTCGGTTGTCCCCAGACGCAGCCGTTTCCGGTCCGCCTCGGTAAGGTCACGGGCGCTGTACACAGCCAACGGCACACCGCGCAGCCGTGCATCCCGGCGCATCTGAGCCACCACAGCGAAACCGTCCTGGTCCGGCAGTTGAAGGTCAAGCACCACCAGATCCGGGATGATGTGGGCGCACAACGCCAGGGCCTGTCGGGCCGTGGACGCATGGTGGACTTCGATGCCGTACTGACGGAATCCCTCCGTCAAGACGGCGGCCAAGCCCCCGTCGTCCTCAACGAGCAGCAACTTCGTCCCTGTACCCCCTTTACTGGTGGCCTCGCCGATGGCGGCCAACAGTCCACTGACGTCCAACGGCGCTTCAACACCGGTAAGCCCCTCAGATTCTGCCAAGATCTTGTCACCGACCAGGGCCAGGAAGACCACTGGGATATCCAGAGTTTCGGGATGCTCGCGCAGGTCGACGACGGCCTCCCAGTTAGCGACCGTCGGGGTGCCTTGTTCGAGCAGGATGGCTGAGGGCCGGTGCTGAAGTGACGCGGCGAGGAGCGCAGAGCTGGTTTTGACCTCGACGGGTTCGTACCCATAGGGCAGCAGCATCTCCACAATGCGGGCTCGTACCGAGGCGTCCTCGCCGCAAACGACGACCTTCTGCCCACTGGGGACCTCGACTCTCACGTCCCAGCCCGCGTCGAGGGCGGCCGGGAGCCTCATAGTTAGGATCGCCCCGCAGCCACGGTTGCTTTCGGCCCAGATCTGGCCGCCGTGCTGTTCCGCGATGCTGCGGCAGATGGCCAGGCCCAGTCCCGTACCGCCCTTCTCCCGGGCATCGGAGCCATCCACCTGCTGAAAGCGGTCGAAAATCCGTTCCAGGTCTTCAGCCGGAATACCGCGGCCTTGATCCAATACTTGAATTCTCAGGCCTCCTGCATCCGAGCTGACCACCAAACGAACCTCTGCATTAGCTGGGGAGAACTTGATGGCGTTGCTGAGCAGGTTTGTCATGGCCTGTTCAATGCGATCCGGGTCGACCGTATGCACAGTCGACTGGGCCTCGAGCGTCAGGCGTACACCCGCTTCGTCGGCCATGGACCGCATAACCTCTAGGGACCGCCCCGCCAGGGCTGCTACGTCACATGCCTGCAGCTCCAGGGCAACCTTGCCGGAATTCAACCGCTCTATATCCAAAATGTCATTGATCAGCCGGACCAGCCGTTCCGTGTTGTGGGCGGCAATATCCACCATCTGCTGCCCGCGGGTATTCAAATCGCCCAAAAGACCGGCCCGCAGCAAACCCAATGCCCCGTGGATCGAGGTCAGGGGCGTCCGCAGTTCGTGGCCCACCACCGAGACGAACTCATTCTTTGCCCGCTCCGCGGCACGGCGTTCGCTGACATCACGGATCACGCAGCTGAAGACACGCTTCGAGCCGTCCTCGGTGGTCCAGGCGGTCACCTCAGCCGGGAAATCACGGCCTGAACTGTGCAACATCAGGTGGTCGAAATGTTCTGCAGGCTGTTTCAGGCCGTCAGGGTCGCCGCGCAGTCCCAGCAGCCGCTCCATCGAGTCCTGCTCCGCCAGCCCCGCAACCCGTGAGGCCAGCGGCTGACCCAACGCCTCGGACCGGTTCCACCCAAAGATCTTTTCGGCCTGAACGTTCCATTCAGTAACAATCCCTTCCGCGCTGAACTGCACATACGCCTCGCCTGCGGACTCGAGAATCCGCCGGGTGAGTTCCTGACTCCGCTGTTCCGCTGCGAGGGCGGCATGCTGCTCAGTAATGTCCAGCAGGGAACCTACGATTACGCGCGCAGTGCCGGGCTCATCGAGGACCTCGCCCCGGCAATGGATCACCAATGGAGTACCGTCCGCCCGAGTGGATCGACACACGAAATCAAGGATGCCGTTTCCTTTGGCGACTCCCGCCAATGTCTCGGCGATGCGTTCCCGATCGTCCGGGTGCAGGGCCATCAGAAATACATCAACGGACTCGTCACCACTGCCGGGCTCCTGGCCGAACAGCCGATAAAGCCCACGCGACCACTTGACCTGATTTGTCTCGGGATTCCACTCCCAACTTCCCAGCCGGGCAACGGTCTCAGCAGCGGAAAGGAGGCTCTCGCTGAGCCGCAGTATGCGTTCCTGCTCAAGCTGCGGCCGGAGGTCCCGCATTATTTCCGTGACGTAGTAGCCCCCAGGAAAGTCATGATCGTGGTGCAGATGAGACGCAACATCCACGGGAATCGATTCTCCGGCGCGAGATAACAAGGTGCGTTCCCCCCTCCACCGCCCGGTCTTGACAAGAGTCTGCATGTCTTCCTTTTGGATGCGTACCAGCTCTTCAGGCGAGAACATGTCCTGAATCGTGTAGGCGCGGATGTCTTCGTCGGCTGCAATGCCGAGCAACTCGCGCCCGCTGTTGTTCATCCACTGCACCTGCCCATCAGACCTACCCACCACAACCAGATTCGGGCTGGCCTCCACCACGGAAACGAGGTGGTTGGGTTCCGGTTGTGCCCGGTTGGGCTGATCGTCCTGGGTGCGGCGCCGGCGTAGATCACGGACGGTTATCAGGCTCTTCAGAATTGAGAGTGTAGTTGGGGGCGCCGTGTGAGGAGTCTGGTGCGAGAGGGTGTTTCGGTTGGGGTGAGGGCCTTGGGAGAGAATCAGGGTATCGACTCCACCGTTTCTCTACTGCAAGGCCCTCGTGTTTAACGCTACCTTCCAAAGCCCTGACCTGACCACATTCTGCCGCCTCGATGGGCTCGGACTCGAAGTGACCGGGCAGTATGTCCGCCCGGATCGTGCCGTCCTGGCGTGCCGCGTCACAGATCCGGATGACTGGTGTCGGAAGTGTGGGTGCCAGGGCGTTCCGCGTGACACGGTGACCCGCCAACTGGGCCACGAACCGTTCGGATGGCGGCCGACCACACTGCTGGTGAGCATCCGCCGCTACAGGTGCGCCGGGTGCGGGCACGTGTGGCGCCAAGACACCTCCAAAGCTGCCAGGCCGAGGGAGAAACTCTCCCGCCGCGGGCTGCGCTGGGCATTGGAAGGAATCGTGTGCCAACACCTCACGGTCGCCCGGATCGCCGAAGGGCTCGGCGTCACCTG
>NZ_JADOUU010000033.1:0-18811 GCF_015751955.1 Arthrobacter sp. CAN_A214
CCGAGCTCAATGACCGACCACGAAAAAGACTAGGGTTTCAAAAACCGATCGAACTGATCGAAAACCTCCTGTTGCAATGACCGCCAGAATCCGCCCATCGCCAATCGGGACGGTACCGATGGGGTCGCTGTGATTCCAAGCAGTTCTTGTCTATGGGATGCCCAGCGCATGAACCTGGCGTGCAACCCGTTCTACTGGATTTGGCTGACGGCCCAGTGGATCGTTCGATGGGCTGTTGGGGATCGACGTTGGTCTATCCCCAGCCTTGGTGATCCTCGCAGGAATGGTACAGAATGCGGTCATGGACATCACCGACAACGGACCAAAGCCGAACGCATTCGACATCGAGAGCGCTACAACGGAGAACGCCGATTACCGCCGCGTTGCTTGGACGGGCAAGCACCTGCAAGTGACGCTCATGTCGATCGGGCCCGGCGGTGCGATTGGCCTGGAGGTGCATCACGGCACTGACCAGTTCCTTCGCATCGATGCCGGGAAGGGCCGGGTGAAGATGGGGCCCTCGAAGGACGACCTCTCGTTCCAGCAGGACGTCGAGGACGGCTGGAGCATTCAGGTACCCGCCGGAACGTGGCACGACGTCGAGAACACCGGCGACGAACCACTCCGCCTGTACACGATCTACGCGCCCACGCACCACGCGCAGGGCATCGTGCAGGAGACGCCGGAGGACGCCGAGAAGGACGAGGAGCAAGGCCGCGACGAGCCGCCGTCGTGGGTCGAGGAAGTCGACGACAAGGGCGAAGAGACTGCCTGAACCTCTTCATCGCGAGGACGCCCGCCGAGCTCTCGGCGGGCTCCAGCCAGGAACGGGCGCGCCCCTACCGGGAGTTCCAGGGCACACGGCCTGACCGTCTCAACGCTCAGCTCACCAGAAGCCCCGGTCCAAGCGACAAGACCGCCGAGCCGAAGGAGTAGATGATGACCGACCACACAACGCAGGATCGGAGCTTCGCCCTTACCCGGACCTTCGCCGCATCACGGCAGGCGGTGTTCGCGGCATGGACCGATCCCGAGCACCTCGCCTGGTTCTACAACCCCGACATGCCCACACCGAGCACACCCATCGAGGTCGAACTCCGGGTCGGGGGAATATGGAAACAGCAGATGAACGTCAATGACGACCTCAGCTATCCCACCGGCGGAATCTACCTCGAGATCGTTCCTGACGAACGCCTCGTCTTCCGCTGGGGAGCCGTCGACGGCTGGCCCGACCTCGACGGCGACAATGAACTACTTGCCCCTGTTGTCACAGTGCAGCTCAACGACCTCGGCTCCGGAACGGAACTCGTCCTCACAGTCCAGTTCTCCGAGCGTCTCGACATCACCGAGGTGCAAAGACTCATCCTGGGGGGCACCCGCGACGGATGGGGTGCCACCATCGACCGACTCAACAACAGCACCGCCCTCACCACTGTCGCCAACTGCATTGCAGTGCCCCAGATCTATGTCAGCTTCCCAGGAACTGCCCGAGAAGCACTGGGTTTCTACGCGAGCATCTTCGGTGGTGAACTTTCCCTGCATACCTACGAGGAGTTCGGCAGGAAGGACGGTCCGGCAGGCGCGATAGCTCACGGAGTGCTCAGCGGGGTGGTCTCCCTGGCGGGATCGGATGCAGCAGCAGGAGAGAAGACGGTCCAGCTCGAAGGAGTCATGCTCTCGTTGCTGGGAACCGCCGAACCTACCGTGCTTCACCAGTGGTTCGACAAGCTCTCTGCGGGCGGGTCGGTGATCGATCCCCTCGCACCGAAGCCCTGGGGCGCCTCGGACGGACAGGTAATAGACCGTCACGGCCTCCACTGGCTCATCGGATACGAGCCTGAGGCATAGGTGACGCACACCTGCTTGCCCGGCTGACGAACGAGAGCACCCACGTGCTTCAAGCCGTGGACTGGCTCGCAGAGGCTGCATTGCGTCGAGCCATAGTCCCGTCAGACGAAGCTCCTCCCAGTCCGGTCAACAGCGCCGGGGAGTAGCCTCCACTCAAATCGACAGCCGACGGCGCCTCCGGTCCGTTCCGCCCGGCCCAAAGGTGTCGCAGCCGTGCCTCTTCCTCCTATTGACGATGGGTAGGCGCAGGTCTATCGTCAGCGGCATCCTGACCATAAGCGTCGAGCCCCACCAAGGAGTGCATCATGCCGGAATTCATGGATGTGCATCGCAACATGACTGGACTAACCAAGGAGGATCTTCAAGCCGCCCACGATGCCGACGTAGCGATTCAAAGTGAGGAGGACGTGGTGTTCAAGTCTGCTTGGGCAGATCCCGAGGCCGGGGTCGTCTACTGCCTGTCCGAGGCTCCTTCGGCAGACGCCGTGCGGCGTATCCACGAGCGCGCGGGTCATCCTGCAGACGAGGTACACCCGATCCCCCTCAAGGTCTGAGGAGCAACGGCCCGGAATCATGAGCGAAGCTCAATCCTTCCCGCGGCGGCGGACTGAAGTGCTACGCCTTGCCATGTAGAAGCGAAGCGGCAAAGGATCCGGCTCCTGCATTCTTCAGGCCGACGATATGTGGGGCGGCGTCGGACGGCATGGCGTCCTGTACGAAGGACCGCTCCACCATCGTCCGGACCGTCCATCACCAGAAATGTGAGTCGCAGTGGTAAGTGGCGAAATTCCGGCAGTGAGGCCGTCCTCTACGCGGTTCCATTCATATCGAGGCTCGACTCTCCCATCGTCGGTCTTGAGTCGTCAGGTTCGATCACCATAAAGTGATGCGAGCGACAAGCACCTCAGGAGATGACATGTCCCTCGTCCGCGTGCATAACTTCTCGGTCTCCCTCGACGGCTTCGGCTCCGGGGAGGGCCAGCAACTCGACGCTCCATTCGGTCATGCAGGGTCACGGCTGATGGAGTGGGCTATCGGAACACGCACCTTCCGCGAAATGGGCATTCCCGGGGATTCCGAGGCATCCTTCGGCGTCGACGATGCGTTCGCAAGCAGAACAGGTCCCGGGATCGGCGCGGAAATCATGGGGCGCAACAAGTTCGGACCTCAACGCGGTCCCTGGGAGGACGAGGAATGGAAGGGATGGTGGGGCGACAACCCTGTCTTCCACACCCCCGTCGTCGTTCTGACTCACCATCCTCGGCCGGTACTCGAGATGGAGGGTGGAACGACCTTCCACTTCGTTGATGCCGATCCCGTCGCAGCGCTCAACCAGGCACGCGCCCTGGCCGGTGACCTCGACATCCGCATCGGTGGTGGAGCCAGCACCGTCCGACAGTTTCTCGCGGCTGATCTGATCGACCATATGCACATCGTCCTCGTGCCGATCGTCCTGGGCCGGGGCGAACGGCTCTGGGATGGCCTCGAAGGACTCGAACAACGCTTCGACATCGAAACAACCCCTTCTCCGTCCGGGGTTGTCCATCTGGTCTTCACTCGTCGCAGGGCACGGTAGGCCGAGCGGGGAACGATCGCCCGCGGCCAGGAAGGCAGGTACGTTCCAGCCATGAGGCCATTCTGAACCGACTTGTTCATGGCCGATACTGCAACGCTGGGTGAGGATGGATGCACAAATGGGGCCGTGTTCATCCCCGTATGAAGAGCTGCGTCGTCGTTGTCAGCCGCCGGATCGTCCCAGCGCTTGACCGATGACGCGGGCTGCTTCTTGGTAGGCGCCGGGGTTCGGGCCGGAGTAGTTCAGGCGGTTATATGGTCCGGTCGATTCAGCGGGGAACCAGTCGTTGCCGGGGGCGATGAGGACGTTGTCGGCCTCGCATTCCCGGGTAAAGGCGGACAGGTCTGTGGTGTCAGACAGTAGGGCGACCCGTCCAGTCAGACGCACGGTGAAGGACCGAAGCATCCCTTGCCCCACCGCTGGTGCCGGCTGTGCCACGATAACCAGAACAACGTATGGGGGACGCAATGCTGCTCAACCGCCGAATTCCTGTGAGTGCCCTGTTTCTCGCGCTGTTGGTCGGAGTATGCCCTGCCTGTACTGCGGAGAGACCATCGATCGATGGATTGCCGTCCTACAGCTCGTTGGAAGACGCTCGGCAGGCTGTCGCCGGGCACCTCGATTGTGAGGAGAACCCACCCCTACCCACCGCGATCATGGGTGATGAAGGACAGATTCCCGCGGAGTCCGTGAAGTGCACGCAGTCCGTCAAGATCTTCTACTTCGAGTCGACGGAAGCGCGAGACAACGCGTACGCGGTGATGGCTGATGCTGCGGAGCCTGACGGCTCGGTGTACTTCGCAGAGGGGAAGAATTGGTTCGTAGTCGATTACTCCGACGTCGGGGTCGGCACAGGAGACCCTGAAAACCCTTGGACCTCTCAGCCCTGTCGGAACCGCTCGGTACCCGCTACACCGACGTGAACTAGAGCCACGGATCGTTACCCGCCCCATAACGGATCCTTGGGTTCAGCCGATCGTTGCAACACCACCGTGACTCGGAGTGTTGCAGAAGGCATCGAAGCTTTGGTCGCGATAGTAGCGCAATATTGTTGCCCGTGGGTGGTACCGCTTGAACCAATCGCAGGCGTGAAGAGATCAATCGCGACTATATACTGAGACACGGCTCAGATCGACGGCACAGAATGGGGCGTCCGTCGCAGAGCTGCTCGCCACGGTCTCCCGCCTCACCGGCGAAGATCCTGCCGAATCAGTTCCTCTGATCGGACACCCCCAGACTCCCAGTTCAGGATGACCGTGCATGAACGCCACCAGCTTCGGTCCGCAACGTGGGGCTCGTTCGAATTCTCCCGACACCTTATCGAAGGCCGTTAGTACTGTGACCTCTTCCCCCGCCGCCGCGCGCCTGTCCTCCCTGCGCGCACTCCTCTTCGACCTTGATGGTGTGCTCACCCCGACCGCTGAGGTGCACATGCAGGCGTGGTCGCGGTTGTTCACGCCGTACTTGAGGGAAAGGGGCATTGAGCAGGGTTACTGCGACGACGATTACTTCACCTACATCGACGGACGCCCCCGCTACGACGGCGTACGCGCCCTTCTATCCTCCCGCGGCATCACGCTTCCCGAGGGCCTCCCGGAGGACACCCCGGGACTTGGGACCGTCTGCGGACTGGGGAACCGCAAGAACGCCGCGTTCAACGAGACACTCGCAGAGGCCGGCGTCGCGCCGTATCCGGGTTCCCTCGCCCTTCTGGATGCGGCCGTCACCGCCGGCGTCGGGGTTGCGGTTGTAACCAGCTCACGCAACGGCGTCGCCGTCCTCGTGGCCGCCGGACTCCGCGACCGCTTCGACGTCGTCGTCGACGGCCTCCTCGCAGCCGAGCGGCGGATTCCAGGTAAACCCGACCCCGATACCTATCTCTACGCCGCCGAGTTGCTCGGTCTTCCCGCCTCGGCATGCGCGGTCGTGGAGGACGCCCCTTCCGGAGTCGCAGCTGGCCGAGCAGGTGCGTTCGGCCTCGTCGTCGGCGTGAACCGGGGGGTGGGAGCGGACACCCTGCTCGCGCAGGGGGCGGATGTCGTTGTCGAAGACGTGGCCGAACTCATCCCTTTTCTTCCCCTCTCCGCGGGCGCTGACGGCCCGACCACTTCCACCTCGTAGCCCAGGACATCCCGCATGAATTTCATCTCCTCCGACCCGCTCGATCGCATCCACTTCCCGGTGGACGAGTGGGCGCTCGTCGAAACAGAATTCGACGTAGCCCTCCAGGGCCGTACCGAAACGCTTTTCTCCGTGGGCAACGGCTACCTCGGCCTGCGTGGCAACGTGGAGGAAGCGCGTGACGGGTACGCCTACGGCACCTTCATCAACGGTTTCCACGAGACGTGGCCGATCCAGCACGCGGAGGAGGCCTTCGGGTTCGCCCGGGTGGGACAGACGATCGTCAATGTTCCCGACGCGAAAATCATCCGCCTGTACGTCGACGATGAACCGTTCGTCCTGACGGAAGCCGACATCCTGAGATACTCCCGTCGCCTCGACCTCGCTGACGGCGTCCTGATTCGGGAACTCGAGTGGCGGACCCCTTCCGGTAAACGCGTCCTGATCCGGTCGCGCCGCCTCGTCTCCTTCACCGATCGTCACCTCGCGGTCATCGACTATGAGGTCGAGATGCTCGACGCCGAAGCGTCCATCCTCATGTCCAGCCAGATCCTCAACCGCCAGGACGCCGTCGACGAGTATCAACCGGGCCCGTCCGCAGAAGACGGGGCATTCGACCCGCGCAAGGCGGAGTTGTTCCAGGACCGCGTGCTCCAGCCACGCTTTCAGCTAGCCGACGGTTCCCGCTATCTGCTCGGTTACCGCACCACCAACTCCTCGATGACCATCGCCTGCGGGGTGGAGCACGAGCTGATCACCCATAACGACTGGGACGAGTCCTCCCACATTGACGACGATCTCGCCAAACATGTCTACCGCGTGAAGGCGAAGCCGGGGCGTCCCATCCGACTTGTCAAGAACATCACCTATCACACCTCCCGCGGTGTTCCTGTCCGCGAACTCGCCGACCGCTGCGGCCGCACCCTCGACCGTGCCCGTGAGACACCAGCGGAGGAGCAGTACCAGAAACAGCGCGAGTGGCTGGCCGACTTCTGGTCACGGTCCGACGTCGAGGTGGAAGGCCAACCGGCCATCCAGCAGGCTGTGCGCTGGAACATCTTCCAACTCGCGCAGTCCACGGCCCGCACCGACGGCGGCGGCATCGCTGCGAAGGGCGTCTCCGGCTCCGGGTACGGCGGCCACTACTTCTGGGACACCGAGGTCTACGTCCTGCCGTTCCTCAGCTACACGGCCCCACTGGTGGCAAGGAATGCCCTACGCTTCCGCCAGGCGATGCTTGAGCCGGCACGGACTCGCGCTGCTGAACTCAATCAGCGCGGGGCGCTGTTCCCGTGGCGCACCATCAACGGTCAGGAGTCCTCCGCCTACTACGCCGCCAGCACGGCGCAGTACCATATCGACGCCGACATCTCTTATGCCCTGATGCAGTACGTAGCCGCGACGGGTGATGACGATTTCCTCATCCGCGGAGCGATCGACATTCTCGTCGAGACCGCTCGGATGTGGGCCGATCTGGGCTTCTGGCGCAGCAATGGCGACGACAATTTCCACATTCATGGTGTCACCGGGCCTGACGAGTACACCACCGTCGTCAACGACAACCTGTATACGAACGTCATGGCGCGCGCCAACCTCCAATCAGCCGCGCGTGCGGTCAAATGGCTCAATGCAGTTGAACCCGTTGCCTACGAACGTCTGGTGTCACGCCTGAACCTGGGCGAGGACGAGGCCGCTGAGTGGTCGCACGCCGCCGACAAGATGCACATCCCCTTCGACAAGCGCACAGGCATCCACCCCCAGGACGCCGCCTTTCTGGAGAAAGAGCTATGGGACCTCGAGAACACACCGGCAAGCAAGCGGCCCCTGCTGCTGCACTATCATCCGCTCGTGATCTACCGCTTCCAGGTACTCAAGCAAGCCGACGTCGTCCTCGCACTCCATCTACAGGGCAACGATTTCACGGCAGAGGAGAAGCGCGCTGACTTCGAGTACTACGAAGCCCTGACCACGGGCGACTCAACCCTGTCCGCCGTCGTTCAGTCGATCATCGCCGCTGAGGTCGGTTACCACGACCTGGCGCTGAAATATTTCCTGTCGTCACTGTTCGTTGACCTCGCCGACCTCCACCACAACACGTCGGACGGCATTCATGTCGCTTCGACGGGTGGCGTGTGGAGTGCTCTCGTCTACGGGTTCGGCGGGATGCGCGACCACGGCGGCCGCATCACCTTCGAACCGCGTCTCCCCAAAACCTGGACCCGCATGAGCTTCCGTCTGACCCTGCACGGCACACGGGTGCGTGCCGACGTGACCCAGAAGGTGATCACCCTGACGGTCGAATCAGGTGAATCGGCCACTGTTTCGGTGCATGGCCAATCCGTGCACGTGAAATCCGGAAATCCCGTTACGGTCAGTCTCGGTCACCACGGTCCACGTCTAACCGGAACTCCTACCACGAGTGACATCGAGGGGACCCGCCGTGCGGACGGTTCGCTGGTCACTGCGTCGATCCCAACTATTGCGTTGGACGCCTAGCCGGCGGTGTCGACGACTGTCTCATCTCTTTAAGGCGTGAGTCTGAGCTTCTTGATTGTGAATGGTTTGGAGTGCAGACGTGCTGTTCGGCTTCAGGCATAAGTAGAGCAAGCCAGCAAGGCCATGAAGGCATACTGGGCGCAGGCAATGACCCTCGTCGCTCTTGGTGATCCAGACGCTGCAAGCTCCGGCCGCCGTATACTCTGAGCATGCAGATTCCGCGCCTCAACCGAAGCCTTCACGCCCAGCAGTCCACCCTCGAGCAGTTCGGGGACGATCTGTGAGCGGCGGTCTCGTCGCCCTGCTTGACGACGTCGCAGCACTGGCCCGCATCGCGGCTGCGTCGGTGGACGACGTCGCTGCCGGGGCCGCCAAGGCGGGGGTCAAGGCCGCCGGCGTGGTGATCGACGACGCCGCCGTCACCCCCCAGTATGTGTCCGGGGCGGACCCCTCCCGCGAACTGCCGATGATCAAGCGAATCTTCTGGGGCTCGCTCCGGAACAAGCTGTTGATCATCCTGCCGGCGCTGCTGCTGATCAGCGCCTTCATCCCAGGGGTCATCCCCTTCATCCTCATGGCGGGCGGCACCTACCTTTGCTATGAGGGTGCCGAGAAGGTCTGGCACAAGCTCCGCGGCCACTCCGAGAAGGAGAAGGCGCCGGCGGTCGAGCAGGGCCCGGAGGCGGAGGCCAAGGTCACCAAGGGCGCGATCACCACCGACTTCATCCTGTCCTGCGAGATCATGGTCATTTCGATGAACGAGGTGGCCGATGAATCCATCTGGGCCCGGGCGCTCATCCTGATCGTCGTTGCGCTTGCGATTACGGTGATCGTGTACGGTGCCGTAGCACTCATCGTCAAGATGGACGACATCGGCCTGCACCTGACCACCAAGGACTCCGCAGGTTCCCAGCGCTTCGGTGAGCTGCTCGTCAAGGGGATGCCCGCCGTGCTGACCGCGATAACCCTCGTCGGGACGGTGGCCATGCTGTGGGTTGGTGGTCACATCATGCTGCAGGGGGCCTACGACCTCGGCTGGCACGCACCGTATGACCTGGTCCATGTCCTCGAAGCCCCATTCGCCGGAATTGCGGTAGTGGGCGGCCTCCTGGCCTGGCTGGTGAACACCCTGTGCTCGGCCGTCCTGGGGCTCGCCTGGGGCCTCGTCGTCATGGCTATCCTCCACCCGTTGATCACTGCGTTCAGCAAGAAGAAGGGCGGACACGAGGAAGGCGACGTCCGCGCCGCAATCGCCGGCTACCGGCCGGCGAAACGTAACGCCGATTCAGCCTCCTAGCCCGCATCCACCGGCGTAGCCGGATCCTGGCTGAGTTCCTGCTCTGGCCCCCGTACAACGTCGTGGCCGGCTGTGAGGTAATGCCGTCGACGGACATGGAACCCGGAAGACGCCTCGCAGCCGTCGAACGACCGAAGCATTCGCTACTGAAATGCGCGCCTACGTGCGCGAGCTGAGCTATCGTTTTGCGTGCCGGACAACCCACAATCCGCCCCGGTCCAGTTCATCGCCGATGAGATCAACGCCGGCGTCCGGCTGGTTATCCCAACCAAGGGTTTTGCGTCTGCGTGCGTTGAGTTCCCCGGCGACGAGTTGAAGGTCCATGGGTGTGTGCTTGGAGAAGCCTGTCCCTTTGGGGACCACTCCAGCAGCCCGTTCGTTTTCTCATCGCTGCCGCGCCGCCATGGACTACCGGGGTCGCAGAAGTACACGTCCATTTCCGTTTGGAGTAAGCCTGCGCGGTGGGTATCGCCGGAGCGAGAATCCCGAAAATCCGACGGGCCCTAACAGCGGACAGTTGTGCCGTTCAGCTCATGACGTAGTGACCGGTCTACTGTGTTAGTGCTCTTAAGGGCTCCGCAAGGGAGGAAGCCTTGTCGGCGTTTGCTGCGATTTCGGCTTCTCGGATGGCTGTGCGCCGGGCGCGGCGCTTGTCATTGAGGAGGCATAGGCCGATCGCGACGAAGAACAGGAGGAGCATGGGAACTGCGAGGTAGAACATGCTCATTGCGTCGGCGCCTGGTGCGGCCATGGCGGCGAAGAGGCAGACGAGGAAGACGGAGATCTGGACCATCAGGTCGAAGGGAGAGCCTGCGGTGTCGAAGTTCAGCGCGGCGCTGCGCACCACGCGTTCGTTGATATCGACTACCGGAGCCGACAGTGCCTCAAGGACCGGTTCGTAGATCAGGAATCCGAGAACGGTGCAGATCACGACGGCGATCGCGGACTTGAAGAGCCGGTTCCGTGCTTCCTTCAGGTGTTCCTTGAGGGCCATCCGCCCTTCAGGATTGACTTTTCGACCTTTCGCACTGGCCACCTGCGTTACTGGGTGTGCGTCGGGGAGTTGCCCTGGTTCGGCGGGGCCGGGGACCCGATGGCACTCGACGCGTTATACGGCTGGTTCGGTGCCGTTCCGGGAGATGTTCCGGGAGAGGGCGTGTGGTCCACGATCCTGCCCTCGACGGTCGGCTCGACGCCGTCGTCGGACTTGTTCTCATCCTTCATCTGCTTCACCTCGGACTTGAAGATCCGCAGCGACTGGCCGACGCTTCGGGCCAGGCCCGGAAGCTTCGGTGCACCGAACAACAGGATTGCGATGACGATGACGACGACGATTGTCCAGCCTTCAGGCCTCATGAAGAATAACCTTTCGTAGAATTAGTTGTGTGCATCGGTTGTTTCCCCGTGGCAGCCGAGATGTCGGTCAGTTCGGAGAATTCCTCGAGGAGCGCTTCCCGAACGATCAGGCGGGGATCCTACTGTCGAGGGTCGAGCTTGCGCCAGTCGACATCGATCAGGTCATCGCCCAACTCCCCCCTGAGCTGCTCTTGAGCGCCCACGGCGAGGCGGCGCAATGCCTTGACAATGCGGGCGAGACCCGCGGCGTACTCCGGGAGCTTTTCGGGTCCCAGGACCAAAATCGCCAGCAATGGTTTCTCCACGGCGGGACTACAACAGAAAAGCGTCCTGCCGACCCCCCAAGCGGCAGGATGCTTCCGGTGCAGGAAGACAGAGCCACAATCCGGCCCTCCGCTTAGGGGGCCGTGGGGTGGGCCGCCCTGTGCGTGATGGGGGTCAGCTGCGTTCTGCGAGGAACTGTTCGAGGGCGGCGAGGTCATCGGTGTTGATGTGGTCGACGCCGGCATCGGCCAGTTCCGACCAGACGGCTTCTCGTGCCTCGCCCGGCAGGTCCGGGGTCGCCCAGAACCTGACCCGCGCACCCTGCTCGTGGGCGGCGGCGACGTAGGCCCGGAGCTTCTCGCGCTCAGCGGCCGGCATTTCACCCACGCCTTGCCAGGTGAAGAGCTGGGTCCAGTTGTTGCTGATCAGCGGCATGAGGCTCGATGGCAGCGCCGAACCCAGATCCGTCGCGCGGCCGTCGTAGAAGCTTGAACGTTGTTGGTCGGCGGTCATCATTTCAAGGGGGCGGTTGCCGCTGACGACGACACTCACTGCACCCTGCTTCACTTTGCCGTTGCTAAAGCGTGTGAGCAGGGAGCGGTGCTCGTCGAGCTCGGCCTCGAGGGCGGCGTATGTTTGCTCCGCGTCACCCTTGATGTCGACCAACAGTTGGAATTCACCCTCCCATCCCGGGTAGACGCTGTCGGCCCTGCCGTTTACGAGCTCGTCGAGCGGATCGAGGTAGAGGCTCTCGAGCGTCACCCCGGCCGTGACGTCTTCGAGGTCATGGGCCACGAGGAGTTCACCGTCTACGAGCCACACATCAGCCTCAACGCTGGTGAAACCGTGCTCGAGGGCATCGAACAGCGGTCGTTCGTGCTCATAGTCATTGTGGGCGTGTGCTGCCTCGCGCGGGGCGCCGAGGACAACGTCGTCCAGCGCCTGGGATGCGTTGGCCGGAACGGTGACAGAGACAGCAAGGCAAGAGCAGGCGAGCAGTAGCGCGAGCGGCCGGGTGATAGACATGGTCTTCAACTTCCTGGTGGGGGTTTATGGTCCTCCTACGCTAGGAAGCCGAGGTAAGCAGGAGGCTTACGCCCACTGGCGCCCGGGTGAACAACGCACGACACCGACTAAGCGAGCGTCGCGAGGTATCTGACCAGCCTAGGTGGGGTGGAGTGGGGTGCAACAGCCTCGACTAATCAGCGGTCTTCGTCTTCGCTCTTGAACTGTCGCCCATTCCTGGGACATGGACAGTCCCGAGTTTGCTGATTGTTCACCAAAGCAATGGTTGGGTGTCCGAAAGGGGACATCTACGGCTGCGACGTTGTGGAGTGACTCGTCCGAATAATTGCTACCCCCTCTGGAGGCTCACATGAATCCATCCGTTTCGCGCCGCAACTTTCTTGGCGGCTCCGCCGCTACCGGTCTTGGTTTTGTTTTCGCGGGATCAGGCAGTCTCGATGCCTTCGTCCGTCCGGCCGCAGCCGCCACAACCCGTACCGCGACAGGTTACGGCGCCCTGATCGCGGACCCTCAGGGCATTCTCGCTCTGCCTGACGGTTTTTCCTACAAGCTCATCGCGCGCTCGGGACAAACGCCGACAACGGATGGCGTCCACCCCTCAGACCCTGACGGTATGGGCGTTTTCGCCGCCAACAACGGTGGTTCCGTCTTGGTCACAAATCACGAGAACAGCGGTAACGAGCCCTTCCCGGTCCCCGCCGTTGAGGGCGTGACCTACGACTCCGGCACCATCGGCGGCACGTCCACCATCACGGTGGATCGAGCCGGCAACCGCCTCGACCAGTACACCAGTCTGGCTGGCACCGACAACAACTGTGCCGGCGGCATCACGCCATGGGGGACGTGGCTGACCTGTGAGGAAACGGAAAGCCGAGCTGGGCAGGGCCGACGTACCAAGAACCACGGTTATGTTTTCGAGGTGGACCCCACTAGCCGGGAAGCCAATATCGGCAAAAGTGCCGTCCCCTTCAAATTCATGGGCCGCTATTCCCATGAGGCCGTAGCAGTAGACCCCGCCACCAGCATCATTTACCTCACCGAAGACGCCGGCAACCCCAACGGCCTGTACTTCCGCTGGGTACCACCTGCCGGCTTCGTTCCCGGCAAGAACGCACTGCGGGAGCTTGCCCTCTCCCCCGGAGGCGATACCGCGGGTCAGCTTCAGGCCATGAGTTGCTACCGCGGCAGTCAGCACATCGCGGATCTCTCGGAAGCAACAACCGTCGGCACCCGACTGAAAGTGGAATGGATCGACGTGCCCGAACGTGACGCCACCGCGGTATCGGTACGCAAGCAATTCACCAACGACCAGGTCACCCGCTCACGTAAGCTCGAAGGCCAGTGGTGGGGGGACAACGGGGTGTTCTTCGTTGCCAGTTTCGCCCGCCTGGGTGACGGCAGCGTCAATGAACACGACGGCCAGGTGTGGTTCTACGACCCCTCCAGCCAGACCATCGCCCTCAAAACCATTTTCGGCGTCAACCAGAACTCCGACCAGGACAACGGCAACTTCGACGGGCCGGACAACATCACCGTCTCGACACACGGTGGTCTCATTCTGGCCGAGGACGGCAGCGGTGTGTCCCACCTCGTCGGAGTGACTTCCGAAGGTAAGGCCTACCCCCTGGCACGCAATGATTTCAACAACAGCGAGTTCTGCGGACCCGCTTTCAGCTCTGATGGCGAAACGCTCTTCGTGAACATCCAGTCTCCCGGTTTCACCCTCGCGGTCACCGGACCATGGGGCCGGCCCAGCAACGCCGCCTGACATTGTTCCCCGACCACGTACCCGCCGGTTCTGCCCCTGAACCAGGTGAGGCCGCACTGCCCCACCCCTCCGTCGTCCAGGGTTTCCAAACCGCCTGAACTCGGAGGCGAGACCGACAACCAGGCCGTGAAACCAGGAGCGGGGCACCACAAGCCCGGAATGGGCCTCAGGTGCCCCGCTTCCGGCCGGGCTTTCACCAGAACACGATGTTCACACATGATGAAGGGAAGAGCGCTTGAACCTCCAGGGATGGCAGATCGTCATGATTGTCGTGATCGCCCTACTGCTGTTCGGAGCGCCGAAGCTCCCGGGTATGGCACGCAGCCTCGGCCAGTCCATGCGGATTTTCAAATCCGAAGTCCGGCAAATGAAAGACGACGACCAGAACCAGGACAACAACGCCCTCCCTGACGAAAAGTCACTCATATAAGGACCGAAACGCAGCTCCACACTCAGCGGGACGTAACTTCCTTCGGTGATCCCGGAGGCATGCTGTCGTTTGAGGGTAGAGCGTAGGAATTCAGTGTTTAGGACCTCACCGACCGTACCTGCTTCGATGAACGATTTCCTAGCCGGGATGTGCCCGTCCCGGCCCGGGATGGCGTGGAGACCGTCTCCCTGCCGTACACGAACTTCTCGATCGTCATGCGACCAGATAAGCGTCTGGCAGCGATCACCGCACTCGGCATCGATGCCGAAAAGCTGAGGGACATTTCCCGTTCCAGTGTTAACTGGCGGCTGGATCCGCCCCTGCCCGAGGGCCAGCAGACCGGGGAACGGGTCAACGCACGCAACGACATTGACAGCGGGCACCTTGTCCGGCGTGCTTCCGCGGCCTGGGGTGACACCGGGGCCCAGTTCCCCTGGAACCTGCTCATGGTCTGCGGGGAAACCGGTGCCGAGTTCCCGGAGGAACCGTGGAGCCTACACGGCTACCTGTTCCCTGAGCTGGGTCAACAGGTATCAGAAATGCCATCTCGATCACAGTAGGTCAGCGGTGCGTTGGGCCCGTCTGCGGGAGGCGCCCGGTTGATCACGAGGGCGGTACGGAATTTTACGTGGGTGTAACACGCCCGCAACTGGTTGGGGATGTGTCGACGCGTAGCGTCGTACGTCAGATCGGATGTTAGCTGAAACCGATCCGCGGCACCCGCCGCCTCGTCAATTGGAGGCACTGTGACTTCCTGGAACACCACTCGCGACAGTGCAACACAGGCTGTCCGCAGGTCCCTACAGCGCACGGGCATGACCTGGATGGCAGTGGCAGAACACATCGACCGTCCGGTCATCTGGACGATCGCCGCGCTCCTTGGGTCCCACCCCCTGCCGGCGGATACCGCGGCGGCGGTCGGTATCCTGCTTGAACTCGACGAGGACACTGTGCTGGCCCTTCAGGAGCAGCCGTACCGGCTCGACGGCGACACCCTCAAGGCGGACCCTACGATCTATCGGTTCTACGAGCTACTCGCCGTGTACGGTCCAGCCCTGAAAGAAGCCATCCACGAGGAATTCGGCGACGGGATCATGAGCGCCATCAACTGCAACGTCCAGGTCGACCGCCGCGAAGACCCCGACGGCGACCGGGTTCGCGTCACCATCGACGGAAAATTCCTGAAGTACCAGTGGTAACCGAGCCTAAGACGGAGCACCCTATGTCGTACGTAGCCCCGAAAGACTTCGCCATCCGGATGATCGACGCGGGCCAGGCGAAGGCCCTGATGTCCACCCGTGACACATTGCTTCGCAGCTACATGGCGGGAGCAATCCTAGCTCTGGCAGCCGCTTTTGCGGTCACGATCAGTGTGCAGACTGGACAGCCCCTGCTGGGGGCTGTCCTGTTTCCCGTCGGGTTCTGCATGCTCTACCTGCTCGGTTTCGATCTGCTCACGGGGGTCTTCACCCTGGTGCCGCTGGCGTGGCTGGACAAACGCCCTGGCGTGACCGGCCGGGCGGTGTTCCGCAACTGGGGCCTGGTGTTCCTCGGCAACTTCGCCGGAGCATTCACGACCGCAGTCCTCATGGCCGTCGTCTTCACGTTCGGCTTCTCCACCCCACCCAACGAGGTGGGTCAAGCAATCGGGCAGATCGGCGAAGGGCGCACCGTCGGTTACGCCGAATACGGAGCAGCCGGAATGTTGACGCTCTTCGTGCGGGCTGTGCTGTGCAACTGGATGGTCTCGACCGGAGTCGTCGGGGCGATGATGTCCGACAGCGTCCCCGGCAAGGTCATCGCCATGTGGATGCCGATCATGGTCTTCTTCTACATGGGCTTCGAACACTCGATCGTGAACATGTTCCTCTTCCCCATAGGACTCATGCTCGGCGGGAACTTCACCTTCATGGACTATCTGGTGTGGAACGAGCTTCCGACAGTGCTCGGCAACCTCGTGGGCGGACTGACGTTCGTGGGACTCGTGATCTATAGCACTCATGCGAAGACGGCACCCACCCGTGAGGGCAAGCTTCACCGCAGCTCCGTCTAGCGAAGGGGACCAGTTGACGACCCGTCGCGCACCCTTTCCCCCGAACCGACCCTGCCCGCGCCGGTCCCTTCAGCAACGCGTCTGCAGCACCCTCACCCAACCACTGCGTCCCATATCCCGAAGGGCTCCCCGATGATCTCTAAAAACCAATTCCTTCAGGGTTTCTATCCATTCACTGGCGCCGGTCCGAGCACGATGGTGCCCATCCACGCCGACCTGTCGTACATCGTTCCGGAAGGCGTGGTCAACCAGCCGCTCTACTACCGGGGCGGCAACTCGACCCCGGAGCTGATCACCGTCGTCCTCCTTCGGGACGGCACACCAATGCGCTACTTCCCCATCGGAGCGAAGGGGGACGTGAATGTGCCCTTGCGAGTCGTCGAGGACATCGAGGGAGGATCCGTGATCGAACTGCAGGTCGTGGCACCCGAGGGCGTCAGCGGACACGTCGTCATCGACCTGGGCATGGTCGAACACTGATGACCGTCACCGAGTACGCGCCGACGGAAACGAACGTCATCGACACCCGTAGACATCTCGTGGTGATCGGAAACGGAATGGCAGGCGCCCGCGCGGTCGAGGAGATCCTCGCCAGGGGCGGAGCGCTCCAGTTCCGGGTCACGATGTTCGGGGACGAGCCGTACGGGAACTACAACCGCATCATGCTCAGCCACGTCCTGTCCGGGGAGGAGGACGACACGGATATCTTCCTCAACCCCCTCTCCTGGTATGACGAGAACAACATCACCCTGCACGCCGGCGTGCGGGCGAGCCGGATCGACAAGTATGCGAAAGTCGTCTTCACCGACGACGGACGGACAACGCCCTATGACGTCCTCGTCATCGCTACCGGAAGCCAGTCCTTCCTGCCTGCGATAGAGGGACTCCGCACCTCCACCGGGTCGCTGCTGTCCGGTGTGTACGGTTTCCGCACGATCGATGACACCCGCAACATGGTTGATCACGCCCAGCATGACCACCACCGTCGCGCGGTCGTCATCGGGGGCGGACTGCTCGGCCTCGAGGCCGCCCGCGGTCTTCAAGCCCATGGCCTCGATGTAAGCGTGGTCCACTCGGGTACTCACCTGATGAATGCACAGATGGGCACAGAGGGCGGGGCCATCCTCCGTCGGAGCGTGGAAGCCCTGGGTATCGCGGTGCACACAAGCAGCCGCACGACCGCGATCATCGGCGACGGCAGGGTGCAAGGGGTCCGGTTGCGGGACAAGCCTGATCTGGAATGTGACATGGTCGTACTCGCGGCAGGTATCCGACCGGTTGTCGACATTGCAGTCGTCAGCGGGCTGACAGTCGAACGCGCGATCGTCGTGGGCGACGACATGAGAGTCGTCGACGAACACGACATCTACGCCGTCGGCGAGTGCGTGCAGCACCGAGGGGAGGTGTACGGCCTCGTCGCGCCGCTGTGGGAAATGGCCGTAGTACTCGCCGACCAGGTCACAGGCGCGAATCCGACGGCCGAATACCTCGGGTCGCGCACCGCCACAAAGCTCAAGGTGGCCGGAGTGGAGGTCGCGTCGATGGGACTGAGCGGTCCGGAACGAGACGATGATGAACACATCGTTTTCTCGGAGCCGGGTCGGGGAGTGTTCAAGTCCATCGTTATCCGCGACGAAAAACTCGTCGGCGCCACACTCCTGGGCGACAGCCGGAAAGTCGCTTACCTCACCCAGGCGTTCGACCGGGGTCTTCCTTTGCCCGCCGAGCGGATCTCGCTCATGTTCGACGTGGGCGGCCCATCGGAGGACGTCGGAGTCGCGGAGCTGCACGCGGATGCCCAGGTCTGCAACTGCAACGGCGTCAGCAAGAAGACGCTCGTGAACGTGGTGAAGGGCGGGGCGAAAACAATCCAGGGCGCGATGGACGCAACCCGGGCGGGGAAAGGCTGCGGCTCGTGCAAACTGCTCGTGAAGCAGGTTGTGGAATGGGCGGCAAACGGAACGATCGAGGAGGACCCCTCCACGAGCTACTACGTGCCCGGCATCCCAATGGACAAAGCCACGCTGATGCAAGCAATCCGTGACCGTGGACTTCGTTCGGTCTCCCAGGTCTTCGCCGCCCTCGCTCCCGGCGCTACCGAAGACGCGAAGTCGAAGATGGGACTTGCATCGCTCATGAAGATGATGCTGGCCGATGATTACATCGACGAGCGTGATGCACGGTTCATCAACGATCGCGTGCACGCCAATATCCAGCGTGACGGCACCTTTTCCATCGTACCGCAGATGAAGGGCGGAGTCACCTCACCGCACCAGTTGCGCAAAATAGCCGACGTAGCCGAGAAGTACAGCATCCCGATGGTGAAGCTCACCGGTGGACAGCGAATTGACTTGCTCGGCGTACCAAAAGAGGACCTGCCAAAGGTCTGGGCGGACCTCGACATACCCTCGGGCTATGCCTACGGCAAGAGCTTCCGCACGGTGAAGACCTGCGTCGGGCAGGAATTTTGCCGCTTCGGCATGAGGTGTACTACTGATGTGAGACAGTTTTTGAAAGGATTGTTCTCATGTCTGCTCGACCAAGTTATACCAATGAATTCAAGGCTGATGCCGTGG
>NZ_JADOUU010000034.1:0-18514 GCF_015751955.1 Arthrobacter sp. CAN_A214
TCTCGGCTTCCGGAACCTCACCAACTACATCGCCCGGTCACTGCTGGAATCCGGCGGATTCAGACCGAAACTACACTCTCAATTCTGAAGAGCCGGTTATCAACGCGCCCTCGTGTTTCAGCTGGGTTGTGATGGGACGGGAGATGAACTCGATTGGCAGCGGCTCTTGGTCACTACCCCGGAGAGACATATAACCATCAGCCGGTTCAGCGTCACCGATGGAAGCACACAATGCGCATTTGTCAGGCTCAGCACTTCCCAGATTCCCGGTGCTCACTTCCCCTATTGGAAGGCAGTGCCCCAACGCGTGGTGGTGGTCCTGGCCTACTAGCTGCTCGGATCGGTCTACGCCGAGCAGCTCACACAATGCGCGGTTGACGAAGGTGATCCGGCCAGTTTCATTGACGCCGTACATGCCATCCCCTGCTGCGTCGAGCACGCGCTGGAAGTTATTCCTTGCCGCTTCAGAACGAAAGAGTCGGCTAGCCATGATCACCAAGCTATATCTGGTACGGACAGAAGCCCGGCCGACAAGCGAAAAGAAATTGAGGAATCGGATCATTAAACGATTATGTCGGATATATCAAGACGAAACTCCACCATGCTCCGACATTACAAATTCCCGCGAAACTCTGGCCCCTGCCGGTGGCGTTGAAACCACGCAGAATCTGTAACCCAGATCCTGCATCAGGACAATTTGTCCTGGTCATACTATTGAATCCGTCCCTCGTCAGAGCGGTGTACCGTCCGTGCCGATGCCGAGGTAGCGGTACACGGTGGGGCGACTGCTACCGCTGCTGCCCGAGCAGGGTGGAATCAGACGGCCGGTGTCTGAGGTGGTCATCAGCAAGGACCCACAGACATTGGCAGAAGCACTTGCGCGTGTAGCCAGGGACGTCCTGCCCTCATTTGGCAGCCAAGACGGCGGAGACCATGGATGTCGAACTCGACAAGGGGCTTAAGCAATTATTGGCCGTCAGTCATGACGAGCACCTCGGTGTGCCGGCCACGCACGGCTGCCGGCGCACGACAGGTGTTGGCTGGTGCTGCCACCCAGGCGATAAGCGCCCCCCACCCGTTGGCGGTTGCCGCAGTCCACCCCTCGAACTGTGCACCGTCGCGCACCTGATTCCACGCCTGTTCGATCACTCGTTCAGTCTGCTACCTAAGCGGGACAGTTTACCGGACGGGTATACGCGAATCAGTGGCATCAGGTTCTATATGGGATTTTCGGTGGCGGTTCGTCCCGAAAATTGTGGAGCAGTGAGGGATACCCCTATGGGACTGGCGATAAGCGCCAAAGGACTGCGAGAAGAGTGCGATTACCGCTACGGCTTCCACGATTATGTTTTGCCTGCTCCGGCGGTTGTTGCTTGTGGTGTGCCGCTGGGTAGGAGCAGGGCGGTTGTGTTTGCGGTGACGATAAGGGCTATACCGGCCCATTCGATGGTGCCGAGTTCTTCGTGGAGCAGGATCGCTCCTATGAGGGCTGCCAGGACGGGGTTGAGGCTCATGAGGATCCCGAACAGGTTCGCGGGGATCCTGCGTAGCGCGATGAGGTCTGCGACGAATGGGACCGTCGAGGCCAGGACCCCGGCCCCCACAGCGCAGAGCAGGGTGAACGCGTCCGGGTGGGTGGTGATGAGTATCCAAGCACCGATGGGGAGGGAGAGTGCGGCGGAGACTCCTGTTGCCGTGGCGATGCCCTGCACTCCGGGGATGCGGGCGCCGATGGTCCTGTTGAGCAGGATGTACGCAGCCCAACTGCAGGCGGCGATGAGGCCGAGCCCGACGCCGAGGTAGTCGGTGGTGGGCTGGGGGCGGGTGATCGCGATGACGCCGGCTCCTGCGATGAGGGCGCAGATGGCACTGTTCCTGGTCCGGGAACTCAGGAGGGCGACCGCGAGGGGCCCGCAGAACTCCAGGGTCACAGCCAAACCAAGCCCGATGCGTTCGATGGCCAGGTACAGGGTGAGGTTCATGGTCCCGAAGACCAAAGCCAAAAGCAGGACCGGCCACCATTGTGCCCGGGTCAGGCTCCGTATTCGGGGCCTGACGACCGGTAACAGGATCATGGCGGCGACGAGCTGGCGGACAGCGACGACGCCGACCGGCCCGATGACGGGGAACGCCAGTGACCCGCTGGCCGCCCCGAGCTGGTTCGAGAGTGCGCCACCCAGAGCGGTCGCGATACCCGCGCTGCGGGCACTACCTGCCTGCTTCACCTTCGTCATGCTTGGAGTCTGCGTGCTGGCTATTACCTGCTCATAATGCATGAACCGCTGCACTGATGCGTCCTGCGCATGAGTAGACTGCAGGCGTGGATGTTGAACTGCGTCACCTACGATCCCTTGCCGGCGTCGTCGATGCTGGCACTTTTACCGACGCGGGAATCGAGCTCGGCGTCTCCCAGACCGCTGTCTCACGCAATGTCGCCGCACTGGAGTCCATCCTCGGGGTGCGGCTCCTGCGCCGGACGACCCGCAGTGTGTCCCTCACCCCGGCCGGTGAAAAGGTGCTCCGACATGCCCGTCGCGCCTTGGCCGTCGTCTCTGATCTGCGCCAGGAAGCACTAGCTGGGGTGTGTACGCTCCGAATCGGGTATGCGTGGTCCGCGCTCGGCAAGCACACCCCTGAGTTCCAGCGCCGATGGGCTGCAGCCCTCCCTCACCATGAACTGCGCCTGACCCGCACGAACACCCCTACCGCAGGACTATTCGAGGGCACCAGTGACCTGGTGATCCTGCGCCGCGTCCCGGAGACGAGAAGCCTCGAACTGGTCCTGATCGGTGTCGAGAAACGCTACTGCGCGATGTCCGTCGATGACCCGCTGGCCACCAAACGCACAGTGACACTCGCCCAGGTAGCGGCGGCCCCGCTGGCGATCGATCACCGCACCGGAAGCACCCAACTAGACCTCTGGGCCGACGGTGAACAACCACGTCACAGCATCCCTACCAACGACGTCGATGACTGGCTCACCGTCATCAGCAGTGGCAAAGCCCGCGGAGTAACCGCAGAATCAACCGCACACCAATACCGCCGCCAAGGCCTCACCTACCGGGCCGTCCGCGACGCAACACCCGTACCCGTCTACGCTGCCTGGGTGAAAACTGACCCACCCGCGATGCTGCAGGACATCCTCACCCTCCTCGCGGGCCTCTACCGCTGACCCCGCCGAAAATTCGTGCGGTGAAGTATCGGCAAATGGGACGCGGTGGGTCTTGGGCAAGCAGCGCGAACGCCGCTTCATTCACATAGTTCGCAGACACGCCTCGTGAAACACTGCGCCGGATCAGATAGGCGGCAACGGCTGTGCCTTATGGACAGTCGTTCACAAACAATGGTAGTCCGACCACTCCCGACATCATTTCGACGACAATCGACTACCAGCGCTCACATCCCGTCTACTGCGCGCGCTGAGGCCCCCCGTTACCTTTTTCGTAGCCCAGTCTTGTTGCAGGATGTGGGTGTGCTGGCCGGTCGGTCCCGGCATGGTTCTTCCCCCCAGTTGTCCATGATCCGGGGGGGGTGTTGTCACTGGGGCCGGCTTGGCGGTAGCTGATCGCTGATAGAGGCACGACAAGGGGTCTTTCGTAACGTGGATGCCGACGTCTACCGCCACGGACCAGCCAGCACAGACCGTGACGGTTGGACGAAGGAGCTGGCTATGGCTGTTGATCGTGGATCAACACGACATCGAGGTATTCATCGGGCTGGACGTCGGGAAATCCGATCACCACGCCGTCGCCCTGAACCGGTCAGGGAAAAAGCTTTTCGATAAGGCTCTGCCAAATGACGAGGCACGATTACGGGAGATCCTCGCCAAGCTTTCCGAGCACGGGAAGACCCTGCTCGTAGTGGATCAGCCAGCCACCATCGGCGCCCTGCCCGTCGCGGTGGCTCGCGCCACCGGGGCAGAGGTCGGTTACCTGCCGGGCCTGGCGATGCGCCGAATCGCGGATCTGCACCCGGGCCAGGCCAAAACCGATGCCCGAGACGCGATGATCATCGCCGAGGCCGCACGGACCATGCCGCACACGCTGCGCTCTATCGCCCCGGACGATGAGACGCTGGCCGAGCTCGGTGTGTTCTGCGGCTTCGACGACGACCTCGCCGCCCAGATCACCGCCACGTCCAACCGGATCCGCGGCCTGCTCACCCAAATCCACCCGGCCCTGGAACGGGCACTTGGGCCGCACCTGGATCACCCGGCCGTCGCTGATCTCCTGACCCGGTATCCAACACCAGCGGCGTTGAAGACAGCTGGGCGCGGTCATGTCCGGGCCCGGCTGAAGAAGCACGCACCACGGGCCGCCGAACGCCTCACCGAGGCCATCTTCACAGCGCTCGAGGAACAAACCGTCGTGGTCACCGGCACCAATGCCGCGGGGATCGTGGTGCCGAAACTAGCCGAACAGCTCCTGTCCCTGCGGCACCAACGCGACGCTATCGCCGCCCAGGTCGAAGCCCTGGTGGAGGCCCACCCTCTTCACCGGGTCCTGACCTCGATGCCCGGCGTCGGCGTCAGGACCTGCGCACGCATCCTCACCGAAGTGACAGGCAAACACTTCACCAGCGCCGCGCACCTGGCGTCCTATGCAGGCATCGCCCCTGTCACGCGGCACTCTGGAACGTCGATCAGGGGTGAACACACAAGCCGGCGCGGGAACAAGAAACTCAAACGCGCCCTGTTCCTCTCCGCCTTCGCTGCCCTGCACCACCCGCCCTCGCGCGCCTACTATGACCGCAAACGTGCCGAAGGAAAACGCCACAACCAAGCCCTCATCGCCCTCGCACGCCGACGCTCTGACGTACTCTTCGCCATGCTCCGCGACGGAACCCTCTACCAGGACCCCGAACCACGGAACCTGCCATCAGCAGCTTGACGAAAACCATAGAGGCACCCCCCCCCGGTCTCCCGCCCAGTTTCGCTAGTGACTCTAGGACATATTCATCGAAACGTAACAAATGGTATACAAAATGGAGTAGGCTCCCCTGATTGTATGTAAAGCACAGACATTCCGACCCAGAGGAACACCATGTCCGAGCTACTTCCGCGTTTGTCCCCTCCTTCTACTCCGCGCCTGATTCGCCGCAGTGCCCTTGTGCCGGTCCTCGCCCTCGGCCTGGTTGTCGGCACCACCGCATGCCAGGCTCCACAGACCACCGCCGAAGCTCCCCAGGGCGAGGATGTCATGACCGCTCCCATCGGGGACCGGACCATCGTGGAGGGCGGTGATCTCGTCATGGCCCTCTCGGCGGAACCCGATCGGCTCGATCCGACGACGTCGTCGTCGCTGTACACGCGCTATGTCATGCAGACTATCTGCCAGAAGCTGTACGACATCGACGAGAACGGCGAGATCGTGCCGGAGCTCGCTACCGACCTTCCGGCGGTGTCCAAGGACGGCCTGACCGTCAGCATTCCGGTCCGTGACGATGCGGTCTTCGCCGACGGAACCCCCTTCAACGCCGAGGCAGTAGCCCAGACCATCGAGCGTGGCCTGACCCTTGAGGGATCGTCGCGCAAGAGCGAACTCGGCCCCATTGAAAGCATCACCGCCGTGGATGCCACCACGGTAGAGGTGACCTACGCGGAGCCGTTCGCACCGCTGACCGCCGCACTCGCCGACCGCGCCGGCATGATCCTCTCGCCGGCCGCTCTCGCCGCGAACGGTGAAGCGTTCGGCGACAGCCCCGTCTGCGTGGGCCCGTTCAAGTTCGCAGAGCGGATCCCCCAGACCTCCATCACGGTGGAGCGTGACCCGTTGTACTACGACGCCGAGAACGTGCACCTGGACAGCATCACCTACCGCATCATCACCGATTCCAACATCCGCGCAGCGAACCTTCGCTCGGGTGACGTCCAGGTGGCCGATACCATCTCCACGCAGGACGTGGACGGGCTTATGGATGAAGAGGGCATCAATGTCCTGCAGGCCGGTTCCCTCGGCTTTCAAGGATTGACTATCAACGTCGGCAACACCGACGGTGTTGGTGCCCCCCCGGGGGTCATCGATACTCCCCTCGCAACTGATAAGACAGTGCGTCAGGCACTGGCCATGTCGATCGACCGCGACTCCCTTGTGCAGTCGGTCTTCGGCGGCTGGTACGAACCGGCCTGTTCACCGATCTCCCCGGCCAGCCCCTTCAGCTCCGATGCCAGCGAGGCCTGTCCCGAGTACGATCCCGAGGCGGCCAAGGCCCTGCTGGAGGAAGCCGGCGTCGAGACCCCGTACAAGTTCACGATGCAGGTCAGTAATAACCCCGACACCATCCGGTTCGCCCAGGCGTTGCAGGCGTCCGTCACGGAGGGCGGCTTTGAGATGGAAATCCTGCCCGTCGAATACTCGACCCTGCTCGATGTCCAGGACCGCGGGGACTTCGAAACCATCCAGCTCGGTTGGTCCGGCCGCGTCGACCCGCACGGCAACATGTTCAACCGCCTGTCGACGAGTACCAGCAATAACTACATGGGTTACAGCAACCCCGAGGTCGATGAGCTGCTTGTTCAGGCTGCAGAGGCGAATGACATCGCCGAACGCTCCGAGCTCTACGGTCAGGCCGTCGCCCAGGTGCAGGAAGACAACCCCATCATCTACCTCTACCGCCTGCGTAACCTCACCGCTCACACCACCAACGTTGCCGGTATAGAGACCTTCGCCGACGGCGTGGTCCACCTCAGCAACGCGGCCTTCGTCGAAACGGAATAAACCAACCCCAACCATTCAACTACCCAAAAGCGAGCCTGTAGAAGTCCATCATCACGCTCGTCCTTGCGCCCATGCTGGTGATCTTCAGGAAGGCGGGAGCCCGACATTTCGGCTCCCGCCTTCCTGAAGTAGTGAAACGCGAACATATGCGCCGTTATCGGTGTCCCGCGGAGGCAGGTAGAAGTGTTAACCGAACACTCAGCAGTCCCGTTGCTCGCTCTGTCACCACCGATCGTGGATCTCAACGTCTGATGAGGTACGCACTGACGCACCATTGAGACGCCACCAAACAACGTTGCCGAGGAACCCGTCAAGCCATACAGGACCCGCATCACCTTGCAGGAGGTGCCGTTGCAGCCGGCCATCGGCTTACGCGGCGCAGATGAACAGTCATCTTGCGGTGGCACAAGCAGAACCGGCAGAGCTACCATCTGCGATGGTTCTTCCACCTGTGGGCGGGTAGAGCCTCTACTATCCAGCCCAAAGCCGTCCACTTGGGGGGAGGAAGCGCTTCTTGGTCTCGCCAATGGACGCGGGCGGAATGAGTGTTACCCCGACAGGCGCTACTGGAAGATGTATGCCGTACCCGGTGTGTTTTCAGACACCTGGAGAACTGCCATGGCAGGGAGTGTTCTCGTTATTCCCGGGGTTTTGGAGGCAGCCAGGTGAAAGCGCGTACTGGTGAAGCCGCACGAAAGAGGTGCCCGGCCGGGATTGACCGGCCGGGCACTTTTGGGATCGTGTTGTTCAGTCGTGGGTTCGGGCTTTAAGCATTGACTCGGTAGTAGGAAGGTCCTGAACCGATGTCGGCGCTGTTCACGACGGTCTGACCGCCGTTGAAGCCGCTGTGGATTGCCTTGCCGCCTCCGATGTAGACGGCGTTGTGCGGAACACCGGCGCCTCCGTCCTGGTAATAGATGAAGTCACCCGGCTGAGGAACCGAGACCGGGGTCGCGAATTCCATCAGACCCGCCGGGGACTCATCCCCGACGCTGCCGATACCTGCGGCTTTCAGTGCCTGCTCACCCAGAACAGTGCAGTCCTGGCCTGCTCCCAGCTGGGCGTTCGCGGAGGCCAGGATAGCTGAGTTGGTGGACGTCGCCGGGATCTCGGTCACTTCCGAGCTGGCCAGAGTCATGGTGGACGCGGCAGCAGTCGGCACGGCGGGGGCCGTTGGCGACGCCGGGGCTACAGGAGCGGAGGCCGTTGGCGACGCCGGGGCTACGGCATTGCCGAACCCTGACACGGTGATGCTGTCCCCGGGGTAGATGATCGAATTGACGCTCAGACCGTTCAGCGAAAGCACGGTCTCCAGGGCCGCTCCATACTTGGCCGCAATTGCATTCAGCGTGTCACCGGGCTGTACCGTGTGGCTGGTGGTGCTGGTCACTGCCTCGGGTGCAGCGCTGGCGACAGGGGCCGGCGCAGCAGTGCTCGCAGCGGCAGCCGGCTCGTTGGCTATGGCAGATGCTTGGGCGGGGACGCCGACCCCGAGCATCAGTGCCGACGCTGCCGCGAGGGCGGCAGCGGGACGGCCCACTGCCCCGGCGTGGGAAGAAACGGCCTTCGAAACGGACTTCAGCCCGTGGGCGGGGGCCGGGTTGGCGCGGTGGCGGGCTGCATGGAAAATTTTGGACATGTGTTGATAACCTCTCCCAATGCCTGCGGGGTGAGCTGTCGGATGCGGATGGGAGACACCCGGCCGGAGGGTATCCAGATGATTTCTTCGATCTGGGTACTCTGCGGCTTGACCCCTAGGGCCCTATGGGGGAGCCCGGTGATGGTTCCCCCGCCTCTGCCAGATGAACGTTGCAAACGGAACCTTGCGATAGTGGCAGAGCTAGGCAATCTATCCAAGGATGCCGCCCCTGATCTCGGGCTGCGGCACACCTTCCACGCTAACCGCGCTATCTCCGATTGTCACATTATGGTTACGAAGCATCAGCCGACTGCAAGGGTTGGCATGGTGTCCTACGCACGCGACGAGGGATGGCCTTGTAGCGGACCCTGCGCGATCCGGGAAACCTGATCGATCGGCGGAATTGCACAGCAGCTGTCCCTTGCAGGGGTTTCCGCTGTGGTGAGGACTCAGTATCAACTCCGTCGGTACCGTGAACGATCATTCACCAGGCACGTACCGCATCCTGCGCCGACCGGTGGCAGTTGGGGCCGTCTTGCAGTGTGTTTTATGGTGGACGAAACCAGTGAGGAAGCACTCCGCGTGGCATGCAACGGCTGCACGACATCTTCAAAGCTCGAGTTCGATTTCAGCATGGCTTTCCAACCAATTTATGATGCGGTCGCCCCGCCATCGATGACTTCGGTGCGGGTCATGCGGGATTGGGGCTCCTGGTCGAGTTCCAGCCAGATCTGATCAAGATCGATATGAAACTCGTCCGAGGAGTTGACAGCAGCCCGGCTCGCCGGGCCGTCGTCACTGGCATCGTGGGCATCGCCGGGGAACTCGGCTTACGGTGCTCGCAGAAGGCGTCGAAACCGAGGCGGAGTTCCTGTTCCTGAAGACAAGTGGCATCCGCCTGTTCCAAGGATATTGGTTCGCAAAGCCAGCATTCGAGGAACTTCCGCAGATACAATTCAGGTCTGTTCCCGACATCGCCGCTGTTGCCTAGAGGCGCTCCCGTCTAATCGGAAAATCACGCTACTCGATTCCCACCATCATGGTGCGATCGAATACCCGGTTTTTTCAATGCCAGGACCCTGGCGGGCGTGCTTAGAGTGGAGGCATCGGTGTCATACCGATTGCATGACTACTGAAGTCAACCGTTGGGAGAGCATCATGGGACTGGACGATAAAATCGCTAATGCCGCACAGAAGCTTGGCGGTCAGGGCAAGGAAGCCGCAGGCAACGCGACCGGGGATGAGAATCTCAAGGCCGAAGGTCAGGGCGATCAAGCCAAGGGCGACCTGAAACAGGCCGGCGAAAAGCTCAAAGACGCCTTCAAGAAAAACTGATCGAACACGCCACCTCCGGTGGCACATGACGAGAGGTAGTGCACCCGATGGGGTGCACTACCTCTTGTCGTGTCGTCGGTTCAGGGGAACCGGACTGGTTTCGTGTACGGTACGCCGAATTAGCGCCGGTCGGTGGCGCCAGGTGTGTCCGCGTCGAGCATTTCGATCTTTTCCTTGCGGACCTCACCGGAGACGGTTTCCTGTGATTGGACTGTTTCCTTGTTCAGGCGCACGCGCTCCACGGGAACGGCTTCCTTGTCCACCACGACCTGCTCCTCGTGGAGGACGACTTCGTGCTCCTCTTCGCTGATCGCCGGTCCATCCAGGGCATCTCCCCGGTTGGCGTCAGTGATGGGTTCACGCTCGATACGGACCTCTTCACGCCGAACCGGGACGGTCGTGGTGACGTTCTCGGTCACCACGTACTTGCGTAGCCGTGCCCGGCCTGCTTCGCGGCGTTCGGTGCCCACCCGGAGCTGTTCCTCGGATCGTGTCATCGCATCATCAGTGGTCGGACCGGACGTGTCATGCCCCACTGTCCCGCCCTGCCGTGAGCGATCGAGCCGCTCATCACCGGACTGGAATCCCGGCTCATAACCGGACGTGTTCGTGCCCGTCGTATTCGTGCCTACGGTGTCCTGGAATCCGCTACCCAGACCGTAGTGCCGGTACAGGCGCTCCTCTTCCTCCGGGCTGAGGGAACCGTCGGCTTCGACCCGGGGTGCGTCCTTGACCTGATCCTTGGTGTAGCGGACTGCGACGTCAGCGCCGGTGACGCTCGCGCCCTCCAGCGGGACGAAGGACTCGGAGGTGCCAAAGAGCCCGGTCTTGGCGGTGACCCAGTTCGGCTCCCCGGTTTGGTCGTCCAGGTAGATCTGGCCGACAGCCCCGATCTTGGTTCCTTGCGCGTCGACAACATTGCCGCCGCTGGAGAGGATGGTGTCGATGTTTTCCTGCGTAATCATAAACTTCTCCTTGCAGAATGGGTGGTGATATGAAGTTCCTCGAGGAATCCACGGGTGGCCTACGCCCCGTGGCGGGAAGCCTGAGTGTTAGTGAAGGCCGGCCTGGTGGTCGATGCCGGCCTGATCCACTTTGCGGTGGAAATGCATGCCGGCTTTTCCGCCCAGGATCGCCCCAATAAGGGGAACCAGGACGGCGATGGCCAGGGCGATCAGGCCGCTGGTGGTGAGCAGGCTACCGTCGACGGGGATGCTGGGTGCGCCACCGATGCGGGAAAGAACATTGAACTGATCCCCCGCAACTGCGGCGAGGATAGCGATGACGATTGCGACGATAATGCCCCACAGCCATACCGCGAGGCCCTGCTTGGCTCCGTCGAAGCGGGCCATGCGGCCGGCTACGTAGCCACCACAGTAGTAGGCAAGGAACAGGATGACAGCAAGCACGATGCCGCTGACAATGCCGACGGTCTGGGCGTTCTGGGTGGCCTGATTGGCCGCTTCTCCCGCGTCGGTGTTGTTGGCGGCTCCGACGCCCACTCCGATCGCGGTAGCCAGGGCGCTCAGAATGACCGTCATACCGATCGCGGTAAGCCAACCGAAGAACGCCGACCCGAACTTGATACCGCCGAAGCGTTCCTTTTGGGCCGCAACCACGTCATTCCGACGGCCCTTCGGGGTGCTTGCCCCCGAAGTGGAATCCGATGTCATATTCAATCTCCTCATGGTGGTGGCCCGGTGGGGGCCGTTACTGGTCCATAGTTGACCCGGGAACCGGCCGTGCGCACTGAAAAGCGGCACAACCCGCAAACCGAAATAGTCAGCTTACTTACTATTCTGACGGGAGGAGGAGTTGGCCGCAACAACTTTCTCTGCAGGCGGCACGCGCAGGGCGCATCCAGTGCACCCTACCGATGCCCAACCAGGGTCGGTAGTGGATTGGAACTCGTTTTGCAGTTGCGGCTCGGCGTCTACATTTGCCGGATCATCCGTCAAGTTTTTCCAGCAGCTTCCCTGCGTCGTTTACTTCGTTCCGGTGCCGGGACTACGTTGGTCACTCCAAGAGTGGTCGGATCGCCACTGCCCAGCGCAGATGGTTTTCCGTCCCATCCCGGCGATGAAGGCGCCACATGAGGCACGCCTTCGAAGGAGTGAAAGCACATGTCACCCAACCTGAATCAGCCAGTCACCGATGACAGCATCAAAGTCCGTCAGCTCAGCCACTACCAGTTCAGCTGGGTAGCAGGCGAGCCCGGCCAGACCGGTGCATGGACCCTCCAGCTCGTACTCGATCAGGGAGCCTGGGAGGAAGTCCTCACCCTCAGCGCCGACGACGCCGACAACCTTCAGGACCTCCTCTCAACCTCCGAAACCGTGTACTACGACGTGCAGCGCCGAACCCTCATGTTCGGCACCACCTCCACCGGACACCACTGACACGGGGGTGTCGCTCGAGGACGGATCCCTCATGCCGATATGACCGGCCACCTCCCGTGATGACACTCGGGATAATCGTCGGCGGGGTCCCGGATGAAAGTGGCAAGAGGCCGCCGTACTGACCCAGGAGTTAGATGACATGGCCGCACTGTGCCCTCCGTGGGGTACAAGGTCAGACCTTCGGGCGGTTGCAGGTATGAGCACTTGCGAGGAGTTCGGGCAGGATTTTAGCCCCCAGTTTTAGTAAGCCTGCTGATAATGTCGTTGTGGGGCGCTGGTCCTGTCGGACCTGTCGGATTCCTGCTCGTGGTATGGCCATGGGTCGTGATGCACGGAGGTGCTACAGGTGGATCACCAGGTACAGGTAAAACAGATGTCGGCCGCGCTGATGGAGGCTCATCTCAGCGTGTCCGACGTGTGGGTGCGTTACTACGCCCTGGGTGGGGCGATGTCGATGTTCGAGGTCCAGGCCTATCTCAGCGGCTTGTTCGACCTGCCGGCGGGTGAGCGTAACGTGCTCGCTGATGCGACCAATGAACTTCTCGAAGAGACTCCCGTGCCGATCCGTGTGCCCCAATCCTCGGACGACGACGACGACGAGGCAAGCATGGGCGGGGCTGATGAAGTCGACGGATCAGCGGATGATTCCCGCAGAGCCCTCGGTGCGGCAGGAGCCTTCTTGTTCACGCCCGAGGAAGCCGAACAGGAACGTCTGGACGCGCTGACCCGTACCCACCTGCTGGATACCGTTGCCGAGGACAGATTCGATCAGTACACCCGCCAGGCCAAGGACTATTTTCGTGTCAGCTCCGCAATCATCGCCCTGATCGATGGTCACCGGCAGTTCCTCAAATCGGTGATCGGACCGATCGAGCAGAACCTGCCGCGTGAAACCTCGTTCTGCAATGCGACGATCCGCAACGCCGGACCCCTGATTGTTGAGGACGCCCTCGAGGATGAGCGGTTCGCCAAGAATCCTCTGGTGACCGGGAAGCCCTTCATCCGCTTCTACGCCGGGTTCCCGCTCCGCGGCCCTGGAGGATGGACCATCGGCACCCTCTGCGTCATCGACCAGAACCCCCGCGACTTCACCGGCAGGGACGGACGCTTCCTGCGGAACCTGGCCCATCAGGTCGAGACCGAACTCAACACCTGAAACTCATTCACCGGGAACTCACCTACCCGGCTCGTCTTGTTCTGGCGGGCCGGTTCAGTACTCGAAGTGCGTTCGGGTGGGACCGGATTGGCCGACGGTGGCAAGGACTTGCACTGCGAGATCATGCAACTTCACGTTTCGGTTGGACGAAGCCCGACGCAGGATGGAGACAGCCACGTCCTGGGTGCATCGGTTCTGGCCCATGATCGCGCCCACCGCCAGATCAATCGTCGTGCGGGTCTCCATCGCCGCTTTCAGGTGCGCGGCGTTATCGCCGAGTTTGGCGATCCGCACCGCCAGGCGCAGGGACCGTGAGGCCTCCCGGGCGACACCTTCCGCAACCGCGATGCCCTGATCATCGAAAATGTTCGGGTGGGTGGAGTAGAAGTCGAGACCGGCGCTGGCGCCGTCGTCGAGCCGGATCGGAATCCCCAGGGCAGAGCGCAACCCATATCCGGCGATGGCCTCGCGGTATTTCGGGAACCGTGATTCGCTCAGGAAGTCAGGGATGTGGATGGTGTGACCGGTACGGGCCGCCCGAAGGCACGGCCCATCATCGAACCCGTACTGGACCTCGTCTACTTGCTGGGCCTTTTCACTGCTACTGGCCACCGTGATCATCGATCGTGGCCGCAGCAGCGTCACCCCGCAGAACACCTCACCGTATGCCCCCGAGAATGCCTCCGCCGCCACCGCCACCAAACCATTGAGGAACTCCTGGACATCATCGCTTTCCAGCACCATGTCCTGTAGGACAGCGGTCAAACTGTCCTGGTCGACTTCGCGCTGCAACTCTTCTTCGTCAGGCATGACACTCACATCTCATTCAACAGGGAACCGTACTCCTCGCATGGAGGACAAGAAAACGGTCAGGGGAGGTAACCCTCGAAACAAACCGTGCTTCGCGGCATTAGGGAACGACCACTAGGTTGGGTGCCGGCAAGGCCGCCGTCGGGGCCGCGTTGCCGTCATCGCGGCGGTCGAGTTCATCCCGAAGCTCCTCGTGACGGAACTCGGTCTCCATAGCAGGGACGCCATCATTGGCGTACTCATAATCCAATTCACGGAGCACCTTGCTGTTCAGCACCTCAACCTCCCGCACCTCAAGTGGGGCAAGGTCATCGGGGAAAGGCTCAGCGGGCGTCAGTCTGCTGTTCACGGGAAATCCTGTCATGGAGAAACAAGTGACGATGCAATTGGAAGGCCCGCTGCTGAACCCCGCGGCTGCTCACACCAGAACAGCACCCATGCAGTCTACCCACCAGCCACCCTCTGCTCCTGCCCTACACAACAAACCCATCGGCACTACCGCCTACGGCATGCCCCAAACCATCCCACCAGGTAGCACCGTCCACCTCCTTGGAGTCCCTGCCCCTAGGGGCGAACGCGCACCTCAACCAGCCTGCCGTGCCTGATCATCCGCACCTTCAGGGCCAAGTGCATGCTTTGGGATGCTTTCATGCGCGAGGTTCGGCAGGAATTGTGCAGCGTAGTGGATGTCTAGGAATTTGCTGGTGATGCGGTGACGACGACGTTTTTGCCCCAGGGATCTTCGGTGTAGCAGCTGATGATGATGAGCCTGTTGGGCACGATGTTCCAGATCTCGCTGGTTTTCAGGGAGTCCTTGTCGTGGGTGGTGATGGAGTCAACGACATAGTCCATGATCCCCGCCTCGGTGGTGATGGTGATGATGTCTCCTGCCTCGGTATCGGTGCTGAAACGGTCGAAGGGCGCCTCCCGGCCTTCCCAACTGTGACCCGTGATGTAGGTGGTATTGGTGGATCCATCACCGGGGATGCCGTAGGAAGTCAGCCAGTATCCGTCGTCGGTGAAGGGCGGCACGATGGACTGGCTCGCGATGTCCGCGCCGGTCGGGCGTAGCGGCAGCACGGCAACATCGATGCCGGCGGTCGGAACGGTAATACGGGTGGGAGCGGCCGCAGCTGGTGCGGCAACCGTGTCCGGTAGCTGTTGTGCGTCGTCGGGTGCAGGGATGACCGGTCCCGACGGCGGCACGGCTGAAGGGGAAGAAAGGGCCGACGCCGAGCGTTCAGCTGGCTCCGACGGTTCAGCTGATGCCGGTGGCGTGGCGGATGGTTTCAGGCTGGTCCCGGAGGGCGCGGAATTTGAAACTGCCGCCGGATCGTTTCCTGCTGCACCGGACCGCGTGGTGAGCTGTGGAACGAGGATAATCATCAACAGCACCAGGATCGCGGCTATCGAAGCCAAAAGGAAATAGCCGCGTCGGCGGAAAGTTACGGGAACTCCCGAGTCCGGCGACGGAGGGTGCGCTTCGTGGTCCATAGCCTCGGCCTTTCACGGGGTAAGGGGCGCCAATCCCTTATGGAATCGGCGCCCCTGTCAGGTGTACTGCTTTTCCGCATCCCTTCTCGGGAAGCGGGTTTTGCGGTTAGCTGTTGTGCTGTGCTTTCCGGCGGATACCGAAGGCCGCCGCGGTGATGCCGAGGCCGGCGGTCAGGAGCCCGGCCAGGCCCAGTGCCTGATCGGACGTGCCCTCGGTTTCAGCAGCGGACTGGATATTCATTCCTCGGTTGGAACCCTGCCTGCCGGTGTTGCCGGCGTTACCGCCGCCGGTCGATACGCCGGTGCCGGCACCGGTGTTACCGGCACCGCTGTTACCGCCCCCGGTGGCACCGCCGGTGCCGGGGGTCGTCCCGCCTCCACCAGCGCCGTTGTTACCGCCCCCGGTGCCGGCGTCGTCAGTTCCGTCGTTGTTGATGTTGACGGTGTCGATGTTGATATCAATGTCGACGTCGATGATGACGGTTCCGCCGGTCCCGTCGACGCCGCAGGCGCTGATCGATGCGTCGAACAGGCCCTGGAGCTCGTCAACGTTGACTGCGGTGTCTTCCAGGTCGATCTGCAGCGCGGCCACAACGGCCAGGGCGGCCTCCAGATCGGCTGTGGCATCAGCAACAGCATCCAGATCCAGGTTCCCTGCGACGGCGAGCGCTTCCAATGCGGCATTGACATCCAGCTGCGCGTCGGCCCGGGCATCGAGAGCAGCCTCGACAACTGCCTCGAGGTCGGCGATGACCACGGCTTCGGCTGCGGCTTGCGCTGCAAGAGCCGCGGTCAGGGTTGTCTGTGCAGCAGTGACGTTCCCCTGGGCGATGGCCTGGGCTACCAGAGCCGCCTCGACATCTGCCTGGAGCCCGGCGATCACCCGCGCGACCTCGGTCTGGGCAGCAACGGCGGTGGCCAGGTCAAGGCGGGCCTGGGCTACCGCAGCGATATCGGTCGTGGCCAGCAGGTTCACGGCAGCCTGTGCTTCCGCCACATCCTCAGTCGCGGCGGACTGCGCGGCGACGGAAGCGTTGAATGCTGCCTGAGCGGTAATGTCGTCAGCGGGGTCCTCGGTTGCCAGTGCCGCTGTCAGTGCGAGCTGGGCGGCGACCACATCATCAGCAGCCTCTCCCTGCACTATCAGGGCTGCCGACAGGACACCCCGAGCATCGGCAAGCAGACCGGCCTGCACTATCAAGGCGGCGTCCAAGTCATCCTGCGCAGCATCGACGTCGGCCTGCGCGGCGGCCGTCAGGCCCGCCGTCGCGCCAAAGGCGGCCTGGGCCGCGGTGACGTCACCGTTAGCAGTGACCAGCAGCCCGTCCACGACTGCCACGGCTGCTTCAGCGTTATCGACACCGATTCGCGTATCGATGACCGCATCCAGGGCGGCCTGCACTGCAGCCTCGGCGTTTGTGACCTCCAGTTCAGCATCCGCCAAGATGGTAAGGGCCCCATTGAGGGCTGCTTGGGCCTCACGCTGACCTTCGGAACCGGCGCCGACCAGCGCGTCCAGGGCCGCCTGTGCCTCGACAACAGCGTCGAGGGCCAGATCAAGTTCGGCAATAACAGCTGTATTGGCACCGGCGTTGCCCAGCGCCGCCAGGAAGGCTGCCTGAGCGGAAAGACATTCGGCTGAATCGGGGGCGGCAGAGGCAGGAGCCGCCGTGAAGAACAGGCCGCCGGCGGCAAGGGCCGCCGTCGAACCGGCAGCGAGCATACGAGTACGAGTGGACATCAAATCTCCCAGACTGAGACGAGTAAACCCTCGCGGGATATCGCGGGGGTGTGGAGGCAGCTGTCGAAATATCCCCCAACTGCCTTTTGTTATTCCACAGTGCACTGATCAATTTAGGAACCCTTCGATCGGCTAGATACTTAGACCATTCGGAGTGGATTCAGAGTAGTCCGACTAACCGCAAGGAGTATTGTGTCTACCCGAGAAGCTATTGCTGATGCCGGTAATTCGTTCTAATGGGTTCCATGGGGGAATTTGAGAAGGTGTGCGTTCATTTGGCAGGCCATGACTACCTGACCGGTAGGGCGCTCCATGAACTGCTGGATGTATCGGGTCTTATCCAGGTCACCGGTGAAAGCGCGACAGGTCAACAGGCGCTTCAACAAGTAAGGGACGAGCAACCCGACATCGTCATTCTCAATGCGGAGATCGCCGGCAACGGCATGGCCGAAACTATCCAGGACCTTCTCGTCGTCGACGCGAACATGAAAGTCGTGGTTCTGGCCAATGATTCATCTCCAGAAGTCATGGACGCCGCTCACCGGACCGGAGCCCACGGCTATTTTCTCCGCGGAGCGATACTGGAGGACCTGGCGGCGGCCCTACGCATCATCCACCGAGGAGGATCAATCCACCCGACTTCCCCAGCATCCCGGGACAGGGGAAAGTACCCGTCCGAGACGGATGAAGCGATCCGGTCCCGCTTCAAATCCTTCACCGGCAGGGACCTGCAAATCATCCGAGGAGTCACAGAGGGGCTCACCAATACCGAAATCGCAGGGCCGCTGCACCTCAGCGAAGCGACCGTGAAGGCCCGAATCAGCAGAATCAAAAGACATCTTGGCGTCACCAACAGAGTGCAGATAGCCGTCCAGAGCGCTCGAGCAGGAATAACCTCATCTCCGCCAGAACACTGAACATCGGCAACGGTCGTCCTGACCGCGCGTAACCGACAGACCGTCATTCTCTGAGCACCGGAATTCCACGCACGATTGAGCACACGATACCTGGCTAGTCCTCATTTGTACTACGCTTTCCGGCCTCCTGGAAAAGTGGGCTTGTGCCAGATCTTCCGCCGCCCCTAACCGATGTGATGGGGCGTTAGACGTTGGGAACGGGAGTTGCACCGGGTTACGTCCCGTGGAGTGGTGTAGTTCTCCGCTGTTGAGCGTTGCGTAGGCGACGTAGTGAGCCATCGTGCGATGGTCAGTGAGTACCGATCAA
>NZ_JADOUU010000035.1:0-17925 GCF_015751955.1 Arthrobacter sp. CAN_A214
CTCGGCTTCCGTAACCTCACCAATTACATCGCCCGCAGCCTGCTCGAATCAGGCGGCTTCAGACCCCACCTACACCCTCAATTACGATGAGCCGGGGAACTCCCGTGCCCACGGCCGCACCAAGATACAGAAGGTCGCGGCGGACCGCCCTCGCGAGGCGCCGCGACCTCCGTTTCTTCAATGTCTAATCAAAATACTCGACTAAGCTAAATGGGTGGTTTTATCGTCGTTAACCGAGTCGACGAGACACGATTTTTCCGCGTCAGTTAGAATTCTCTTCCTCTAGTACTACCCCGATCTTGTCGTAAGAACTTTCGATAATTTCACGGAAGTCCTCTGGCCCCGCATATGCGGGTTCCACTCCGATGTTTGCGAATTGCTCGATTACCTCGGGATCTTCCAGTGCCTGAGAGAAGGCCTCGTCTAGAGTGTTAAGGGTTTCTTCGCAGATGCCTGCCGGAGCCGCCAATCCGGTAAAGACGTCGTATTCCACGTCTGGCCAAGTTTCCGAGGCGAGCGGTATATCTTCGTATCCCGGGATCGGGCTGCTACCGACGTTAACGAGGGCGCGCACTGTGCCGGCCTCCATTTGTGCCATTCCTTCAAAAGACTGTACTGCCGCGCCCTGGACGTGTCCTCCGAGCAGTGCGGTGATAGAGGGGGCTGCGCCTTCGAAAGGGATGTTTTCCGTTTCAATTTCCGCAGCGGATGACAGCGCCGTCATCGCAACGCTAGCGGTACCAAGAGTATTAGCGCTACCGTATTTGAACCCGGGGTTTTCTTTCATGTACGTCAGCCAGTCATCGAGGGTTTTCCAGGGCGCGTCCTCCTTTACAAGGAGGACCTGCGGTGAAGACACTGCCTGCACCACGGGCTGCAGAGCGTCCACTTCGTATGGCGTCTCGGGCAGGTGGGGCTGTATTGCCAAACCTGTACTGGTGACCGCAGCCAAGGTGTAACCGTCCGGTTCTGCATTAGCGACTCCGGCAATGCCAAGCGTAGAAGAAGCGCCCGGTTTATTGGTTACAATCACCGATGCTTCGTTCGGAAGATGGGTTTGAACGGCATTTGCTAGTGCCCTTGCGACGGTGTCTGTTCCACCACCTGCAGCGTATGGGACAACAATTTCTATTGTCTTTGAAGGGAAATTATCGCCTTCACATTCACCGGACCCGGAAGTGGCTGCCTGGGAACCTCCTAGGTTGGACCCGGAGCACCCCGCCAAAGTGAGAGCCATAATAAGCACCGGACCTATAGTTTTTCTTTTCAATGCATTCCCCTTTTGTTCGTTGTTTGAAAAAACGTTTGTAGGTTATGAGAGTATTCCATTGGCCGCCCATAAGAAATGCGTGCCTTATCTTCCCGGTGTCCCGAGGAGTCAGTCATCCTTCGTCGCCTGCGCCTCCCTTCCATTTTCAGTGACTTTGTTTGGTTCGTGAGGAAGTTGGTGACGACGGTGCTTCCATAGTTTCTGGATAACTGGCAAAAGGGCCACGACGAGAAACATTGCAATTAATGTAGCCGAGATTGGGCGGGTGAGAAATCCGGTAGCGTCGCCGTCGAAGATTCTCATGGATTGGCGAAATGAGCTTTCAAGCAGTCCGCCGAGAACATATGCCAGCACCAGCGGTCCGGCGTCAAAGCCGAATTTTTTCATCAGATAGCCGAGGACGCCGAAGATGATTACCAGCATCATGTCAAAGGTGCTGTTATTGATCGTGTAGACACCCAGTAGGGTAATGAGTGCGGTAATCGGTGCAAGAATACCTTCGCGCACCCGTAGAATTTTGACGAAGATTCCAACGAGGGGGATGCTCATTATCAGCAGCAGAATATTCCCAATGAACATCGAGCTGATCACTCCCCAGAACAGATCTGGTTGGTCGGAGACGAGCTGCGGACCAGGGGTGATGCCCTGGATCAGTAGAGCACCCAGCATGATCGCCATAGTGGCGTTGGCTGGGATGCCTAGGGTGAGTAGTGGGATGAACGATGACGTTGCTGCCGCATTGTTTGCCGTCTCCGGCCCCGCAACTCCTTCGATGGCTCCGCGGCCGAATCTTTCGGGTTCCTTCGCACGCCGCTTTTCAATGGAGTAGGCGACCATGGAAGATAACGTGGCGCCGCCGCCCGGAAGGACTCCCAGTGCGAAGCCAAGAACAGAGCCGCGCCCGATGGCGCCGGAGGCCTGTTTGAGATCCTTACGAGATGGCCAGACGTTGGCCACTTTGGCGGGTGCGGAGACTTTATTGTGTCGTTGTTCGATGTTATAGATAATTTCGCCGAGGCCGAAGACTCCCATCGCGATGGCAATGAACCCGATGCCTTCCATGAGTGCCAGGTTGCCGAAGGTGAACCGTGGGGTGCCGGTGAAGATGTCTCGGCCCACAGTCGCCAGTAGCAGTCCGACTGTGGCTGCAATGACGGATTTAAGCTTGTGCCCGTTGCCGACGGTTGCGACTAGGAGTACACCAAGAGCTGTCATGGCTGCGTATTCCGGCGGCCCGAAGTCCAAGGCATACCCGGCTACGATCGGAGCAAATAGCGCTAGTCCGAAAATCGCCAAGGTGCCGCCGATGAAGGATCCGATAGCTGAGATGCCGAGTGCAGTGCCCGCTTTTCCCTGCTTGGCGAGGGCGTAACCATCGAAAACCGTCACCACAGTGGACGCCTCCCCCGGCAGTCGGAGCAGTACCGAAGTAATGGTTCCTCCGTACTGGGCACCGTAGTAGATTCCCGCCAGCATGATGATGGCCGTCACCGGTTCCATACCGTAACTCAACGGCAGCAGGATGGCGATCGTGGCGGTTGGGCCGAGCCCAGGGAGCACGCCGATCAACATTCCGATGGTTACCCCGACGAAACAGTAGAGCAAGTTCGTCGGCTGAGCGACGACGCCGAATCCATTAATCATCGGATCGAGAAAGTCCATATTAATTCCTTAAAACAAATGCGGCAGTGGAACGCCAAGTAAGAGGACGAAGATGATGTAGAAAGCAGCGACGATAGTGAAGCTGAGCAGCGAAGACATTCGCCACGTTTCCTTGCCGAGAAATCTAAGCCAGACGAAGGTCAGCACCAGAGAGGGAATCTCGAAACCGATTACCGGAAGCAAAAACACAAAACATACAAGACCTGCCGTTCCCGCAAGAACAGCCCAACTGGAACTGGAGAACTTTTCGACGTCGATGATGCGCCGCGCAAACAGGGCCAGAGCCACCGAGAGGGAGATCAATACGACGGAGAGAATAAACGGCCACATACCGCTGCCGGGCTCCGCTGGCGTCCCCAGCCCGAGCGCGAGGGCTCCCGTCATGCAACTTAGCCCAATGGCGCCCACTAGGACCGCGCTGAACACATTCGCCATCGGTCCGGCTGTCGGCTTGTCATGTTCCCACAGGGCGGAGGCCTCTTCGGACGGCAGATCAACGTGAAATGGATCCTTATCTCCAGGACCGCTTACATTACTATTCCGGGAAATCACCTAGCGCCACCCTTCAAGCACCGCACTGATCAGAGGCTGCCTTCGACCCGTGGAGCGGTGTACCGAGTGACGGTCGTTGACCGGCGGGCTGTAGAGCCAACCGAGGGCAGTACATGGCGTCTTTGGCATCCCTTGTTCCTTCGAGCTTGGCGACTGCAACCCGTCCCTCAGGATCGAGACCGGCACTACTGCATGGACCGGCAGAAGCGGATTCGCTAAAGGGCGGTTGGTGAGCTACGTGATGTGGATCACCATGGGTTCTTGCTGCCCCTAAGACTGGCAGCCCCCTACCGATAAAGTCCAATACTCAATTCGTACAAGAGTCGGAAGATTTTTTTATAACCCAGACGGGACTGTCCGGCATGTCATATCCGAATGAGGACTTCGCATAGCAGTAGCGCGGGGTAGGCCATGCCTATGACGAAGAGAAGGTACGGCAGGTTTCCACGCACGATCGCCAAAGCGTCTATTCCATATCTGCCACCAAGATGCAGCAGCAACCCGGACAGGGGTCCCACCGGTATGGAACAGCCCCATCCGATCATGGCTGCCAAGGCAAATAGAGTCGGATCAGGATTCAACTGGGCGACCAATGCAGCCAGCACGGCCACCGAGACAACCGGATGCACGCCTACTAGCGCGAGTGCTGCCGTCGCGACAATGCAAAGCCAGGCTTCAAACACGCCAAACACCTCGACAGGCATGTGCACGGGGGTCACTGACAGCAATGCTTGGCAGCCCACGGCTAACAACCCGGCGGAAGCAAACAGGGTAAGTTCGCCATAATGCTTGGGTATGTGGTGCGTTGCGTGTTCGCTGAATCGTCGATACCCCTCTTGGTATCCGCGGACACCGAGAACTACGGCAGTGACAACGAGGGAACACACCAACACAAGTTTTGCCACGGGAATTTCCGGCGCCAGAAAATGCAGTAGGACGATCAGGACCACCATGGCCAAGGGGACCTCAAGCAACTGTCGGCTTAGCGCGTAGCCCTGGTATTCCGCCAGTCGCTCACCTAGGCGCCGCGCGGCAGACTCCGAAGTGAACGCGATGGCTACTCCCGCCAAGGCTGCTCCGCACACCATAATAATTCGGATTTCCGCTTCCGGTGCGTAGATAAGAGCGGCCGCGGATGCCGCCCAAAACGGCGACCAGAATGAACCCGTGGAAAATGCGCGCGAGATCAACAACGCATCTGTTATCTGCAAAGGTCTGCGTTGGCGCAGTTGATCGGCAGCCGAGCCAACGACGGTGATGTTGATTATCGAGCCAAGCAGGTGCACTACGCCGGTGGTTCGCCAGACAGCAGCGCGGCCGGAAAGGCGGGGCTGCGCAAGGCCTTCCGTCCGTGTAATGAGTTGCAGAAAGGAGACTGCGGCAATCATGCCAATCAATGTTTGATTCACTGACAGCACTTCCATTGGGTCGAAAGCATGGCCACGGGTCAACGCCGCGGAATACGCGGCTGCGCCTACACCAATCAAGATGCCTGAGACCAACCTGACCGGCGCCGACACCATGGTGAGGCCCACAACGGCACCGCCGATCATCAACACACCTGCAATCTGGCTGGCCTGGGGCACGAACAGCGATACGCTGACGGCCACCAGCAGGAGATTCAGCAGTAGACCAAAAATACGTCGGCGGCTAAACGTGATTCTCCCTCCTCGCGGGAATGCGCTCCTCCACCGCTTCCCCGCCCTCTTCCAAACTAGTGGGTGAAATAGGTACGGAGACTTCGGGCGGTCGGTCTTTGCTGCTGTCGAGTTCTACTCTGCCTTCCGCACCGATGGAGAGTGTACCTCTGCCTTGAATTCCGCCCTGTACAGCGCGTGATCTGAGAACCTGCTTATGAATGGTTTGGTGTTGTCTCTCTCCGCGGCGTGGGCAAAACCCGTTCCGCAATATCCAGAACGGCCCGCACCGCTGGCGAGGAGTTGTCCTTGCGCCACGCCAGGACGGCGGCGAGATCCGGGATGTTGCCGTTTAACTGACGGTAAACCAACCCGGGCGTATCGATGTGCTGAACAGAGGAAACGGTAAGGGTGACACCGACCCCTGCGGCCACAAGACTCAGAATTGTGTAGGAGTCAGGGGCCTCCTGCATGATCTGCGGGGTAAACCCTGCAATCATCGCCTGATGGACTAAAGCATCCCGCACACTTGACCCACGATTGCCGGGGAACGTGACGAAAGGTTCTGATGCCAGATCTGAGATGTTGATCGTTTCCTGGGCAGCAAGCCTGTGATCGGATGGTAGCGCAGCCACCAATGTCTCGTAGTCAAAAATTCTCGTTGCTATAGCAGGATTCATCACTGGGAGGCGGCAGAATCCGATATCCACCTGTCCCGCCACAATCTCCCCGAGTGCTGCGCCAGCATAGGTTTGCCCCTGCAGAATCAATTCAACACCAGGTTGTTCGGCACGAACGGCTCGCGCCAGTTTGGGTAGGACGTTGCGGCTGCTGGCACCCGCGAATCCAATGACCACGCGGCCCACAATTTCGGAAGTGCCAAGAATTGCGGCTCTTTTTGCGAGGTCTACGTCTGCAATAACTTGGCGGGCCGGTTGCAGGAGGGCGTGTCCAGCCTCGCTCAAAATGACGGAGCGGGTATTCCTATGGAACAGTACAACGTCGAGTTCCTTCTCCAGCTGGCGGATCTGTTGACTTAGTGCAGGCTGAGCCATGTGGAGACGGGCGGCGGCCCGACCAAAGTGCAGTTCCTCTGCTGTAGCAATAAATCCGACGAGATGCCTGAACTCCATAGCTGCCTCCTGAACGTTTGATAAGCACAATGCATAACATGAGTCTACTTTGAGTATTGGACGTATATGGATCACAGGATGCAAGCTTGGACAACCAAAGCTTGCAGTAGTGAAGGGCATCACATAATGACCAATAAGCGGTTCAGTCTGCACGACGCAGTCGCCCAGTTTGTTTCTGACGGCGAAGTTCTGGCGTTGGAGGGCTTCACGCACCTGATCCCTTACGCGGCCGGCCATGAAATTATCCGGCAGGGTGTCCGCAATCTCACGTTAGTACGCATGACCCCAGATATCGTCGCCGACCAACTGGTGGGCGCCGGGTGCGTCAGCAAGCTGGTTTTCGCGTTTACCGGCAACAGTTCGGTTGGATCCCTGTATGCGATTCGACGCGCCGTTGAAGCCGGCAGCAGCTCACCGATCGAGATTGAAGAATACAGCCACTACGGTTTGCTTGCCCGCTACCAGGCCGGCGCCTCCGGCGTTCCGTTCATGCCCATCCGTTCCTACGCCGGTAGCGACCTTCCGAAGGTCAACCCGAACTTAAGGAGGGTCGTTTCTCCTTTTGACAGTGACGTTGAAACGTATGTGGTTCCTCCGCTCAACCCCGACGTTGCGATCGTTCACGCCCAACGGGCTGACCTCAGCGGCAATGTCCAGAGCTGGGGAATTTTGGGTCCGCAGCAGGAGGCGGCGTTCGCATCGAGGAAAACGATCGTTCTTGTTGAGGAGATTGTCGATGACGGTGTTATCCGCTCGGATCCAAACCGCACCATCATTCCTGGGTTCGCCGTTGACGCCGTCGTTGAATGCGGTTACGGCGCCCACCCGTCATTCGCTCAGGGATACTACGACCGCGACAATGATTTCTACCGGGCCTGGTCTGACATTAGTAAGGATCCGCAGAAACTGGAGCAGTGGATACAGGAATGGATTCACGACGTCGGAAGCCATTCGGGCTACCTCAGCAAACTCGGTAGCAACTTCTTCGAGCGGCTGACTCCGGCCCCGCGCTTTTCCACGCCAGTTAACTATGGAAGCGTCCTATGACCACGAAACAGACGGACAGCATCGAGGATGAGGCACGCGACACCTATACAGCAAGCGAGCTCCTGGCAACTGTCAGTTGCCGCCTGCTACAGGGCAAACGGAGGGTATTTGCCGGGATCGGGCTGCCGACTCTTGCCGTCGCCCTCGCTCAGAAGTCCAGCTCACCGGACATAGAGCAGATCTACGAATCGGGAGTCTGCGGAGCCCACCCACCACGGCTTCCGGAGACAATAGCAGATGCCTCCCTGGCCACCGGGGCCGAGGCAATTCTTACCATGCCGGTGCTCTTCGGATACGTACTTCAAGGAGGCTGGATCGACGTCGGTTTCCTGGGCGCGGCGCAGATTGACCGTCATGGGAGCCTGAACACCACCGTGATCGGTCCATGGGACAATCCAAAAGTCCGTCTGCCCGGATCCGGTGGCGCCGTGGAGGTCATGGCAAATTCGCACGAGGTTTTCGTTGTTTTGCGCAGACATAATCCCGCGTCTTTTGTCGATAAGTTGGATTTCTGCACCAGCCCTTCCCTCGCGGCGGCGCGGAAAGCCGCACCAAAGGTCCCCACGCGCGGATTGGGCGTCACCACGGTGATCACCGATCTCGGCGTACTCAAGATGGATGAAACCGGCGAATTGTGTCTGGCCTCGGTGCACGAAGGCGTGACTGTTGAACGAGTGCGCGCGGCGACCGGCTGGCCGCTGCGGCTGATGGAGAGCATCACCATAACCGCCGCGCCCACAAAGGAGGAACTCCGTATGCTCCGTGAGGAGATAGATCCTTCCAGGGTTTACCTCCGCTGATCCCGACAATCCAGGTAAAGGCTCACATCCATGTTGCCCCCGAATACTTTTCACGGTCACACAGCTTTGGTAACCGGTGGCAGCAATGGCATTGGATTGGCCATCGCGCTTAGCCTCTCCCGCCTGGGCGCGAACGTCGCCATCGTTGGCCGGGATTCGGGCCGATTGGACGCAGCGGCCGAGGAACTGTCCAGAAACGGATCAACGGCTGCAGGCTACAGCGTTGATGTGCGCGACGCCGACGGAGTTCGCGAAACCATCGGTGAAATCTCCCGGAAGCTTGGAACCATTAGTCTGCTGGTGAATAACGCGGCCGGTAATTTTCGGGTGGATCCGTTGGATCTGAGTCCCAACGGGTGGCGCGCCGTCGTCGATATTGTTCTCAACGGCACCTGGAACGTCACCCAAGCGGTTGGCCGCAATGCCATTGAAGCCGGAATTCCGCTGTCCGTGGTCAACATCGGTACAACCGCCGCTCTGACGGGCAGTTCCAGTACAATCCATTCCGCCAGCGCCAAGAGCGGCGTGTTGACCATGACAAAGTCTCTCGCAGCTGCATGGGCCCAGCATGGAATACGGCTTAACACCCTTACCCCCGGCCTCACTGAGGGAACCGGCGGCGCAGATGTACTTTATGGGACACCTGACGAGCTGAAACGCCACCTCAGGGAAATCCCGCTCGGGCGGATTGCGACAAAAGACGAAATTTCTAATGCCTGCACATACCTGCTCAGCGACTTCGCCGGGTACATCACGGGAACAAACCTAATAATCGACGGCGGGCGCCAGCTCGCGGCCAAATAGGCGGGCAGGTAGCACATCGCCCGCACGTCATCCCCACATCGGGGTACATCAATTGAGGAGATATTATGGCTGAGGCATTTCTAGTAGGCGGGGCGCGCACCCCGGTTGGACGCTACGGTGGAGCGCTATCAGGAGTCCGCCCCGATGATCTGGCCGCGCTCACCATCAAAGAAGCGGTGGCCAGAGCCGGCGTAGACCCTGAAACCATCGATGAGGTGATCTTCGGCAACACCAACGGCGCCGGTGAGGAAAACCGCAACGTTGCGCGTATGGCCACGCTCCTTGCAGGGCTACCGGACACCGTCCCCGGGATCACCGTGAACCGACTCTGCGCGTCGGGCCTTTCGGCGATCATCATGGCTTCCCATATGATCAAGGCCGGCGCTGCGGACATTGTGGTTGCCGGCGGCGTCGAATCAATGAGCCGCGCACCCTGGGTTCAGGAAAAACCGACCAAGGCCTTCGCCCGGCCCGGCGAAATTTTCGACTCATCCATCGGTTGGCGTTTCGTCAACCCGATATTCAAGTCACAGGACAAAACCACCTTATCCATGCCGGCAACCGCGGAGGAAGTTGCCGCTGTGGACGCCATCTCCCGCGAGGATGCCGACGCTTTCGCGGTGCGCTCTCATGAAAAAGCACTCGCTGCGATCGATGGCGGCCGGTTCGCCGCGGAAATTGTCGCCGTGCCCACACCGCAAGGTAAAAAATCAGTCCTGGTGGACACCGATGAAGGCCCGCGATCCGGGACCACGTTGGAGGTTCTGGCCGGGCTGCGCCCCGTGGTGAAGCCGGGCGGAATTGTCACTGCCGGCAATGCGTCCAGTTTGAATGATGGAGCGTCAGCAATCATTGTCGCCTCCGAAGCCGCAATCCGGAAATTTGGGCTAACTCCGCGAGCCCGGATTGTGGATGGCGGGTCCGCCGGAGTGCCGCCGGAAGTTATGGGCATCGGTCCGGTGCCCGCGACGCAGAAGATCCTTGCGCGCACCGGGTTGGGCATTGGGGACATCGGCGCCGTCGAGCTCAATGAAGCGTTTGCAACACAGTCGCTCGCCTGTATCCGGCGGTTGGGTCTCGATCCGGAGATTGTGAACAACGACGGCGGCGCTATTGCCCTTGGCCACGCTCTAGGATCTTCCGGATCCCGTCTCGTGATCACGCTGCTTGGCCGCATGGAACGTGAGTTGGCCGGCGGGCGCCGCCGGATCGGGCTGGCCACCATGTGTGTCGGCGTCGGCCAGGGTACGGCGCTGCTGGTCGAGGGAGTCTAATGGCGGAGACCTACACGACGCTTCGCGTCGAGGAGCACCGCGACCGGGTGCATGTGCGGTTGGACCGCCCGGAAGTCCGCAACGCCATTGACCACGTCATGGCGCAAGAACTGGACAGGGTCTGTGCCAGGTTAGAGGAAACGCCCAAAGTGCTGATCCTTTCCGGCACGCAGACGCCCTCGGGCGGAGTTTTCGCTTCCGGTGCGGACATCGCCGAGTTGCGGGAACGACGCCGGGATGAGGCTTTGGCTGGGATCAATTCCGGCGTCTTCACTCGTATTGCCAAGTTGCCCCTGCCCGTTATCGCCGCCCTGGACGGTTACGCGCTGGGCGGCGGGGCAGAGCTTGCCTACGCTGCTGATTTTCGGATTGGTACGCCGTCGCTGAAGATTGGCAACCCCGAAACCGGACTCGGCATCCTCGCCGCAGCCGGCGCATCGTGGCGCCTGCGTGAATTAGTGGGCGAACCGGTGGCCAAGGAAATGTTGCTTGCGGGACGCATCCTCGGAGCCGAGGAAGCCTTGGGGCTCCACCTGATCACCGAAATCCACCCTCCGGAGGAACTGATTCAGGCCGCCGATGCACTTGCTGACCGGATCTGTCGGCAGGATTCGTTGGCGGTGCGCATCACCAAGTCAGTGTTCCATACCCCCGTCGGGGCTCATCCGGTCATCGACCAGTTGGCTCAGGGAATCCTTTTTGAATCTGAGGCAAAATTTGATCGAATGCAGGAGTTTTTGAACAGGAAGAATTCAGATAGGAAGAGAACCCCATGAACGTTTCCAGTGTTGAGATGACAAACCCGGCTCGGATTCCCCTCATGGTAGGCGTGCTCGGTGGCGGAAGGATGGGCGCGGGAATAGCCCATGCTTTTGTGGCGACGGGGTCGACCGTTGTCGTCGTCGAGCGCGATGGTGAAGCCGCGGAAGCGGCGCGCGGGCGCGTTCTTGAAACCCTGAAAAAGAGCGTGGAGCGCGGCACCACCACCGAGACTCTGGAGACTCTCTCTACTCGGTTTTCTGTGTCCACCGACTACTCGACGTTTGCACAGTGCGGCCTCGTGGTGGAAGCGGTGCCGGAGGAATGGGAGCTCAAAACACGAGCACTCAGAGCCGTTGAGGATCAGCTGAAGGCGGATGCGTGGCTCGCTACGAATACGTCGTCACTGTCAGTGAGCGGACTGGCAGGCAACTTGCAGCGCCCGGAGCGTTTCGTGGGTTTACATTTTTTCAACCCGGTGCCTGCCTCCTTGCTCGTTGAAGTGGTGCTGGCCGAAGACACCTCCGCAGAATTGGCGGAGGCCTCCCGCGGCTGGGTCGAGGCGCTCGGCAAAACTCCCGTCGTCGTCAATGACGCACCGGGATTTGCCTCCTCGAGGCTTGGTGTTGTCATAGCCCTGGAGGCCATCCGCATGGTTGAACAGGGTGTTGCCACAGCTGAGGACATCGACGCAGCGATGGTACTGGGCTATAAGCATCCTGTTGGGCCACTAAGGCTGACGGATATTGTAGGCCTCGACGTGCGCCTCGGGATTGCTGAATACCTAAGCTCCACCCTCGGCGAAAGATTCTCCCCGCCGCAACTCCTGCGCGACATGGTGGAGCGCGGAGATCTGGGTCGGAAGTCCGGAACAGGTTTCTACAGCTGGAGCTAAGAGACCGCACTTCTGCATTAGGGAAGGTTCTGGGCCGGATTACCGGTACAGGACCTTCCCTAATTTTTATGCAAAGGCGGATATACCGGTGATCTCACGTCCAACTATGAGGGACTGAATAGAATCGGTCCCTTCGTAGGTGTGCACAACTTCCATATCGGTCAGGTGGCGAGCCACTTGGTACTCAAGAAGCAGCCCGTTGCCTCCGAGAATGTCCCGCGCTTCAGCACAGATCCATCGACCCTTTTGGGAGGTGTGCATTTTTGCCAGGGAGGACATCGCCCCGGTGAGCATTCCCTGCTCTTGAAGCTCGGTTATCCGGAAGCAAATCAGTTGCATAGCCGTGAGTTCGGCCAGCATGTTGGCGAGCTTGTTCTGGACAAGCTGGAAGCTCGCGATCGGCTTTCCGAACTGGATTCGTTCCATAGCGTAGGCCAGCGCTGCCTCGTACGCAGCCATCGCATGTCCCAGCGATTCCCATGAGGCATTGCCCCTCGTCGCCATCAGAACGCGCCCCACGTCCTTGAAACTCGCAGACTCAACCAGCCGGTTCTCCGCAGGAATCCGGAGGTTATTGATGACTATGTCGGGCTGCCAAATAGCCCGTTTACCGATCTTTCCGGTGATTAACTCCGCCGTATAGCCTTCCGGATACGTCCCGTCCGGGTTCTTCTCCATGACGAAGCCCTTGACCTTCCGGTCGGCCTCGTCCCTCGCCCAAATGACGACGACGTCTGCAAAGTTTGCGTTGCCAATCCACCGCTTATTACCGTTGATCACCCACTGATCGCCGTCGCGGCGGGCTGTGGTTTCCAACGCCACCGAATCGGATCCGTGGTTGGGTTCTGTCAATGCGAAGGCTCCGATTTTTTTCAACCCTGCCATCTCCGGCAGCCACCGGTTCTTTTGATCCTCGCTGCCTAAGAGCGCTATGGAACCCATAGTCAGGCCAGACTGCACGCTCAAAAAGGTATTGACGCTGCCATCCACTCGTGACATTTCCAGTGAGACCATTGCAGATGCAAGGCGGCTCATTCCGGGGCAGCCGTAACCTTCGATCGTGGTCCCCACAATTCCCAGGTCAGCGATTTTCGGAATCAGCTCGAAGGGGAACTCTGCGCGGTCCCAGTAGTCATTAATTATCGGAAGGACTTCCTTCCGGGCGAAGTTCCGGACACGTTGCTGAACCTCGCGCTGTTCATCGTTCAGCGCGCCCTCAAGAAGGTAGAAGTCGGTCGAGTCAGTCATTCGTCTCTCCAATGTTGTTGGCTTCGTGGTCCAGCGTGGTGTAGCCGGTGAGATATGCGATTTCTTCGGCGTGCAACGCCCTGGGTCTGCCGGAACTCCTGTCGATGACAACGAGCACGGTACTTGCGCGGAAAACGGTATGCGTGTCCTGCGATGCCTCATAGGAAACAGTGAATGAGCTGGTGCCGATGCGACTGATAGCGAGGCATAGCTCCAACGCCGGCCCATAGGATATGGGTTTCAAAAAATCCACGTTGAGTGCAACCACGAACTTTGGGTGGCTGAAGCTCTCCACGCCTGCGGACGCGGCACGTCGGTTGAGCCAGAGCAGGCGTGCCTCCTCCATTAAGGTCACGACACGGGCATTGTTCACATGTCCATTGACGTCCTGATCTGACCACCGAACGGGTATCTCACAGCGGAAACGTCGCTGCGGCTGATCCGGGCCGTCGGCTGGGACGATGTTTCGATGCATTGATCGCGGCATTTCTAAATGTGCCTTCCACCCGTTATTTCCAGGACCGAACCGGTCATGTAGCTGGACATGCCGCTGGCGAGAAAGAGAATGACCTGTGCTACTTCCGCGGGTTCACCGAACCGCTTCATCGGAATTTCAGCCAATTTGGCGCTGAGTACCTCAGGTTTGAGGCTTTCTACAAGCTCGGTTCGGACGATGCCAGGTTGTACCGCATTCACGCGGATTCCCGCAAAACCCAACTCCTTCGCTGCTGCTTTGGTCAGGCCGATCATGCCAGCCTTTGCCGCGCTGTAATTGGTTTGTCCGGCCATGCCGACTTTTCCCGAGATGGAAGAAACGTTGACGATGGATCCTGCTGTGCCTTCGGTGCGCATGACGTCTGCTGCAGCTCTGGTTCCCAACCATGCGCCTTTGAGATGCACGCCAAGAACCGAGTCGAAATCTTCTTCGCGCATCTTTCGCATCGTCGCATCGCGCGTGAACCCCGCATTGTTAACCATCACATCGAGGGAACCAAACTTACTGACAGCAGCGTTCACCAAGTGGGTTACATCCGAGGATGACGTGACATCGCATTGCACCCCAATGCAGGAGTCACCGAGGTCCAGCTCCTCCAGTGCCAAATCCAGTCGACCGTGGTCCTTGTCCCCAATCACAATACTGCTGCCAGCCTGCGCCAGCGCTCTAGCCGAGGCCAGCCCGATACCCCCGGCTCCGCCCGTGATCACACTGGTCTTGTTCTCCAAAAGCCGCATTAGTAGATCCTCAATTTGTTTAGGTACCGGTGAACATCGCAGCGCGCCGCTGCTCAAAGGCAGCCTTTCCCTCAGCGAAGTCACTGGAGAAGTAAAGGGCTTCCTGCTCGCGCTGTTCGGCGGCGAATATCTGTTCCTTGTCCAGCAAGTTAACTCGGTAGACTGCTTTGATTGCGGCGATCGCCAAAGGCGCCCCGCTGGCAATCAGGTCCGCCTTATCGACGACTGCAACGTCCATCTCCTCCGCGGGCAACACCACGTCAGCTAAGCCAATCTTGAGGGCTTCCCCGGCGTCTATAGTGCGCGCTTCAAGCATGATCTGCTTCGCTTTCGCATAACCAACGCGAAGCCCTAACGTGTGCAGGATGCCGCCGTCCGGCATCAACCCAAGACGGGTGAACGGAAAGGAGAACATGGCATCGGTAGTCATGAAGATGTAGTCACAGGCGGTGGCTAGACTGCTGCCGAGGCCCACTGCCGGCCCAGTCAGCACTGCGATGGTTCCCTTTGGTGAATCCGAGAGCAATCCGATGAGGATCTGGATTTGCCTGAGGCGAGAAGCTGCCTCGCCCCTATCTTTGGGGGGCATGGCTCCGAGATCACCTCCGGAGCAGAAAAAACGTCCTGCTCCTTTGAGGATGATGACGCGGACACCTGGGTCCGCATTAGCTCGCTCGAGCTCCGCGATGAGCTCGACGCGCATCTGTGTGCTCAAGGCGTTCCGTCGCGGCGGATCGGTGAGAGTCACCTCCAGCCTGTGTCCTCGCCTATGTGTGTTGATAAATGCCAATCGGAACCTCCCATCCAGAAACACTGTGACAGATACGATTGAAAACTTCTAATACTCATTTATGAAGGAATTCATAGTAAATTTTTATCAATTTTGTTCCCACCTCACTCCTTCACAGTGTCGCCCTCGTGGTGGAGTCGATATTTCGAAACAGAACAGAACAGAGCGGGTCGGCGAGGGAACAGCTGGAATTAGGCGCGCCGGGACGAAATTGACGACCGTGCAGACGACTTCGGACATTCCGTGCAAACGACTTCGAAAAGTGACAGGCTTTGCTGTGTCTTCAGCGGTTCATGACTGCAGCACAAGCTGTATGCGGAACCCCTCGATGTCTCCGTGAGTTGGCGCGAGTTCTGCCACCCATCGGGTTGTGTCGCGGCGAGTACACCCAAACGCAACTGCGCAGAACGGCCCGAATCGCGTTGCTTCAGGGTCCTTTTCTGGCTTTTGCAACGTCAACGTGCGAGGGTCTAGACATGACGCAACATCGGGTGCAGCGCATCGGGTACGCCCGAGTCTCGACCCTTGACCAGAATCTCGCGCGACAGCTGGCCGCCCTCGGCGCTGTTGATCGCCTGTTCGAGGAGAAGCAATCCGGCGCGCAGCGGGCCGGCCGCGCTGCCCTGGCAGGGATGATCGAGTACGCCCGCCACGGCGACGTCGTCGTGGTGTCATCCATGGACCGGCTCGCCCGATCAGTGGTGGACCTTAATCAGATCGTGGGGGAGCTGACCGCGAAGGGTGTGACCGTGGAGTTCATCGCCGAACGGGTCAGGTTCACCCCTGGCGGCGCGGATCCGTTCGCAGAGTTCCAGCTGAACATCATGGCGTCCTTCGCGCAGCTTGAGCGAGCGATCACCAGGGAACGGCAAGCCGACGGTATTCGGGCAGCGAAGGAGCGCGGCGCCTACCAGGGCCGATCCCGCAAGCTCACCGATGACCAGCTGCTCGAGGCGCGGAACCTGATCGAGGCACGCGTTCCGAAGGCAGAGGTCGCCCGACGCCTGAACATCGACCGCACCACCCTGTACCGGGCGCTGGATCGGACGGCTCCCGGATGACAGCGCCACACGACCGGACAGCCGACGACGCCCTCTTACAGGAGGCCCGCGCCATCGTAGGGCGAGTCACGGCACAGGTAGGTCTTCCAACACCGGTGGTCGCCCTTGCCCCATCGGTGGGTAAACCAGGCGCACCACGGGCGAACGCCGAGTACAAGGCAATCCGCGGGGTGCCAACAATCAAAATCACCGAGTCGGCCATGCGAGAACTGCCGTTCGACGTCCTTAGGTTTTTGCTGACACACGAGCTGGGCCACTTCGCCAACGAGGCATGGTGGAAGCGGAAAACCCGTCAGTTCATGGCAGGAATGGGCTTCGCAGCACTCCTATTACTTGGGGGAGTGGTCGTGGGCCTCATCGCGGAAAGCTCCGGTGCCGGAGTGTTCCCTGGTCTGGCCATCGCCGCTGTCAGTCTGATCGTCGCGATTGCATCACCCTTCACCTACCTAGCGAACAGCCGCACGCATGAGTTGCGAGCGGATCTTTTCGCTGCACGCCAGCACGGCAACCTGTCGAGTGCTCGAGCTCTGTTCGCAGCATGGGACCGGGATGCACCAGAACCCACACAGCACCGACGCCTACGGCTTCACTTGTGACCGCATCCCTACCGTGCCACCAGGCTCACAGCCATCGAAGCTGAACTCACCCGGCAAGACCCGCCGGCGACCAGGAGAGCATGATGATCAGAATCATTCGCTGGTTGCTCACCTCGAGCATCCGGTACAGCTACCGGTTCGTCCGCGCTATCCTCCGGCTACCGCTACTGCTGCTGCCCATCCCGTCGCGGGTCCGCAATCAGATCGCCGGCGCCCTGGCGATCGCACTCTGGTTCTTCCTGCTGCTCTTCACGGTCGCCGCCTCCGACTCCCCGTGGTGGGCCGAGTGGCTAGTCATCGGTGCGGCCGCTCTGGTCATCGTCGGAGTGGTGCGGATGGAAGGCCGCCGGCCGATCGTCCGCCGAGCAGCGCGGGTCCGATGACGTCCTGGCAGAGATAGCAGGCAATGAGGAAGCGCAGGGGAGAAGCTAACCGGTTCTGGGAGAAAGTCGTCAAGGGCCCGCGGCCGAGCGACTGCTGGATCTGGACCGGCGCCGTAGCCGACGACGGCTACGGGCGGTTCTGGGTTACCAGGGACGACGAGCAACGCGCCCTGCGGCCGCAACGCTACGCCTACGAACACCTCACCGGCGAGACCCTGCACCCTGGCATCGCACTCATGCACGTCTGCGACGTCCCACTCTGCGTTCACGCCAGCACCGGGCCAGATACACACCTACTGCCCGGCACCCAGGCGCTGAACATGCTCGACCGGTCCCAGAAGGGCCGGCACGCCAACGCCTCGACCTTCCGATGGCGCGGTGTCGGCCGCGCCCAGTTCCGCGCCCAGTCGCTCACACTGCGCACAGCCCTCCTCGAGCACGGATGGAACGAGCCGATCATCCGGCCCCTGCTCACCGGCATCGACCCCGAAGCACCAACGCTCTTCTGACCACGGAAGGGCTCTCTCGACCATCGCCGTGTCAGGGCCGTGTTCTACGCTTCGTAGTGGAGTCCTGTCCGGGGTGTCCGTCGTACCCGACCTACTGTCGTTGGAGCATCATGCCTGATCGCTCGATACCACGGCGGAAAAAGATACCGCCGACAAGGAATCGAACACTCGGATCACGGTTACGTCCCGTGGAGTGGTGTAGTTCTCCGCTGTTGAGCGTTGCGTAGGCGACGTAGTGAGCCATCGTGCGATGGTCAGTGAGTACCGATCAA
>NZ_JADOUU010000036.1:0-16510 GCF_015751955.1 Arthrobacter sp. CAN_A214
TGCCCGCACATTCCAGGTCGCCGCCAGAAGATTCGATGGACCCTTGCCAGGAACACTGCCATCTAGTGCTGTTCGCAGGCGGAGCAGGTCCTCGGCCACAGCAGCGGGCGGCGGCGTCCCCATCTGCATCATGAACCCCATCGAACCACACTCGTTGAATCAGACCCGGTCTTCGCCGTACGGGGAGCCCAATATCCCGCCAACGATATGGGGGCCGCCCACCGTCGCATGCGTTGAAAGGTTCAGCGGGCTCGGCCAAGGCCCGATTGCCCGGACTGCTGGGACCGGTGCTGGAGGGTATGAGCGTTGCATCAGTTTTCAGGATGGTCGGTGAGGGTTTGAGAGCCTTTCGGGCTGGGAAACGCCCCGCCGATTGGTATGGCTAAGCACGGGTCAAGGTCCGCGGTAGTGGAGGAGCAGCCAAATTAAGCCACGCGGGTCGTTGCGGAGAAGGATCCGCTGCCGGTGGTCGGTGCGGGGGTTCTAAAAGTTCGAGGTCGAATCAACTACTCGGTCGTGAAAAGCGGATGACCGGTAGTTATTACTCGTGCAGATGGCATGAGGAGTGGTCAAAGTTGAAGATGTCACAAAAGTGGTGGATGGAACTCTTGAGAGTGGTAGGTAATGGCGGGACGTATTGACATGACGGAGCCTCTGATGACCGTTTCGGAGATAGCAACGATGATGCGGGTATCAAAGATGACGGTGTATCGGTTGGTGCAGTCCGGGGCGATCGACGGGATCCGGTTTGGTCGCTCGTACCGGGTGCCAGAGGCATCGGTGCAGCAGTTCCTCAAATCCGCGAGTTCCTGACACGGACCCATTGTCGGTAACTGCCAGCTGCAGCCCGTATCGGGTTAAGGGCGCCGCCGGGTTCCTGTTTTCCACCTCGTCGGGTGGGGGCTCTCAGCGCAGTCCGTTTAGGACCAAGCCGGCCACCTCTATACGTTGAAAGGTGCATCTCATGAGCAACGAGAATTCAGTGGCCTCCACTGGCAAGAAATCCAAGCACGAACCGGAGAAGGTTTCGGGGAAACCATCGAACGAGGATCGGGAGGATATTCACCCGATTCCGAAATCGCCGGTAGAGGACAGTGATGCCACTCCCGAAGGGCTTCGAGATGCTCCCGCCCTTGAGGAAGACGACGACAGTCTGGTCAAACCGGAAAACAGCTAACACCTTCCGTGTGGTCGATGCCCTTTGGCTATCCGTGCGGTCCTCAAGGATCTCGGCTCAGAATGTAAGCCGCTTCGGCATTCTGGGTGGTGAGGTCAGTGTCGAAGCTGAAGCCATCCAGGCCGAGCCACTTAAGTTCTGGGCGCCGCTGCGTGGCGGAGGCTTTTCTTGCTGCCGGGTGCTTCTAATCGTTTTGGCGCCTCTCAAAGGGCCAGTGATTCACGCCCCTGGAAGGTGTCTGGTGTCTTCAACGCTGCTGGAATCTGCTCATTCGGGAAATTCGTATCGACGCAACCGGTGCTGTCGTGCCGAATTGTCGCGGTCGGGCTCGCTGTCGGCGGGGTGATTGGGGTGGACCCTGTCCGGGTCGGTTTGATCCGTGAATACTCCAGCGGGCCGACCGGTACCAGTCACGCCGCTATAGGTGCTGTCGTCATCGGTATCGGGATTCACCAACGAAGACGTTTCAGTGGCTGAATCCGGGGTTCTTAGGCCTCCGTGTCCGCCGAGCCCGTAATGCTGATACAGCCGGTTCTCTTCCTCGACAGTGAGGACGCCACCTGGATTTACCCGCGGCGCATCCTTTACCTGATCCTTGGTGTAATTAATGCGGACGTTATCACCGTCCATCACCGCGCCGTCCAACGGTACAAAGGACTCAGACATACCGAAGAGCCCTGTACTGACCGTCATCCACCGTGGACTGTTGGTCTGGTCATCAAGGTATACCTGCCCCGACGAGCCGATCTTATTACCATCGGAGTCGTAGGTTTTGCCGTTGTTGTTCAGTACCCGGTCGATATTTTCTTGACTAATCATGTCCTTCTCCCTGCTCGTTATCGGCTAGATCTGGAATGAACTGTGGTGCGTCCGGCTGCCGCAGACGGATTCTCGGTGGTTGTGCCCCGTCGCCGTCTATGGTGTCTTCGGCGTGTTATTCACCGAGAAAGACTGTCAACGCTTCATGCTCAGCCATGGGTTCACCCTAGGCTCGGGAGCCGGATCGGGCAATCACTGGAAACGGCGCACGAATCAGCAGGCAGCGTTCCATCTCCGCGTCAATTGGGATCAGGCTGCGGGGGCATTGGCAGGTTCTTTCATCTTGCCTGTTTTGTGCGCTGATTTGATCATCTTTTTGCACCATTGGCGCAGGCGCTTCAAGTGCCAGGAGCCGGGACGCAGAGCCAGGGGACAGGGCCGGGTCATCTCTTGACCACTGGTGACGCTAGCGGTGGTGGTGCTTCACGTGCTCTTTTCCTGACCGAGGCCTCATGGGATCATGTGAGGATGAGCGAAGGCAGGGAACGCCCGTCAGTCCCGGTAGCTGGTCGTGATCACCGGTCAGGGACGTACAGGCATGATCCGGGAGCGTCATCCACCGACCAGATGCGCATTGTGGCCAAGCGGCGCAGGGATACTGAGGAAAAGCTCAAACAGCACCAGCAGGAGTCCCGAAACAAAACCGCGAAAGACCTCGGCTGACAAACCCGAGGCGCACCATGCGGCTCGATAACGCTGTGGAAACCCGCTGACCAAATAAGTTCGGACGTGCGTCGGAGGGTTTGCGATCCAGGCGTGCAAGAGAAATTTCGTTCGACCGCAGCACTCAACGCCATGCATGCTCCTGTTCCCGTAGCTGGTGGCTGTCCTTCAGCAGCCCGATAGCGGTTCGGGTCAGGAATCCTTAGTTAGTGGTGTACCGGAGAAACATGACTCCATCGTCGAAATGGTGCTGCTCAACCAGGGCGAGTCGAACACGCACATCGGTGGGGAAAAAGGGTCGGCCACCGCCCACCACGACGGGATGGACGTAGAGCTGAAATTCATCCACGAGCCCGGCCCGGATGGCGTTCCCGGCTAGGCATGGCCCTGAAATTCCGATGTCCTGCTCCAGCTTCGCTTTCATCCGCTCGACTTCTTGCAGGTCGAATGTTCGCCTAAGTTGGGTCCGAGCCGTTGACACAGCGTCGAGGGTGGTGGAATACACGATCTTGTTGGTTGCCTGCCAGATTCGTGCGAAGTCGTCGACGAGCGGGTACTGGCCGGGCCTCTGGCCCGCTGTTTCCCATTCCATCATCTCCTCATACATGCACCTGCCATAGAGGTACGTACCGATCGAGCGCTCCCGCCACGTGAGATAGGCAAGGACATCATCGCTGGGGATGCTCCAGTCGTAGTTGCCTTCGGGGTCCGCCACGAAACCGTCGACAGACACACTTCCTGAGCTAATCAGCTTCACCATTGCCACCACTCCTTGCTGGCTGGTACTTCTCATCAACCTGGCTGTCGTTAGTTGCATGGCCCGTGAACGGACGACGTCGAGTCAAACTGATCATCGACGAAGCAAAATAATCAGCGGCACTGCTAATGAAGCTGAGTTAGCACCAGTTCCATGCCCTGCTGTTCCACGTTCGCCCTGCAGCGGTGGATTGTAGAAACCGCCAGCTTTCCACAGGTCGAGATACCCACTTCCGCAAGATGTTTCCATACATCGACCCGCCAGGTGAGTCCGCGGGTATTTGGAGGCACTGGCTAAAAGATGGCCGAGTATTGCGCCCGTGAAGTCAGGTGATCACTACGCGTGCCGGCTTACTGGTTCGGCCCTAATCTCTGAGTCAGGGTTCTTGACGGATCACCACCGGTGCTGGTCCGTCAGAAGTGGAACCCTGAAAGGTTGCGCTACAGCGAGGGCTTCGATCAGCGCATGCCATCTTTCGTGTACTGCGGAAGATCCCGGAACGGGGTCGGCGACGAAAAGGAACTCTCTTGAGACCAGGGTTCCACCCCCAGCCGTCGTCGACCCCCCTCTTCCGTGAGCCGATCGAAGAATGTTCGATCGACTCCACGGTTGTCTCCGCTACCCCGGGACGTGGGGCACCCGGCAAGCTGACGATCCGACTCACGACGCAGAGAGCACATATTGACCCTTCCTTCAGCGTCACATTACCTCTCAGCTCCCGCCCGTTAGCCGATCCTCCACCGCTCCATTTTTCCCGCAGCCGCATCTCGGCCTCGGATTTTTCTGTTAGTTTTTCAACGATTTCCGTACTCGGCACAGTCTCATGTGCTGGATGCATTGTTGGTATTTAGAGCTTCCTTGAATGGCACAGGTATCGCAAGGCCGTGACCGTAGGTGAAAAGTGGGTCTGCGGTGTCACTGGCTACGTCGGGGCGGGAGGCGCGCACGTTTGCCATGGAGGATGGGATTTCGAATGGAAGACGTCCCTGGGGTTGGATACGCCCGCTGAGGGCTTCGAGAAGGGCTTCATCTGATACTCCAAAAGTTCCAATGAGTGCTGCGGCAATGTCGTTCAGAGGGGTGAGTATGGCTGGCCGGTCCAAACGCACATCGATGATTAGTGGGATGCGCTGGGCCAATGCGCACAGCCTGTGTATCAGTCCGGGAGGGAAGTCAAGAGACCCTGCGTGAAAGTGTTTCTCGAGGAAAAGGTCGTCGCGGTGCTCCCAGGGCGCGTGTAGCCGGATGATCGCCAGATCTGCGCGGGACGGATCTATTGTGGGGTTACCAAAGCCGGTGATGCTGAAGGGATCCATGCCCTCGATGTAGATGTTGGGGTGATTTCTTAAAGGTAGGATCGGTTCGGCCCCGCAGATGCGGTTGGTCAGTATAGTCACTGATGTCGCCTGGGCGCGGTGTCCTTCTGCTCTGAATTCTGCGTTGCCGACGGTTTTGGCAGCGGCGGTCTCGTCCACGTATGGGTTATCGAATAGGCCAAGCCGGAATTTTATGAGTAGGAGCCGGCGGGCTGATTCATCAATTCGTTGTTCGCTGACCTGTCCGTCGCTGACCATACCGATGAGCAAGTCAGTAGATTCTTCTCCGCCAAATTGATCTATGCCGGCGTGAAGGATTTTCAGCATGCGTTCGGCGGCGGTGAGGTCCTCGGAACCCCAGGCGCGGGCCGGAAGGACTTGGTCTCCTACAATGTTGTCGTTGACCAGTTCCCAGTCACTGAGCACCACGCCGTCGTAGCCGAGTTCCCCTCGTAGCAGGTCTGTGATGATCTGCCGGTTGTAACCGAATCCAACCTCTTCGATGTGCTCGCCGCGTCGGTGCAGTCCGACCGGCATCCCGTAGTAGGGCATGATTGCGCTGGTGTGATGCGCGATGGCCGTTCTAAAGGGATGAAGGTGCTCCTCGAAGCGGCCGCCGGGATAAACCTGTTCGCGGCCGTAGGGAAAGTGTGGGTCCTCACCGTCCTGTTGCGGGCCTCCTCCGGGAAAGTGTTTAGTGGTGCAGGCAACACTGCCCGGGGCAAGTTCTTCGCCCTGAAGCCCTTTCAGATACTCGATCACATACTCGGCAGTCCGTTCCCAGTTCTGCCCGAAAGTTCCTGCCTGGCGACCCCACCGCGGTTCGGTGGAAAGATCGACTGTGGGATGCAGTGCTGCACGGATTCCGACCGCGGTGTATTCCAGGCGCACAATCTCGGCGAACCGCCGGATCAGTTCCGGGCTGCCTATGGCGGCTAGTCCGAGTGGTTCGGGCCACTGGGAGAAGTGGCCAGCGGTGAAAGACACTCCCGAGTTTTCGATGAAAGCGTGCCTCGGATCGGTGGAGATCGTTATGGGGATGCCATGGGGGCTGGTTTCGGCGAGGCTTTGAAGGTTGTTGTTCCATCGGGCGGCTTGGGTTGGACTTCCGAGCGCGTGGACGTTGAAATGGTTGATCAATTTCTTTCTAACGACTGTGCTTGTGGAGGATTTACTGATGTTTCCAGGGTGTTCGAGCAGCGTTCCGTCCGGGCCGGTTTCAATTACCGTATGAAACATCAGCCCAACTTTTTCCTCCAAACTCAGCCGGGGCAGAAGATCGGCGACGCGTTCCTCTGCGGGCAGCGCAGGGTTTTCGAAGGGATCCATGTGCCCATTGTGATTGAGGTCGCGGTAAGGGGTTCCATCCAGGGCAACTGAGGTTCGAAGGTAACTGGACAAGAATTGCGCGGGCATATAAAACTCACTTTCTGGAAAGCATGGCCGGTCCGAAATAGGAGCGATCTACTTGATGCCTGCGGCGGCGACGCTTTGAATGAAAAAGCGCTGCAATGCGATAAACAGGACGACGATGGGGGTGATGACCAAGACGGCGCCAGCCAAGAGCAGGCCATAGTCGGTGGCGTTCTGGCCCGTGGAGAACAGGGACAACGCCACCGGAAGGGTGTATTTTTCTTCGCTTTGCGCCGCGACCAGCGGCCATAGGAAATTGTTCCACGAGCTAAGGAAAGTCAGGATCCCTAGGGTGGCCAGGGCAGGGCCACACAGCGGAAGGACGATTCGGGTAAAGATCCGGAGTTCGCCGGCACCGTCGATCCTTGCCGCTTCGATAAGCGAGTCAGGTATTCCCATGATGAACTGCCGCATGAGAAACACGCCGAGCGGAGAGACAAGGAAAGGAAGAATTAGCGCCGGATAGGTATTAACGAGGCCTATGGTGCTGACCATGACGAACATCGGCACGAAGGTGACCACGCCGGGAATCATCAAGGTGATCATTACCAGTAGAAACAAGAATTTCTTGCCGGGAAAATCCATCTTCGCCAGCGCGTATCCGACCATTGAGCAGAACAATAAATTTCCGAGCACCGTGAAAACTGCAACAACCAGGCTGTTGGTGAAGAACTGGCCGATATTCAGGTCAGTGAACCACCTGTCATAGTTCTCCAACGTAGGGTCCTGCGGCCACCAGGTGACAGGCCGCTGCAATAGTTCTCCTTGAGTCTTGAAGGATCCTAGCAGCATCCACGCGAACGGCAAGAGCGTGGCCACGGCTGCCACGATGAGTGCCATATATGTCCATGCGCGTCTGAAATTGCGGCTTGACCGAGGTTTATTTGTGATTGGCGTCCCGCCTGTGGCCGATCCCGCGATGCGTCTGATGTCATTGGAGGTCTTCAACCTGTCTCCTCGCTTAGTCTTTGGAGCGTAGTGCCCGGAACTGGACCAGGCTGAGTAAGGCAATGGCAACGAAGAGCACATAACTGGCTGAGGAAGCAAGACCGTAATCGCCAAAACCGAATTGGTTGTAGGTGAAGTAGCTGACCGACAGCGTTGAGTCCAGTGGCCCGCCTTCAGTCATGACGAACGGTTCCTCAAAGAACTGGAGGAACCCGACAGACAGCAGGACCGCGCCTAGCAACAAGGTCGGACGCAGCAAAGGCAGCGTGATGCTGAAAAATCTCTGCCACCCGCTGGCGCCGTCAACCTCGGCAGCCTCAAGAGTTTCTGCGGGCACGTTTTGCAGGCCGGCCAGAAAGATGATCATCAGGGTACCCATATTGCGCCATACGGCCAGCATGATCATCGAAGGCATGGCCCACGAAGTGCTGTTGAGCCAGTCCGGGCCAGCGATGCCAACCCATCCAAGCACAATGTTCAGCAGGCCGTCCGGCTGGAGGATGAACCTCCACACAACAGCGACGGCGACGATGCTGGTCACCACCGGTGTATAGAAGCCAACCCGGAATGCCGTCCGGAAACGAACAATACCGCTATTGAGCGCTACGGCCAACGCCAGCGCGATAACCATCGTGAGGGGAATTCCGACTGCGACGAAGTAGGCGGTGTTCAGCATTGAACGCAGAAACTGCTCATTGCCAAATAATGTTATGTACTGCTCCAGCCCAACGAATCGCACTGCAAGGGGACTCTGAACATCCCGACTCGTGAAATCTGTGAATGACATGACCAACGATGACACCAGCGGCACCAGCAGGAACACACTGAAAATGACCACAAACGGCAGGGCAAACAGCCAGGCAGTGAGAGCTTGTTTCCGGCGGCGCATAGTGCCCGGCTGTGTCCGGGAAGTTGTCCCCATTGCTGTTTAGTTGCCCGTGCCGATGGATTCGGCTTCGGCCTGCAGCTCCTTGATAGCGGTAGCAGGGTCTTTGCCGGCTTTTACGATCTGTTCGAGCTCACTATCTCCCGCCGCCGAGACCTTGGTCCAGGTGTTCACCGCGGGCGGTGCCATAGTATCGTCGAGCTGCTCTCCAAAGACAGCAAGATTTTCATCGCCGGATAGCGAAGGGTCCTGCCATGAACTCTGCTGCGCTGGCAGTACCCCGCTGGCTTCGTACCACTTAAGCTGAACCTCGGGCTGGGAAAGCCACTGGACAAGCTTCCATGCCGCATCGCGGTTATCAGTATCCTTGAAAACCGCCATGTTCGCTCCCCCAATGAAAGACGTCGCGCTTTCCTTTGTCGGAAGGGTTGCCACCTTGAACTTGTCCGCGAAATCCGCGCCCCCGGCCTGTTCCAGCTGACCGAGGAAGAACGGGCCCTCAATTACCACCGGCGTAGTACCGTTCACGAAGTCTGATTCCATCGCCCCGGCCGCGGTGTTAGCGTTTTCGTCGGCGATGCCCTCCGTGAAGAATCCCTGATAGTACTCCATCGCTTCGATCATTTCCGGCGTATCGATCGTCCACTCGCTGCCATCATCGCTGAGCAGCTCGACTCCATTGGACCAGGCGAAGGGCATCATCGACTGGAAGGAGTCGGCGGTCCCCGTCGGAAGCCGGATGCCGTATTCCGCTCCGGCCTCGGTCTGCATGGCCTTCGTAAAGGCCTTGAAGTCATCCCAATTGGAAGGGAAATCCGAATATCTCGCCTGCTCGGCCAGATCGCTGCGATAGTAGACCACACGGGTATCCACATACCACGGCACACCGTAATTTATGCCCTCGATCTCAGTGGTACCCACTGCGCTCGGGAAGAACCCGCCGGTTTCGATCTCTTGCGGTGTCGGATCGAATGCATAGCTGAAGTCCGACATCCACGTCGTGCCCATCTGGGCTATATCCGGGGTGCTTTCGCCAGCGATAGCGGTTTGATACTTATTGTGTGCAGCGTCCCACGGGATGGCCGTGACATTCACAGTGACGTCCGGGTTTTCCGCTTCGAAATCCTCAAGCAGAGCTGGCAGCAATTCCGCTTCGGCGCCTTGCGCCCACATGCTGAGCTCACCCGTGGCTGGCCCGGAACTGATGGCTGCAGCAGGATCTGCTGATTCTTCATTCTCGGCATCCCGGCCACAGCCTGATAACAGTAGTGCCGCTGCCAACCCTACGGCTGCCACCTTCGTTGCCTTTGTATGGATCATTGTCGTTTCCCTTCTGGACGATGAGTGCCTGATGCCAGCGGCGGGGCGCAGTAACGCCTCAATCAATGCGCTTAGATCCGGTTGTCCAACTGATCTAAGCCCATGACTTGTGAGTTTGGCAACACTTAGAGGGAAAATTCCTTAGACGGAGCTTTTTCTCGGGACGAACTTCAGCGCAACTTTCGGAAAACCGGCTACCTGGATCAGGCCGGGGCTTGCGATGGTCGACGTATGGAGCAGCCACAGCTTTCGCGCAGCACAAGCTGAACCGGTAACTGCCGGTTCACGCGCGGCTTGTCAGCGTCGCCGAGCCGTTCAAGGAGGATGCTGACGGCTTCCCGCCCCATTCGTTCCATCGGTTGGCGCACTGTGGTCAGCGACGGTTTCACAATTCTGCCTGCGGCGATCCCGTCAAAGCCGGTCACAGCTACCCTTGAGGGAACATCCACTCCCATATCGGACAGCGCATCAATGACGTCCAGCGCTTCCGGGTCGGTTGCGCACACAAAGCCCTGAGGCAACGAGCCGGAGTTCAGAAGATCGCTTATAAGCCAGACGATGTGGTCTGGGTTTTCCGAGGAGACAGTGGGTCGCTGCGGTGCGGGAAGGTTTGCTGCTTTCAAGGCAGCGCTGAAGCCCTCGAACCGGGCTTCGCTGTCCGAGGTGACTAGCGCTCCAATGAAGTGCAAATTTCTGTACCCGTGCGTCGCTATGAGGTGTTCGGTCAGAAGGCGCATCCCTTCTGCGTTTTGCACCGTGACATGATTCACCACAGAGCCGTTTTGCGAGGGCTCGGACAGCTCCACTACCGGAATCCGACGCGAGATGCGGCGCAGTGTCTCTTCCGGGACTGTCCGCGGAAAAACCGCCAGACCGTCGACCCGCCCTGCGATATCCGCCACTACCGCTTCGCTGCTGGAGCGGTTGCCTCCGCCGATCATCAAGGCCAATCCCCGGTGCCAGCACTCAAGCTCGAATCCGCGTTGCACTTCATCCACATAGAGCGGAAAGAGCCGGAACTCCTCATTCAAATCGAAGCGCAACGACTCCTCGTCATCATTCAGAGCTGTTAGGGGTTTCCGCCGGTCGGCTGGTTCAGCAAGATAATCGAAAGAGAACAACCCCAAGGCGCCCGTGCGGCCACGCGCTAGGCCACGCGCACTTCCGCTGGGGACATAGCCCAACACATCTGCGGCTCTTATTATCGCGTCCCGGGTGGACTCCCTCACCCGCTCAGGTTGCCTGAAGGCAAATGAAACCGTCGCGATGGACACTCCGGCAAGACTTGCCACATCGTAAACTGTGGGACTTTTAGGCACGCGATATCCCTTTCGACCTTGATTCTAAGCGGATAACCCAAGCGGCAACAATGCTGCAGGCGATAGCGGTCGCGCTGGTTCGATCGTCCTTGTATGAAAAGGAGCGCATTGGTGATTCTGTCCCAGAGTACTTCCTAGGCGCGAGCTTATTAGGCGGTGTAGCAGCTGTGACGGTGTTTGTCGTTGTAGAAATGAAGCCACCGGTTCACGGCGTTGCCAGTTCGATGAGCGTCTATCAGAACCGTTACCGGTCGAGCAGCTCGGTCTGCATGCATTCCCGGAAAGGCTCCCTGACCGCGAGGTCGGCATGGATCCTATGATTCGTAGGTACACCTTCGTACTCCTCGAGATAGTGCTGGATTCGGGCTGTCGGGCTGTCGGGCTGTCGGGCTGTCGACGCGTTCCGGCGAGTGGCAATCGCCGAGCGTGGGCGTGTTTGCCTGTGGTAGCGACGTCGCAGGCAGCCCGGACGTGCTTCGCGGGTAGGTAATCGGGGTGGGCTGCAGGACGAATGGGGATGGGCGGTGCTTTTCTAGTCCATTCTGGGTCTGCTTACCGGCTTATGCCGTGTACCGGACGGTGAGAGGTCGATGATCGGGCCTGGCTGCTACAGTCTCCAGGCGTCACTACCCGGGGGTTCGTTGGTGTTGTGTGTTCCAGATTACAGAGCCGGGGCGAGGTGGAGCCTACCGTCGGAGAACATTTGCGACGAGGAAGGTATGCATCATGACTGCATCACATAACGCGGCACCGGCTAATGCCGCCGGCAATACTCCGTCCGCTTCGACGGCTCCACCCATTACGTTGCGGCTCGTGGCCGGTGTTGTCGGTGGGTTGAGCGGTGGAGTGGTCTTTGGCGCTTTGATGGCCATGATGGGTATGCTCCCGATGATTGCCTCCCTTATCGGCTCCACTTCAGCAGCCGTGGGATTCATCGTCCACCTGGCGATCTCCATACTGATAGGGCTCGCCCTGACCATTCCCGGTGCTGGCCTGCTCACCGGCGGCCTCGTGAAAAGCGCTTTCATTGGTCTGGTCTACGGGGCCCTGTGGTGGGTACTGGGGCCTCTGCTGATCATGCCTGCCATGATGGGGATGCCTGTCCTCACCCTCGGCGGGTCGTCCCTGATGTCCCTGGTGGGACACCTGATGTATGGTCTTATTCTGGGACTGGTCGCGGCCGTCATCATCCGACGCCGCCGATGACTGCACCGATGACGGCGCACCGCTTGAATGACGCGTGCTCGAGAACTGTCCTGTCCGCCGCTAGTACGCTGGTGAAAGGGTGGGCACCCCACGAACGGGAGGGAGATTCCTTGGCTGAGACAGGGGAGCCCTTCAGTTGCCTCAACGCCGTCGAGCTTTTCGTTGACCTCTCGGCGCGCGACCTGGCAGCCCTGGACCGGGCGTCTCCTCCGAAACGGTTCGGCAGCGGTGAACTTGTCTTTAGTCAGAGCCAGCCGGTGAGTGCCCTGTTCATTCTCAAGGAAGGCCGGATCAGGATTTTCCGTGTCGCCGAGGACGGGAAAACCCTCACCATCGCGATCCTGGAACCCGGGGCGGTCTTCGGCGAGATGCTGCTGGTTGGACAGCAAATGTATGACAACTACGCCGAAGCCATCGAGGACTCCGTCATCTGCCAGCTCAGCGCCGCGGACGTCGAGGAACACTTTCTTTCCAACCCCAAGATTGCTGTGAAAATCTCCCGCCTCCTCGGCGAACAGGTGGCCCGCCTCGAGGAGCGACTCACCGACATGGCGCTGCGGCCCCTCACGGCGCGGACCGCTTCGACACTGCTCAAACTCGCTGACACAGCCCCGCGCAGCCGCTTCAGCCACGCCCGCGCCGTGAAACTCACCCACGAGCAGCTCGCCGGACTCCTCGGTGCCACCCGCGAAGCGACCAGCAAAACCATGGCCGACTTCGCCGCCCGCGGGCTCATCCGGCAGGGCCGCGGACGCATCACCATCGACGACGTCGACGGGCTCCGCCGCATCTCCCGCACCACCTTCTGACAACCACCTCGTCGAGACCGACCTCGATGTACCCGCAGCCCCAGGACTCTAAACATCCGCGCGGACCCGTGCCGATTCGTCCCGGCGACGAGCACGTGTGCCCGTCGCTACCGGCTGCTCGAGCCCACACGGAAGTCGGCCCATAGGAACACCGAGCGCGTAGGAAAAGACCATGAGAATTGAATTGCTGCACATTTCACATTGCCCGCACACCGAGGAAACAGCACTGAGAATCCGTAGCGCCCTGGCCGCTTTGGGAAGAGCTGACCTCAAGGTGTATCGGAAGGAACTGACATCATCAGCGGAAATCCAAGGGACCGCTTTCGCGGGTTCTCCGACCATCGCCCTTGATGGTATCGATCTCTTTCCCACCCGGGCACCCACCACAGATCTCGCTTGCCGTATCTACCACACACCAGAAGGTGTCTCCGGACTTCCTACCGCGGGCCAACTACACGAAGCCCTAGGACAATGCCTGAGCAGCTAATCTCACCACCCCGGAGAGGGCTGTTGAAGGTTTGATTGACTCCTGACCTCTGAGGATTTGAATGTCTTTGGTGGAAGGATGATCACCATGTCCAAGCCCTACCCTGTTGAGTTCCGCCGTGATGTTGTGGCGGTCGCTCGGAAGCATCAAGCGCCGTTGGCTCAGATCGCAAAGGACTTCGGGGTCAGTGAGGCGACGCTGCATAACTGGTTGCGTAAGGCCGATGTCGAGGACGGGATCGCCTCGGGTGCCACTGGTGCCGAGGCCTCCGAGATCCGGACCCTAAGAAACGCGTGCGCCTGCTGGAGCAGGAAAACGAAGTCCTGCGTCGAGCCGCGGCGTACCTGTCTCAGGCGAACCTGCCAAAAAATTGATGTTTCAACGCTAGCGGGAGGTACCCCCACCGCTGGTCCGTGAACTGGCCGCGACCGATGCCCTGATCCGGGTGCCGGTCGCGGTGACCTGCCGGGTTCTGGGATTCTCGAAGCAGGCGTTCCACGCCTGGGAGAAGAACCCTGTTAGTGACCGTGTGTAGGACGAGGCGCACCTGATCAACGCCACCGTCGATGCCCACCGCGATGACCCGACCTTCGGCTACCGGTTCATCGCAGATGAGCTGGCGGAGCAGGGTTTCACCGCTTCCGAGCGGCGCATCTGTCGGCTGTGCTCCCAGCAGCGGCTGTGGAGTGTCTTCACCAAAAAGCGCGGCCTGAACCGCAAAGCCGGCCCTCCGGGGCATGACGATCGGGTTCAACGCGACTTCACCGCAACAGCACCGAACCAGCTGTGGCTGACCGACGTCACTGAACACCCGACTACTTGTATTCCAGCAGTCGTCGCAACACCTGATGGAAGGTGGTGGCGATGGCGGGTAAGAAGTACACGGACGAGCAGAAGGACGAGTTTTTCCGGCTCCTCGATCGAGGTGGCACCGTTCGTGCTGCCGCGCGAGCAGTCGGAGTGAATGAGAACGCCGGATACAACTGGCTGCGCAAGACGGGACTAACGATGGAGCGGGCCGTCCCGCGCGTGTATTCGCCGGAGTTGAAAGCAGAGTTCCTTCGGCTGGTAGAGGAGCGTCAGATCATCTCGACCGTCGCCGTCGAGCTTGGTATCCACCGACCGACCGCGTATGCGTGGGCGCGAAAAGCCGGTATCTCCACGAGCGAAGCCCGCAGGGTCAACCCGCGACGAGAGGAATTCCTACGACTGCGAGCTACTGGTCTCACGCGTACGCAGGCCCGTGCTGCAGTCGGCGCCGATGCCCGGTCGGCGACGGATTGGGACAAAGGGATCACGATCATCACAAGGGGCCGGATCTATCCCGATGGTCGTGTGGTGAGGTATCCCGAGAAGAACAATGGGCTTATGACTGAACGAAGATCCCGTGCCATTGGTGGAACTATCGACCTGAACATCGTCGAGAAGATCATCCATCCTCGCTATCTCAGCGTCATGGATCGCGAGCACCTGCACGACCTTTATCGGTCGGGCCTATCGATCCGCGCTATCGCCCAGGCCATGCAGCGGTCGCCGTCGACGATCAGTCGTGAACTGCACCGCAACACGATCTCGGCCCGTGGGTACTTGCCACACACGGCGCACCGACTATCCGTGACACGAAGAGCTCGGCCGCGGACACCGAAGATCGTCGTCAACGACAAGCTCCGCGCCTACGTCCAACGGAGGCTCTCGAGAAAGTGGTCGCCCCAGCAAATTAGTCATCGGATGGTGAAAGATTTCCCGGCCTTGAAGGAGATGCGGGTGAGTACGGAGACGATCTACCAAGCGATCTATGTGCACGCCCGAGGTGAGCTGCGGCGGGAACTTGGAACGCAGCTGCGGCGAGGTCGCGTCGCCCGGAAACCTCGAAAGCAGCCAGACGCTCGGCGTCCACGATTCATCGATCAGATGCGGCCCATCAGCGAACGGCCGGCCGAGATCGAGACCCGACAAATTCCCGGCCATTGGGAGGGAGATCTCATCATCGGCGCTCTCGGTGGCTCCGCGATCGCCACCCTGGTCGAGCGGACGACCAGGTTCGTGATGCTCGCGCATCTTGGTTGTGAAAGGAACGCCGAAGCGCTCCGCGATTCGCTGATCACCACAGTCCGCCACCTACCCGCGTCGCTTCGACAATCGCTGACCTGGGACCAGGGCGCCGAGATGGCCGAGCATCGCGCATTCAGCGTCGCGACGAACGTCGACGTCTACTTCGCTGATCCCGGATCCCCTTGGCAGCGCGGCAGCAACGAAAACACCAACGGGCTCCTGGAGTGGTCCCCGGAAGTTGGACTGTTAGTTGAACGTTACGCGGTAGCGGGGTGGCGGGCGAGGTATTCGTCGGGGCTGAGGTAGCCGAGTCTTTGTTGGATGCGGGTGCTGTTCCACCACTGCAGGTACTCGTTCAGCCCGGTATGGAATTGCTCGATGGTGTTCGGTTGCTGGATCCGGAACCATTCCTCTTTGAGGTGGCTGAAGAACCCTTCCATGGAAGCGTTATCGAGACAGGTGCCCTTCCGGGACATCGATTGAGTCAGTCCGGCTTCGTGGAGCGTGTTCTGCCAGTGCGGGTGCCGGTATTGAAATCCTTGGTCGGAGTGGACGAGGGGTCGCTCGTTCGGGCCGAGACCGCTGATCGCGGCGCGGAGACCGTCGGTGACCATTTTGACGCTCGGAGACGGACCTGCCATGACGGAGACGATCCGGTTGTCGTGAAGATCAAGGACCGGTGAGACGTAGACCTTGGCGGCTCCGACCGTGAACTCGGTGACGTCGGTGGCCCATTTCGTGTGTTTGGTCGCGGTTTCGAACTGGCGGTTCAAGAGGTTCTCAGCCGTCTTACCGACTTCACCGCGGAAGGAGTTGTATCTGCGCCGGCGACGCACCGGGCTTTGCAGTCCGAGCCCGCGCATGAGCTTCAGCACGGTCTTCTTGGACACCGTCCACCCCTGCCGCAGCAGCATGGCCAGGACGCGTCGATGCCCGTACGCACTGCGCCCCTGGGCGAAGACTTCACGGATGGCCGCTTTGAGCTCCTCGTGCCGGTCCGGCCGGGTGAGCCGGGTGCGGTGGTCATAGAACGTGGAGCGGGGAAGCTTCGCCAACTCCAACAAGAGCGGTAACCGGTGGTGGGCCTTGAGATCATTGATCCCGTGGACTTTCAGCGTCGTTGCTGTGATCCCAAGGCCCGCAATTTTCCCAGGTACGCCACCTCCGCACGCAATCGCTCGTTCTCTCTGCGGAGCTGCTCGACCTCGCTCTCAAGGACAGGATTCTCCCGAGCGACCGGTCGTCGGCCCCGTTTCTTCGGACGTAGCCCGTCCTCACCATCGCGTCGGTAGATCTTCGCCCAGTTCGTGACGGTGCCGGGTGAGGGAAGGTCGTACT
>NZ_JADOUU010000037.1:0-16223 GCF_015751955.1 Arthrobacter sp. CAN_A214
CTGAACGCGTTCGCGATTACCTTCGCGGGCCGGTTCGAGAAAACCAACCACTAATGAAAACGCCGGACCCCACACACCGTTTATCGGACAGTCCCGTTCCGCCCACTGTGAGCGTCGGAAAGCGTCGGTGCGGTTAGTTCGTCAGGCGTCGGCGGACGAACAAGACAAGTCCCGCCAGGACGGCGGTCATGGCAATGCCGGCGAGGATCAGAAGCGGAACATTCGCGCCCTGGGATGATTCCGTAGTCGTGGATGCTTCCGCTGGTTCGCTGCCTGGTTTCGGTGCGGCAGCTTCCTGACCTTCGTTCACGGTAAATGCGAAGGAGCCCTCGATGGCGTGGCTGTCGGAGGAAACGACACGCCACTGCACTTGGTAGGTTCCTGCGGGCGCGCCTGGCCGGGTGGGCTGGGTCGCCACGTTATTGGTGATGCTCACTGCACCGTCGGCCCAGTCTGTGCCGGAAGGATCGGTGATGATCACCTCGGATCCGATGGCGGCCGGGGCATTGGTGAAGGTCAGCTCGATTGCCTCGGGCAGGGTTTGGACTGTTGCTCCCTCCGTGGGGGAGCTGAGGCTTAGTTCATCGTGGGCCGCAGCCGGGGCGGCGAAGACCAGGATGGAAAAAAGGACTGCGGCCAGCAGTGCAGCAAACGAAAGGAACGGGTTCTTATGGTGGGTACGGGGGGTCATGATGATCTTTTCCTGAAGGTTCTGGCCGGGGTTCCTGCCGTCGCACGTCGGTGAAACCCCGGCCAGAAGAATATGGTTAGCTGTTGCGTAGTTTGCGGGTCCGCAGGAGAGCGAAAACACCGGCGCCAAGACCCAGCACCCCGGCCACTAGCCCGAGCGTCCCCAAGGTGATGGCGCTGGTGTCATCTGTCGTGGCGGATGCGGTCTCGGTGTCTGATGCCGTCGTGTCCTGGTCCGTACCGGAAGCGGTTTCCGCCTCGGCGGCAGCCGGGTCTGCCTCGGTTGTGTCCTCGGAGGTGGTGATAAAGGACGGGGCCGGGCTCTCGGGCTCTTCCTCGCCTTCCACCGCAGGCTCTTCCCAGTTCCTGACGCTGCCATCGGTGTAGGACTGGGCGGCCGGGAGCATGACCGTTGTGCCTGCCTCTGGAAGCTTGCCCACCGAGATGGAAAACGTTTGGTACTGATCCGAGGTGATCTGGTGGGCCTCATCATTGGCGGTCCACACCACGGACAAAGGTGCTTCGGTGATGGTCGCCCCGTCAACGGTGACCGGTTCGGGAAGTTCACCGCGGATGACTTCAGCGGTCCACCCCTCAACAGGCTTGGCCCTAACTGAGCTGAACGGCGTGTCAGTGGGCAGTTGAACTTCGAGCTTGTTCGTTTTGGCTGTTTCGGATTCGCTGGGAACGTTGAACGTCAGCCGGGAGTAACTGCCGCCGGTGGTGGACTCCGGAGTAACAGAGACGTGTGCCGATGCGGCGCCGAGTCCGATGAGCATCAGGCCCGCGGTGAGAGTTGTTGCTGCTGCGGCTTTGAGTGGGCGTGCGGAAGTGGTTTTCATGATGTGTGTTGTGCCTTTCGCGGTGTGCGGCGCTGCGCGATTGAAGAGAAGGCAGCAGCCAGCACGGAATGGGGGAGGATGAATCAAACAAGAGTTGACGTATCCCGTGGTCCCATCCAACGAACAAACAAATTAGACGGGCATCGTCACGGGAAAACCAGCCGTGCGGGCGGACCACGCACAGCATCGAGCCGCAGATTGCGCCACGGCGCAGGCGGCACAAGAACATCCGCGACGGCGGGTATCCGGCAATCAGGAACAATCGGCGCGAGTTGTAGCGCCCGGATGAGGGTCCGCAGCCAGGCCAGCAGCTGCCAGAGAGCTTCTTCGCCCTTCCGCAGGACCCAGGCCATGGCCAGGACCGCCAACGCATGGCCGGTGAGCATCAGAATCGAAGTACCGTGGCTCGCAAGCAAGGCTGCCGATGCCTCCGGTGAAAGACACTCAATGCCGGCCGCGGGACCGTGATGGGCCGGACGCGCAGTCGTCGCCGACTGGCAGATCGCACCGCCGGCGAACGCCGAGAAAGCGCCGTGCAGAAGAACCTGCCCGCCGCCTAGAATCATTAGGAGTGTTTTGAGTGAAAGTTCACGCCCCGCAAGGGCGGTTACCGGCACCAGCAGCAGGATGGCCAGCAGAATAAAAATGGCCGGGGCGGGTAGATGTTCTCCGCCGATAACGTGGGCTCCGGAAGCCAGCGCCAGAACGAGAGCCGTGACGAGAAACGCGCGGAAAAAACGCAGCGCGCCTCCTTGGCTCACGATGTCCTCCAACCCGCCTTCGCTTTCGGTGACAACTTCTCACTGACCAATTCGTTGAAACCATCTACATGGATGGTTTCAAAGGGATGGTTCCAATTCGATCATAGAGCGGAACCCTGCCTACAAGCACGCAGCACCGCCCATCGCAATCAGCCCGCTACTTCACAGCCGGCATCATCCGCTGCATGGAAAGAGGTCAGCGTGCAGACGACTTTGGACATCCCGTGCAAACGACTTCGAAAAACGACAACTGTCGTTTTTCGAAGTCGTTTGCACGGGCTTCCGCGGAAGTACGGGGGTAGTGCAGACGGGTGTGAACAGATGGGTGTTCGAACCCGTCTGCACAACAGGTATTTTGTGTCGAAGTCGTCTGCACTACCGTTAACTATGGCTCCGGAGATTCTGCACCATGGGTGACTGGCCCGGCTAACGATGAATTGCTGATCGTTGAGCGTGGTCTCTTGGCTATGTCCGATGCGGCACGGGATCAGGCGGGACGTCAAACAGCTATCATCGCCTCGTTGGCCGCTTTGGTCTTCGTCGGCCACGTAACGGCGGACGACGCGGCCGCGTCGTCGGCACCCGCGTTAGGGGCTGAGTGCAGACGAGTTCGGACATTCCGTGCAAACGACTTCGAAAAATGACAGACAGTGCACCACTCGAACTCCCCTGGTTTTCTGCTCTCTAACCAAGTGCGAAACGTGTACTGTCATAACGCGAGGGTGATACGGATTTTGCGACCCTCCGGACTGGGGGAGGACACATGGATCGACCGGAACGCCTCGACGGCGTAGAGGAGCCACGTTTGGTGCCTGAGGGCGTCCTAATCGGATACGCCCGCGTGTCGACCCTGGACCAGAACCTCGAGGCGCAGACCCGTCAGCTGGTCGACGCTGGTTGCTACGACGTCTACGCGGACCACGGGAAGTCAGGGGCGACAATGACCCGCCCCAAGCTGGAGCAGTGTCTCCGCGCACTGCAACCAGGCAATACCCTCGTGGTGACCAAGCTCGACAGGTTGGGCCGGACAGTGCGAGGGCTCGTAGAACTACTGGACTCGCTGCACGAGCGAGGCATCATGTTCCGGTCCCTTGATGAGGGCATCGACACCACCACGGCCTCGGGCCGGCTGATGTTCAACATCATCGCCAGCGTCGCGGAAATGGAACGCGAGCTGATCCGGGAACGGACGAAGGCCGGCCTCGCCGTCGCTACAGGGAAGGGCGGCCGCCCGCCGCGCCTCCAACCCCACGATGTCGTGGAAGCCCGACGTCTGAGGGAGCAGGAGAAGCTGACCGTCGAAGCCATTGCGAAGAGGTTCAAGGTCCACCGCTCCACGATTATTCGCGCACTGCGTACCGACGGGCTCGCGGGCGCTGGCTACAGAGAGGGTCAGAGTGGTTGCAAATGAGCCATGGCGTACCAAAGTGACGTTTCCGTCGAGTAGCGCAGGGCGCTCGGTACGGTGGGAGAAGTATTCCCACCGGCACCAGGGGGCCCGAAGATGGCACGATCGCGCAAGCGCAACCACATTGATGGACAAGTAACTCTCGACCTAGACGCATTTCTTTTCGCACCACCAGAGGAGGTTCTCGATGAACAAGTACGGCAAATTCGCGCAGGAGACCTGGAAGATGACGGCCCCGTCGCAGTACGCCCTGATCCCGGACCCGGACGAGTGGTTCCGGAAGCTGGGCGAGGAAGCGATGAACCAGGTAGGGGAGCTGCAGTACCAGATCGCGGGACCGGACCCGGAGGACGAGACGTATCTGGAGAAAGTGGGCCGGCTGAACGCCTCGAGGATGCAGGCCGAGGAAATCGTGAGGGCGGAGATGTTGACGCCGGACGTGATGGAGACGGAGGGCGACGACTCGGACGAGGACCTGCCGGAGTCGACCAGGTTGATGCACGAGATACTGCAGTCGTTCAACCACGGGTATCAGGAGGACTTGGAGACGCTGAGGGCCGAGGAGATGGACCAGAACAGCCAGCGCCCGTAGTACCAGCCGCACCCGAGGGTCGCTTCATTCCTGCGCGGCAGGATGATCTAGCCCCGTCCGGTGCCCGAGCCCGCTTCCAGGCCAACGTTGCTGCGTTGCGCGTCCTGCGCGAGCTGCAGGACCAGGACCGGGCAGCCACCGCACAGGAGCGTGCCGTGCTGGCACGGTGGGGGAGCTGGGGTGCCACAGGTGTTGCTGAGGTGTTCGATGAGACCCGAGGTGAGTACGAAGCTGACCGTACCGAGCTGCGCGAGCTGCTGAGCGAGAGCGAGTACCGAGCCGCGAACCGGACCGTCATCAACGCCCACTACACCGACCCAGCCCTCGCCACGGAACTCTGGCAGACCCTCAACACGCTTGGTTTCGATGGCGGCCGCGTGCTCGAACCTGGATCAGGTGCCGGCACCTTCATCGGCCTCGCGCCGGACACCGCGACCATGACTGGTGTGGAGCTGGACCCGATCACCGCAGGCATCTCCCAAGCCCTCTACCCGGACGCTGACATCCGCGCAGAGTCGTTCGCTGACACGCGCCTGCCTACCGGTTACTTCGACGCCGCGGTCGGCAACGTCCCGTTCGCCAAGACCAGGCTGCACGACCCACGACACAACGCCGGCAACCACTCGATGCACAACCACTTCATCATCAAGTCCCTCGACCTCACCCGGCCCGGTGGTGTCGTCGGTGTCATCTCCTCCGCCTTCACCATGGACGCGCAGAACCCGGCTGCCCGCCGCGAAATCTACGAGACAGCCGACCTTCTCGGCGCCGTCCGCCTGCCGACAGGTGCCCACCGCCGCGCCGCCGGCACCGACGCCCTCACAGACGTCCTGATCTTCCGCAAACGCCTCCCGGGCGAGGACCCGCTCAGCCCACAGTGGCTCGAATCGCGTGTCCTGTCCGCAGGGGAGGACAGGGAACCGGACGCCGCGCGAGATGCTGTGCAAGATGCCGGCCCGGACGTGGCCCGGATGAACGCCTACTTCATCGACAACCCACAGCGCGTACTGGGTGAGCCCGTCGTGGGCAACGGCATGTACGGATCAGCGACGCTCACCGTACGCAACGAGGATCTGCGCTCCGTACCGGAGCAACTGCACAACCAGCTGCAGGACCTTTCCTTCACGGCCGTCGACGCCGGCAGGGGAGTGGCAGAGCGTCAGGCCGGGCAGACCATCGAGTCCGTGGCCATCGTCCCTGCAGGAAAGCAGCTCCAGGTCGGTCACATCATGTCAGATCCGGACGGCACCTTCCGGCAGGTCGACATCGACGGATCAATCGCCCCGTTGAAGGTCCCCGCGACCCAGGCACGGGAACTGCGGGCCCTGCTACGGCTCCGCGACCTTGCCCGCTCCGTGCTCACGCTCGAGGCGAGCAACGTGGAAGACACCCCGGAGCTCGAAGCCGAACGCGCCAACCTGCGGAGCTCCTACAGCACCTACGTGGATTCCTTCGGCCCGATCAACCGGTTTACCGAGCGCCGTACCGGGAAGGTCAACGATGCCGGTGAGGACATCATGGCCAGGGTGACACCGAAGGCGGTGGCGTTGCTGCGCAGCGACCCCTTCGGGCCGATCGTCCCGGCCCTGGAGCGGTTCGACGAAGCCAGCCAAACGACGACTCCGGCTGCACTGCAGCGCGGCCGCCAAGTCCAGCCACGCCAACCCATCCGAGGAGTCGACACCCCGGCTGAGGCCCTTGCGGTCACCTTGGACGCCCGAGGCGAAGTTGACCTCACCGAGATAGCCAGTCTGCTCGGCGTCGACCCAGCAGCCGCCAGGGATGCACTAGGGGAGCTGGTGTACGACATTCCGGGTGAACCCGGTGTCATGGAAACGCGAGCCGAGTACCTCAGCGGCAACATTCGGGAGAAACTCGACGTCGCCACCGGCGCCGCGGCCGATGACGAGCGATTCCTCCGCAACGTCGAGGACCTGAAAGCGGCCATACCGCTGCCGTTGGGTGCGGATGAAATCGAAGCCCGTATCGGTTCCATCTGGATCTCGGCCGACATCCACCAGGAGTTCCTGCAGACCATCACACGGGACCGGCAGGCACGCGTAGACCGGGTGACCGGCGCGAACTGGGACGTCCAGGCGAACAGGCACAGCTTTCTCGCCCGCAATGACTGGGGCACCGAGCGGATGCCGGCGGGCGAAATCTTCAAGTGCCTGCTCGAGCAAAAGCGCGTCCAGGTCACCGACCCAGACCCTGACCCGGAGAGCCAGCGGCGCATCCTTAACCCTGTGGAGACAGCATCGGCGCAGGAGAAGGCTCAGTTGATGCAGGACCGTTTCGGGGAGTGGGTGTGGGAGGACGCCGACCGCGCTATAGCCCTTACGGACGAGTACAACCGACGTTTCAACTCGCTTGTGCTGCGCGACTACACCGTGGAAGGTGAACGCCTCACCCTGCCCGGGCTCATCAAGGACTGGAAGCCCCGACCACACCAGCTGGCCGCCGTGGCGCGCATGATTTCCGAGCCGTCGGTGGGACTCTTCCACGAGGTCGGGGCGGGTAAGACCGCCGAGATGGTTATGGGGTCGATGGAGCTGCGCCGCTTGGGCATGGCCCGCAAACCCGCGATCGTCGTGCCGAATCACATGCTCGATCAGTTCGCCCGTGAGTGGTTGCAGATCTATCCTCAGGCACAGATCCTCGCCGCCTCGTCCGCTGACCTTGCCGGCGACAAGCGCCGACAGTTCGTCGCCCGCGCGGCCGCGAACGACTGGGACGCAGTCATCATGACGCGCACCGCGTTAGAACGCATCCCGCTCTCCGCGGAATCCGAGGCCGAATACCTCACTCGCGAGGTAGACCGGAAGCGTCAGGAAATCCTAGCCGCGAAGGAACGGGCACTCGAAAGCGGCAATAAGGCGATTAGCGTCAAGAAGCTGGAGTCGCGCCTGCAGGCCGATGAGGAGAAGATCAAACGACTCCGCGAAACCCCTGCCGACCCAGGCATCACCTTCGAGCAGACAGGCATCGACTATCTGGTCGTGGACGAGCTCCACGACTTCAAGAACCTCTCGACCGCCTCGAACATCCAGGACGCGGCAATTGACGGGTCCAAGCGTGCATCAGACCTTCACGCGAAGGTCGAGTACCTGCGCAGCGTGCACGGTGACCGGGTGATCACCGGTGCGACGGCGACGCCGATCGCCAACAGCGTCACCGAGATGTACGTGATGCAGCGCTACCTCCGCCCGGACCTGCTCGAGAAGGCCGGTATCAACGACTTCGACACGTGGGCTGCGACCTTCGGCCAGGTCGTGACCGAGATGGAGATGACCGTCGCCGGCGGCGACAGCTTCAAGATGAAGGAACGGTTCTCGAAGTTCCAGAACGTGCCCGAGCTGCTGAAGATGTTCCACACCTTCGCGGACGTGAAGACCGCCGAGGACCTGCAGCTGCCCGTCCCTGACATCGAGGAACGCGAGGACGGCAGGCGCCTTCCCCGGATGGTCGCCGTCGAGCCGTCCATCGAGCTCGAGGCGTACATCGCGGACATTGCAGATCGCGCCGAGAAGATCCAGGCACGTCTGGTGGATCCGACTGAGGACAACATGCTGAAGATTTCCAGCGACGGACGAAAAGCCGCCCTCGACATGCGCTTGGTTGATCCGGAACTCGACGCCATGGTCGGGGCCACGAAGATCAGTGCCACCGCGGACCTCTTGGCGACCGTGTACGAGGAGAACAAGGACCGCGTCTACGCGGACCCGGAAACGGGAGACCCGCACCCGACGCCTGGCGCTCTACAGATCGTTTTCTGCGACCTTGGCACGCCCTCGGACAAGTGGAACGTGTATGAGCAGCTCCGCGAGGACCTGGTGCAGCGAGGCGTGCCCGCGCACAAGGTGCGCTTCGCGCACGAGGCGAAGAACGACGCCGAGAAGGGCCGGCTCTTCGAGGCCTGCCGGACCGGGGATGTCGCCGTGCTGGTCGGATCGACACAGAAGATGGGTACGGGTACGAACATGCAGGCCCGCGCCGTGCACCTGGTCGACCTCGACGCACCATGGCGGCCGGCTGACGTTTCCCAACGTCACGGCCGCATCATCCGGCAAGGTAATCAGAACCCTGAGGTCGGCATCTCGCAGGTGGTGACCAAGGGGTCGTTCGACACTTTCATGTGGCAGACGCTGGAGCGTAAGAGCAAGTTCATCGACCAGATCATGCGTGGTCGATTCGACGTCCGCGAGATCGAGGACGTAGGAGATAACACCTTGTCTTTCGCGGAGGTCAAAGCCATCTCCAGCGGTAACCCGCTCATCCTGGAGAAGTCCAAAGCCGATCAGGAACTGACCCGCCTGCAGCGCCTTGAGCGCGGCTGGCACCGCAACCAGGCAGCGCTCAGCCGGCGCAAGGACAGCGCCATCATCCGTGGCAAAGCACTCGCCACGGAACTGCCCGCTCTGAAGGAAGCAGCTGCACGCACAACGCCCGACGTCGGAGGTGATGCCTTCCGCATGACCATCAACGGTAGGACCGTCGACAAGCGCACCGACGCTGTGGACGCGCTGCGCACGTGGGCGGACAGGAACGCAGCAGGACGACCCCCTATCCAGGGGTCGAAGGACCTTGGTGTGATGGCCTCCATCGGCGGTCACGACATCAGGTTCGTGCAGGGCCAAGCGAACATGGTCGAGATGGGTGCGTCCAAGGTCGAGTTGCAGATCGAGGGCGCACCTGGCGTGGCCGTGGAGCTCAAACGAAATGATGCGCTGTTCCCGACTGTCGGAGTGATTCAGCGCCTCGAGAATCAGGTGACGCGGCTACCTGATGAGGTGGTGAAGCGTGAGCGTCAACTGGAGGAAGCGCGCCAGGAATACCGGGACGCAGCGAACGCTCTGAACCAACCATTCAAGTACACCGAGGCCCTCGAACAGGCGAGGTGGGATGTCGAGCGGATAGGCCGCGAGATGCGAGGTGAAGACGCTACGCAGACCTCGCTCACCCCCGAGTTGGATGAGTTGAAGAGACACATGCGAGCGAGCTTCCCGAACCCACCATCGCCTGGTAAACCACCAGAGCAGACCGGTCAGACCCGTCCAGACGATCACGCTCCGGACGTCGATCCGGACCGCGATAAGGATCAGGGAATGGAACTCTAGAAAACCGTTCGAAGACAAAGGGAAGGCTCCTACCTGAGGTAGGAGCCTTCCCTTTGCTGTCACTTAAGAGTCACTCGGTACCGGTGCCGGCAGATACTTCCGCAACGCTGGAGTCGGTCGAGGTGCGTCGCGCCCGTCGTTTGGCTACTCCGCCGGACTCCAGGCCGAGCTTCTTCAGTTCGTCCTCGCTCCAGCCGTCCTTGGTTGCCCGGACATATGCCTTCTTGTCCTCGCGCTCAGCTTCGGCAAGTTCCTCGCGCAGTTCTTCCACACGCTTCCGCGCGAGGGTCAGATCGGTGACGGATTCGATGCGTGAGTCGAGGAGTTTGCGTGCCTGGTTCTTGGTGGTTTCGAGGTCGATAGTAGTCATGCACTCACCTTAATCCGGGTGTCCGACGAAAGGAATACGCACCGTCGTTCAGTGGCCGGCGGGGTAGTCGTGGAGGTAGGCGTTGTCCGGGTCGTTGAACCAGTCGGTGACGTCGTCAGAGTCGTACCTGATTGTGTTCCGTCCGAGCACGTAGAACGAGGGGCCGTCGCCTGTGCGACGCCACCTCGCCAGCTCTGTCGTGGTCACGCCGTAGAGCGCAGCCACGTCCCTCGGTGCAAGTATCGCGCCCACCTGGAGTCCTGCTTTCATCTCTGCCCCCGTTCCTTTCGGCAATGCCGTCATCACTTGGACGCGAAGTGAATTGGCAAGGTGGAGAGGGCGGACCGTGGAATACCGGAGCGGAGCGAGGATATGCCGCGAAAGCCGTCCTCGGAGCCTTGCCAAGAGAAGGGCGGACAGTACATTCATCAGCCGAAACGGAACGGCGCAGCCGTGAGGACCAATCCCGACGCAAAGCGTCTTCCGAAAGCATGAACACCCCGCCCGGCACAGACCGCTCCGCAAGAGCTTTCCCAACCACCTGCGGAGCAAGCTATGTGTTTATGTGCCATAAACGCGACTCGCCGCTGGCGCCTGTGGCTGGGCGGTGACACACTGGGGGTGTGGGGCCTTGCGTTGGAGGGGCGCTGCGCTGGGCCTGAAGATCAAGAACAGGAGGACGAGCGGTGGCTGAGCAGGGGACTGAGAACCACGAGCAGGAGCCCGCTGCGCGTCCTCCTAGTGCCACCAAGCGGCATGTGTGGTCTTCCCGGCGCAAGCGCATCGAAGGAAAGACCGTGTACGTGCGGGTGTCGATGTCCGAGATGGAGCGTGCCCAGCTGCTGCAGCTGGAAGCTCAGACCGGTCTGTCGCCGTCCGCGATTCTCGTGGATGCAGCCCTTGGTTCAGGGGATCCGGCAGTGCTGACCGTTCGGAAGCAGGAGCTTGTGACCCTGCTGACCATTCGCCGGCTGGTCGGTACGGCCGCGAACAACGTGAACCAGCTGGCACACCACGCGAACGCCACCGGTGAGGTCAAGGACAACGCCCTGGCTGCCGTGCAGGAAGCACGCCAGCTCATGCGCCAAATCGAAGCGAAGATGTACGAGTTGAAACCGTGATTCCGAACATCACCAAGGGCTCCCGCACCGTCGGTCTGATGAAATATCTCGTCGGACCGGGGAAGCGAAATGAGCACACCGACCCGCATCTGGTAGCGGGCAGCCCGGTCATCATGTCCTGGTTTGATGATGCCCAGCTCAATGACCAGTCCGCCGTCCTCGTCGCGGACGAGATCGACCTGAACAAGCGCATCAATGACGTGAAGATGGACAATCATGTCTGGCACTGCTCGCTGTCACTGCGCGACGACGAGCGTCCGGTGAGTGACCGCGAATGGGCGGACATGGCCGAGAAGTTCATGGACGACATGGGATTCACCGACGCTGGGGGTAAGGCGCCCTGTCAGTGGGTTGCTGTGCACCACGGCACGAGCATCGCGGGCAATGATCACATCCACATCGTCGCCTCCGGCGTCCGCGAAGACGGCACGAAGTGGAGTGACTGGTCGGACTTCCCCAAGGCGCAGACAGCAGCCCGTGGCCTTGAGAAGCAGTTCGGTCTTATCGAGCTCGGCCAGCACTCCGAGCGGGGATTGAAGCCCGCCGAGCAACGTAGCGATCGCCAGGTCGGAAGCACGAAGGAACCGGCACGTCACCGGCTCGAGCGGACCGTCCGATCCAGTGCGGTCGCCTCCGAGACCGAGGCTGAGTTCGTGCGCCGGCTACGCCGCGAGGATCTGCTGGTCAGTGCTCGTTTCGCGGACGGCGGCCGCTCGGTCGTCACAGGTTATTCCGTGGCGGAGCGACCGCCCAAGGGCATGGACCCGGTGTGGTTCGGTGGTGGAAAGCTCGCCAAAGACCTCACTCTCCCAGCGCTGCGTACCGCGTGGGCTGACACCCCCGAAGCATCCCAGGAGGCTGCTGAGGAGTGGTGGGCAGCTAAGCGTCAGCAGAGGATCGTGCACAGACAAGCACCGGACATGAGGCGTGGCACTCGTGCGGCGATGGTGGGAGAGTTGGCCGTCGATGAAGTCGAGGCCAGGAAGCTCGCACTTGACATGGCGAAGGCGCGCCGCGTCATGTCGTCGGTCGCGCTGGATGATCATCAGACGTGGGCGCACGTCGCAAGGGAGACCTCCGGTGTCCTCGGTGCGTGGTCGAAGGCCACAGAAGCCGACCCGGGGCCCCTCGCGCATGCCTCGCGCGTTCTTGCGCGTTCCGCCCACCGGTCAGGTGTCACCATCAGTGAGCCGGTGAAGCCAGGACTGCGGATGGCCGGCACCACATCATTCCTCCTCGCGGCCGCCACTGCGCCCTCACCGGTGGCGCAGACGCTCATCATGCAGCAGATGCTGCGCACGATCCGTGCGCTCCACGACATGCAGGCCAGCAACAACGAGCTCCGCGAAGCGCGCCTGCTCAACGAGACGGTGATAGAGCACCTGAGCATCGTGGGAGCACCGCTTCCAGATGTTCCCGAGCCACGGCTCCCAGCAGCAGAGACGGCACCGGAGACCGCTGTTGGCGTGGAGCGTAAGCCGGTGCCGGGACTTACGGAAGCCAAGCGGCCGCAGAGGACACCGCGGCGCACCTCGCGGGGTGCTGAGGACTACGAGACAGAGCTGCATATGCCGGACCAAGGGATAGGGAGATAGCAGATGAACCTCGACACACCTGATGGAGCCGAGGGCCTTTTCAGGCCTCAACTGCAGTCCGCGTTGGCTGTCGCCGGTCGCCTCGGTGAAATGCTCGCCCGTCAACGAGCCGAGCGCAACGAGCAGATGCTGCGGGCGCAGGAAGCGCAGCGACGCCAGCTCGAGGAACGCTTTGAAGCCGAACGCGCCGTGATGCGCACGCAGCTCGGAGCCGTCTATCAACCACAGTTCTGGGAATCAGCGAAGCCTGAGGACATTGCCTCGCAGTACGTCCTGGCGCAGCAATGGGAACCGTTCGATGACATGGCTCGCCTGTCCCGCGAACACATGCACGACGAGATCAAGACGCGATACGACCTGACACCCGAGGACTACCTCGAAGAGCACGGGCTCACGTCTCGCGGGATCACCGCAGATACCGGCACAACCGATGGGGAGCGGACCAGAACGGACCGGGACGCGCAGCGCGACCATGCAGAGGCTGAACGGCAGTCAGCGGCGGTCGTCACCGGGGATTTGCAGAACGACGTCGACACGCAGAACGCAGCTGCCAGCGCTGAGGAGCTCTGGGACTCAGGTGACCGCAGAGCGAAGCTCGCGGACTATCTAATGGAGCGGGTTGGAACGACAGAGGTCGGCAGAGAAGGTGTAGCTGCAGTGCTGACAGCCGACCTTAGCAACGGCACACCGCCCTCAGCGGCGGTGAGGGCCAAGCATCGCCCGTCCCGTCGTCGGGACGCGCCTGAACCAAAGCGCGTGAAGGAAAGGGACTTCGGCCTGGGCTAAATCCTGGTGCGGAGCCAAATGCAGAAAGGGGGCGACCACATGGTCGCCCCCTTTCTATGCTCGCCCCTCGCCCGTCAGTTTTCCGCTTCGTCTCGGTGTGGCGGGAGCGGATAGATCGACTCACTGGTGGCGTTCGCAAACTTGATTCCCATGACAGGATCCAGACTAAAGCGACGCGCTGCTATATCAATGCAGCAACGTACAACGGGCCCCCTGCCGGCCGCGGGCGAACATGCCGCAGCCTTCGGCCAGATCAGCTCGGAGAGCACCGGATAGGAGAGGGCTCCGCCCCCTTCCTGAACCGCAACTGGGTAAGTGGGTTATCGGTCCTGACGCGCAGGACTTTCTCGGTGGATCGCAGGAAGCGTCGCCATTACCTGAAGCGATCGCTACCGCGCTCGAGCTCGGCTCCGCCTGACGGACCCAATCGTGCGCTGCTCGCAGGCCGACCGACTCCATCCCCGCTCCATGCCGACCTCGAACAGCGACAGGGGTGGGGAAGCACTAGGCTCCCCACCCCTCAGGCGTTCATTTCTTCTTTAGCGGCGGCGGCGCAACCGCGAGGGGCACCGCGCTCATGGGCGGGTGGTCCTGAATCAAGTGCCGCAGGCTCGCGTCGACCAGCCCTATACGCCCGGACCACTTGTTCACGTGTCCCCACTTGGCTTCCTCTGCGTCACCGAACAGCGCCAGCGCGTTCCACTGCACACCCGAGGTGAACCTCGACGTGTAGGCCACGCCTCCATACCCCTCACCCGCGAGTGCAGCAGCCCACGCGCAGGGAACCTCGTAGGGCGGGGCCACTGTCGCCAGCTCGCGGTTCGCCCCGAACGTCACGGCCTTCTCGCTCGTGGTGTCAGCTGCCTGGATAGTGGCGGGCAGCCGCAGCTCGTAGAACTCCATCTTGTCGACGAACGCCGGGGACACCATCCCCGTGTGCAAGAGCGTTTCCCGCGCCTTTTCGCGGAAGGCTGTCTCGACGGTCGTTGCCAGGTAGCAGGTGCCCTTCGGCTTGGGGATGTCGAAGCGCTGGTTGAGGTCGAAGCCGAACCACCACGGACCGTAGCCCTTAATTGTGGCCCGATACAGCGGAAGCGTGTCCTCGATTTCGACGGCGGGGAACCCTGTCAAGGACCGGGATGGCTTCCTAATGGCAGCCGTCATGCGGCCCATGCCGTCGCGTCGCCGCGCGCGATGTTGAGGACGGCTTGCGGGTCACGGCCTTCGGTTAGCCACTGCACGGCAGACTTCCCATCGAGCTGGCCGGGGACCTCACTGGTGAGCCAGAGCGCCCACGTCCAGCCGTCCTTAATGCCTGTCGCCAGGACCTTTAGGACCTCGCGGAGTCCGGGGATGAGGGTACCGTCGTCTTGAAACTGCCAAACGGGGTAGACGAAGTAGCCCTCCTGCGTCTTACAGCCGATGATCGTGTCAGACTCGCGGCGGCGTCCTAACCCCTGCTTAGTGATGTCGAGCCACGCCATCAGGCCGCTGGGCTCGTAGAACGGGCCGACCTTTTCGGCCATGGCGTTGCTCTCCTGGGTCCGTGGCAGGGTCGCGGCCATTTTCTTGGCGAGCGAGTCGACGCTGACGCGGCTGCTGAGCAGGCTCACCTTGGGGTCATGTTCGATCTCGGCGCGGAGCGCTGTGAGGAGACTGTCGATCATGCGCTTCTGGGGGGCGTCGACGTTTGGGGCATGCCCGATCGGGTCTGGCTCTCCGCTGGCTGCACTTGCCTGCATGACTACCTCTCGTGGCGGGTCAACTGGTCACCTAATTCTATTGCAGAGAGGGTCAACTGGTCAACGGAATCAGGCTTTGAGGGACGTAGGGCAGGGATGAAATCTCCTGCCGGCGATAGCTACTGCATCACACAGCGGAGCACTGCGGGCCATGGCGCTCGTTGAGGTACACCTCAGACGTCGTCCGCACAATTACTCGTAGCGACGAATGCCCGACACGGTGCGTCGGTCACGGAGTCTGGGCGCGCTGGTTCACCACGGTTATCAAGAGTGGACGTATTCGCAGAAAATGCGAACAACCTCTTTACTACCTTACATAATATCAATTATCGGCAAATAGTCTTGAGGCTACCAGCGCTTCAGGACCACCTTCTCGTCGCCGGATAACAATGTTACCCACCTGCGTCCGATCTTTTGATTGCCTTGCGAAGATGGCTGGCTGGCTGAGCAAGCCAGATAGCCATCCTTCGCCACGCTTCGCAATTCGTCCTCAAGAGTTGCAAAATCTACATGGGCAAATTCGTATTGTTTACCTGCGCGTACTTTTCCGAGGGTAAATGTCAGGAAAGCAAGGTACTCGTCAATTATGTCAATGCGAATCTCTGGCACCCTTTGTATGACAATTGAAATATAGAGATCAGCACCATACGCACCTGAACATTCTTCAATTTCTGAATGAATCCTCAAAAGCGAAAGATTGAAAGTCATCATTTCTGCAAGGCGCTTTAAGGAAATATCCTTTCGGTTTGATCGTGACGTGATGTCAGTACCTCCTCTTCGCTCCCCATGCCCAGTCAATATGCCTCGATCGAGTGCGTGTGCTCGGCGTGGACCAAGTTGTACGAAATACGTGACGACCGGCTTGCTTTGTGCCAACGTAACCCCAGCCCGTGCGGATCGGCCCCTGATTGAAGCGGCCTTGCACGCCGCTCACAAACTTACGTCCGAACCACGCGGATCCGACTCCAACTCGTGAATTGTTGAACAAGACTCTTCCAGCGCCAGCGCCAGCGCCCCAACGAGTTCCTCCACCGATCGCTCCGAAAGCAGTGGAGCGAGCCAATCCCCCCCACCTGAAACGGTTAGACCATCCGTTTCTCGCGAGGGACTGTCCGATAAACGGTGTGTGGGGTCCGGCGTTTTCATTAGTGGTTGGTTTTCTCGAACCGGCCCGCGAAGGTAATCGCGAACGCGTTCAG
>NZ_JADOUU010000038.1:0-16220 GCF_015751955.1 Arthrobacter sp. CAN_A214
GGTCCAGAGTGGGTAGTGATCCGAGATCCGCCAGGATATTTCTTGTTTGGTGAGTTCGGTGAGGATGTGGGGGAGGAAATCGATGTGCCCGGCGTGTCCGGTGTAGGTGAGGGTTTTGAGTATGGGGGTTCCGTCGGGTTCGGAGAACCAGGCGATCTGGTCGTAGAAGTGTCGGGTGTGCCCTGGTGCCCCATAGGACGTGCACGGTCATCAACACGAAACCTGCGGTGCCGCGGGTGAAGCCGGCGGCGTAGGGGGTGCGGGCGAACTGGGGGACCGGTGTGCCCGTGGCGGGTGGGAGGACGATTTCTCCGACCAGTCCTGAGGGTTGAACCCGGGTGGTGTCGTAGAGGTAGCTCAAGCGTTCCCCGTTACCGGTGGCGCCTTCGGTGACATCGGAGGTGTTGAACCGCCAGGACGTGCCCAACAGGCCCAGCAGGTATTGCAGTACGGTGGTGTTCCGGCGGACTTTCTGCAGGGCGAGAACATCGAAGCCGGACACGATCTCGGCGATGCAGGCCATGGCATGGAAGTCCCGTTTGGGTGAATCCCCTAGGGCTGGCTGTCCATTTTTCGGTGAGGTCCCCAAACGCCCGCACATTCCAGGTCGCCACCAGAAGATTCGATGGACCCTTGCCCGGAACAGTGTTCTCCAGTGCTGACCGCAGGCGAAGCATATCCTCGGTTGCAACGGCGGGCGGCGGCGTCACGATCAGCGTCATGAACCTATCGAACCATGTCAAGCACGCAGCTTAGTTCCCGGTCATCGGCTGGCTCACTTTGAAAGCATCCATAGACTGCCAGGCCCAGATTTTGCACAGGAAATCCTGGGGAGGGGCAGGCTTTGCGCAGGATCGCCCGAAGCGAGCCTGCGCTGCTGCTGACGGCATTACTTTGGGAAGCAAGTTACGCCTGTGCTTTCGTTTTTCCTACCCATAGCTTCCCGAGCTGAAAGGTGGCCCCCGTGCTGCCAGCTGTGCCCCGTTTCCTCACCGCCGCCGTCGTATCCGCCGTGCTACTGGCCGGTATGGCGCCTGCAGCGTCCGCCGCGCCACCCGTAGTGCCGGATGTGAAACAACCTGGGACAACGCAGCCCGGGATAGCGCAGCCCCGGGTGGGCGAGGCTACCCAATACGTAATCCGATACGCTCCGGGCACCGATATTGCAGCCGCGACCCGGGCTTTGCGCGGCAAGGGGATCGGGGTAGGGCGGACGTTCTCCCAGGCGGTACGCGCCGCCGTCGTGACCGTCACCCCCGCCCAGGCAGCCGCTCTGGTGAACTCCCCGCAGGTGGAGGCCGTCGAACTTGACACGGTGATGAGCATCACTGCTACCCAACAGCCAGCGCCCTGGGGGCTGGACCGCATTGACCAGCGCACCCTGCCCCTGTCGGGTTCCTACACCACCACTGCCACGGGGACCGGTGTCAGCGCCTACGTCGTAGACAGCGGCATACTTGCCTCCCACCTGGATTTCGGCGGCCGGGTCACGCAGGGCTGGTCCGCAGTGTCCGACGGCCGGGGCACCAGTGACTGCAACGGGCACGGCACCCATGTCGCCGGCACGATCGCGGGTACCACCTACGGTGTGGCCAAGTCCGCGACCCTTGTCCCGGTGCGGGTCTTCGGTTGCACCGGCTCCGGCTACACCTCCGATGTAATCGCCGGGCTGGACTGGATCGCCGGCCACCACGCCACAGGCGCTCCGGCTGTTGTCAACCTCAGCCTGGGCGGCTCCGCGAGCTCCACCGTCGATGCCGCACTCCAGGGTGTCATCAATGATGGCGTCACCGCTGTAGCGGCGGCAGGAAACTCCTCCGCCGATGCCTGCACCACATCCCCGGCGAGGCTGCCAGCAGCGTTGACTGTCGCAGCGAGCGATTCCTCCGACCGGCAGGCTTCCTTCTCGAACGTAGGGACCTGCGTCGACCTCTACGCGCCCGGCGTGTCAATCCTGTCCGCGTCATACACCTCGAACACGTCGACGGCGACCATGTCCGGGACTTCCATGGCGGCCCCGCATGCAGCCGGCGCGGCAGTGCTCCTGCTCGCCCAGCAACCGACGCTGACCCCCGCACAGGTCACGGCGTCGCTCAACAGTGCTGCTACTACCGGCGTTATGTCCTTGGCCAGTGCCGGAACCCCGAACAGGCTCCTCTACACAGCTGCACCCACCACTGAAACTGTCGCTAAAACCCCGGCCGCACCGATCAACGTGAAAGCTGCCGCGGGTAGCAAATCGGCGTCGCTGTCCTGGACTAAGGGCAGTGATGGCGGCTCGGCCCTGACCGGCCAAACCATCACGGCCTACTCAGGGACCCAAAGAGTCGGCAGCGTCACCATTGCCGCCTCTGCCACCACCGTGACGATCACCGGTCTCACCGCCGGGAGAACCTACGCCTTCACCGTCACCGCCACTAACAAAATCGGTAGCAGCCCCGCGTCGACGAAATCCAACACCATCACCGCCCTGGCGTAACTTACAGCACCCGACCCCGGGCTCGATGAGTTGCTTGCTGTGGTGCTGTCCTCACGGAGGACGTCAATGGTGTCCGCGATCTTGGATCTGCGGCGGTCGGGGATGAATCCGAGGTCGTTCGTAGCTTCGTCGGACGGGTTCCGTCGTCCGTTAAGCCGCTCCTCCAGTACTACAGTTGTAGGCCTTTTGACACAGCAATGTGATCCTGTCATTACAGCAGTGGTGCGGCAAGAGGCTATGGGTATAGCTTTGATCGGCATGTTGCACTGACAGTGCGACGGCTGCTTCTGGCTGTTGTTTTTTGCGATCTTGCGGCGGTTGCGGGACTCTCCATTGAGAGCAGCCGTGGAGCTCACAGCACCTACGTAACAGGTGTATGGAGAGTGATGAGCTGTTTTCCGAGTTTTTTGATCCTTTGGGCGGAGCCCCGGTCTGTGCCCAGGCCTGCGACCACGGAGCCCTGCAGAAGGACCATCCAGCACTGCGCGAATTCGTGGGGCTCGTTCAGGCCCATCTTGCTTGCGGCCTTCTCTACTTCGGATTGCGCGTCGTTGAGGTACGAGAGGCTGGCCGCTCCGACCGGGTGTCCGGGGCCGGCCTCGAGCAGGGCGCGGATGTAGGGGCAGCCGGCATAGTCGGGGGCGTGGAACCATTCATCGAAGATCTCGAAGATGGCCAGAAGCTTCTCCCGCGGTGTGGTGCCGCGCCGTTCGGACTCGGCTGCGAGGTAGCCGAGGGTGAAGAGCTGATTGCGGCGTTCGAAGAACGCGAGGATCAGGTCGTCCTTTGAGGGGAAATGGGTATAGAACGTGGCTTTGGCGACACCGGCCGTGCCGATGATTTCGTTTACACCGACGGCCCGGACGCCGCGTTCATGGAAGAGGTCGTAGGAGGTCGCGAGAATTCGCTCACGAGCTTCTTTCACTGGGGTTTCGATCGCAGTTCCCATAACTCCCTCAACTTTAATGGCGGTTCCTTCACTGTATAGCAGACAGACTGGTCTGTCCGTGGTTATACTTGGGTGCCCGGTCGTTCCCCCAGCGGTCGGGCACCGGATAGGCATAAAACCCGACTCCGCGGTGTCGGCGTCAGTAGGTCCCTTGGGCCTTTCGGCGCCGGCACCGGTATCCATCCTCCTGGGTGGGACCAGAACACATAAGCGAGGCACCCTGTGGTGACATCTTCCCGCACGGAAACGAGGTTTGAGCTTGATCGCGTCGATGATCGTGCGCTGTTGCTGCGATGGAATACGTCTTTGGCAGTAAGCGCCGGGGATGTCCTGGCCCTCATTGAGCACCAGGACGCGTTAACCCCAGAAGGTGCTGCTCCCATGCTCGTCGATCTCAACGGCATGGTGACCCTATCTAGGGATGCTTTCGCTCTCCTTGCAGCATCGCTGAACGTATCGGCCCTAGCGGCCCTTGGAAATTCAGCTGTGGAGCGTGTGCTGATCGAGCATTTCCGTGCCGTGCACAAGCCGCTGTATCCGGTCGGGTACTTCGAAAGCTTCAGGGAAGCCCTCGACTGGCTACACCAGGTAGATTTCCGCTGATGGTGCCGTTGTCGGTCTCCTCGGTGGAATCATAGCTGTGACTGTTAGCTAGGAATGGCGGTCAATCGCAGCTTTGATCGGCAGTTGTGCGGTGCCGCAAGCCGATGGTGAATTCAAGCAGTCGTCGCAACGGTGGGTGGTTGTGGGTCTGATAGTAGGCGCAGCATGACTTGTTTTGGGGTCTGGTCATGCAAAATTTTCCGGGGGCAGGCGTTGAGTTCGGCGGCCACTTCGAGGAGTCGTGCGGGGGGATGTAGTCCTAGATCGGGACTGCCCACGGTTTGGTTGACTCGTTGACCTGCCGCAGGGATTAGTTACCCCATGAGGAATGAGCTTCAGGCTGTTTGGGGTGGGTTAACCAGTGCGGGTAACTAATCTCTAGGGCAGGTCAAAATGAACACGCCCCAGATACGCCGAGACCACTGGTGTGGTCGTGCCCGCATGGGCAGCTTAGTGGCGTTGGGTGGTGTTCGAGTACATGAAACTGACAGTGCCGGCAGCACAAGGAGCTGCCGGCACTGTCAGCCGGTCGAATTGGTGTCCCTCTATGGGTGCTGCGCTTATGCGGCGACGGTGACGCGGCGTCGGATAAGAGCCCGGACTGCCGGGTATGCGGTGAGAAACCCCAGAACAAGTCCGATCTGCATGAGGAAGAAGAAGCTGATGTCGGTGGGGGCCGGCATGAAGTTCCCGAAGTGCATGATAAGCATCCACCCACCCATACCGATGTCGAAGGCCAGGACGGTGACGGTGGCAGTCAGCAACGCAACACCGGCGCTTTTCCCCGCAGGACTGCGGTCAGCCGAGGAAGCGAAAAAGTATTCAAAGACGAACAACAACGCGATTGCCAGTAACGCGATGACGATAATCAGCACCCAGAGGTTCGTTCCGGCGATGGTCAACCCGCTGGCGACCACGAGGGGGACCCCGATGAAGTGCCCCACGGTCGCAGCAGCACCGCCCGGGGTGCTGCCAGTGAGGGCTTTTCCGTGAAGATCCTTCTCGGACTGCGCCGCCCGTTCACCCGGGGTGTTGCTGCGGGTCTTGCCCCACCGGTTGTAGGCCCAGAGGCCGAACGGGCCGAGGTACAGGGCGGAGATTGGCCATACGATGCCCATCGCGGCGTTGGGCTGCCGATGGCGTCGCCCGTAGATGTCATACAGCACCAGCGCTGCGCTGATGACTCCCAGGGCCACGAAGATCCAGGACACCGGCGTCAACCAGCCGGGCAGTGCTGTTTCCATGGACGTCATATCCATCGCATCGTCATTCATCGTGGGGGTTACTTTCTCGTAGATTTTTATTACTCACGAGGATCGCCTGCGTGAGATACGTGGTGGTTTTCAGCGGTTATCGATGCGTGGTGCAGGGTGCGGCATCATCTGTGAAAAGAGGGCTACCGGGGCACCGATATGTAGAGGAAAGCTGTTGCCACGACGGGCCGGATGGTTGTTCTCATCCGGCGCTGAGTGGGGAAGGAAAGCCCCCGGGCAAGTGCGCGGGAGGATGGGGTTTGTCTGCTATCTGCTACGCGGACTCATCCAGGGAAGCGAGCCGGCGCCGGTACTCCTCGTCGTCAATGTCACCGTTGGCATACCGGGAGCGGAGGATTTCGCGGGCTTCCCTGGTCGTGGAGGAATGACGTCCCTGGTTGTTAGGGTCAGCCTGGCCGGCCCTTCGGACAAGGAGAACGATCGCTGTCGCTGTTACCGCCAGGAGCAGCACCACCGCCAGCGACCAGAGCACCGCCGCGCCCATCATGCCGCCGTCCATTAATCCGTCCACTATCCGCACCACCTTCGCGTTGAGTTCATACCTGGAAACCACAGTCTACTACGTATCTTAGTAGACTGTGGTTGTTTCGGGCGGGGGATGGTCTCGAAACTGTTCCATCAAACGGCGAGGCGGGCCTGTGGATGCGGAAATCAGGTGGAGGCGGGGAAACCTGTGGGGCAGGTTTGCGCGTAGGCACTCGACACTGCCGGCGCTGCAGCTACGGTCAGGGGCAGGACGAGCATTGCGACTGCTGCGGAAACCGTCAGGACAGCACGGAGGGCGCCAAGGGGTGCTGTGGGGGAGGCGAGCCGGCGTACTCGTGCCAGGGCGCTGGTGCCTCCTGCACCCAACGCGACATTGGGCGTCGGCCCGGCTTCGGCGAGCCGGACGACGGCGGCGGCGACGGTCAGGCGGCTGCTGCTGCGTGCGGCCCGATCGTCGGCGTCCATCTCGATCAGGCGTGTCAGCTCGGTGCGTGCAATGCGGAACGCCGGGACGCGGGGGAAAGCGCGATGGATGGCGTTCGCGGCGGCGAGAATCAGGTGGTGCCGGCCGCGCAGGTGGGCCGTCTCGTGGGCGAGAACCGCAGCTCGCTGATCCTCATCGAGGGCGCCCAGTGCCGCGGAGGTGAACACGATTTCGTTGTGTCGCCCGGGAAGGCAGTAGACGGCCGCCTCGGCGTGCTCCACGACGAGGAATTGCCCGCTGGAGTCCCGGCGGCCCAGTAATGCCAGGGACCGCAGCTGTAGTTTGCGCGCCCGGTGTACGGAGGCCAGCTCGGCGATAAGACAGAAACCCACGCGAGCCACTACAGCGACGGCGGTGATGCCGCCGGCTGTGGTGACCAGAGCGCCTCCTGGTGTGGAGTACTGGTCCCGCAGCGTCATGACGCAGGCCTGCAGAAACTCGGCCAGGTTCGAGGTGAAGGGCATGGCCGGTACCGCCAGTGCTGCTCCTGCGAAGACGATGCCCGCGATAATCGTCACCGACAGCGCCTGCCACAGAAAGATTCCAACCCTCGGGGACCGGTCGGCCCACGTGCCCCTGGACAACAGGGGCGCCACCATGGCAGCGGCCACGGCGTAGGTGAAAAGAAGGAGCGGAACGCTCACTCGCTGGCCTGGGTCTGCACCTGGGTCTGCGCTTTGGGCTGCGCGGCCTGGTTCAGCACTGCCCGCAGCTGCGCGACCTCGTCGGCAGGGATCTGCTCCAGGAAGTGCAGCAGGGTCGCCGTGCGGTCACTGCCGCCGGCGAGCACCTCACCCATATGCGCGGCGGCGTATTGTTCGCGGGTCTGCGTGGGACGGTAGCGGAATGCCCGGCCGTCCGGTTCACGCATCAGCAACCCCTTGCGGTGCAACGTGTCCATGACGGTTTTGACGGTCATGTAGGCAATTTCCCGCTCCCGCTGGATGTCCTCCAGGATGTCGCGTACAGCAGCCGTCCCTTGATAGGACCACATCCGATCCATGATGGTGGATTCAAGCTGGCCGAGACGATGCATGCCAGGACCCTTTCTTCATGCAGTAAACCGGAACTGAAAACGTGCCTGTGACACTAATCCTATCGTGCATAGTAGACCCTGCACGATAGTAGATTCTGCGCACCGATTTAGTTCTTTGCGAGCCGCCGCCGGAGTTTTTCTCGGACGGTCGCCCGAAGCTGAACAGCTGCCCGTCCAGCAGGATGGCGGGGGCGAAAACAACGCTGTGAGGCTTTGCGAGTTCGCGGCCCCGGGTGCTGGCGAGCTCGACGTCATCAATCACTAGTGGATGGGTGGCTGAGGTGTCCTGCAGGGTGTTCTCTGCCTGCTCACACCACGTGCAGTTCTCCTGCGTCAGGAGGGTCACGGTATGCATTAGCCGGCCCACCCTGACTCGAGGTCGTTCAAAGAGCAGTTACCACCACGGCGCGCTAAACCCGATGGGCTATCCCGCCTCAGTGCCGGGAGGGCGACTGCTGCTGCGTTTTGAGGGCTTGAACTTGCTCGCGCAACTGTGCCGGCTCGGCTGCCTGGGCTGAAGGTATCTCGCCCGATCCTGCGTTGGATGCCCGTTGGCCCATGGCGCAGTGTCCCCGCCGCATAGGCCGAAGACAGAAAAAGTACGTGGCACTCAGCGATGTCAGGAGGACAGTCACCGGCAATGCCCATTCAGTCATCGAAGAGTCGACCCTGTCGACTGCGGCAGGGATGTGCCGCCAGCTGTGTCGTTCTGGCCGGCGCGCAGTTGGTCGACTTCGGCGCGCAGCTTGGTCAGTTCCGCCGCTTCAGTCGGAGCCGCCTGCGTGGGAGGCGCTTTGCTGCCCCGCATCATGAACCACATCATCGAACCCATTCCGACGGGGCAGGCCAGCAGTGCAAGGGCGTACAGTGCTTCACTCATTACAGTTCTCCTTCATCGGTCGGGGTCGGGGTCGGGGTTGGGGTTGGGGTTGGAGTTGGGCTTGAAGGCATCATTCCGTGCGGACCCATCTCGGAGTCCGCGTCGATCATCTGTTCGTGCATCCGCGCCATGCCCGGGTCGTCGTTCATCATTTGCTCGTGCATGCGCAACATGCCGGGGTTGTCCCTGGTCATCAATTCATGCATCTGCGCCATGCCTGGAACTGAGTCCTGGTTGTTCATGCCGTGATGATCGTCGGTGGCCTCAGCGGTGGCGCGGGGGCTCTCGGCAGCCGGAGGTCCGGCGGCTACTGACGGCGCAGCTGCTCCCAGGGCCAAAAGGCCGGCAGCTGCCGCGGTTGGTATCCACAAACTCAAAGTCACCTACGTTCCTCTCATTGGGTCGGTCAATATCAACTACTACTAAAGATAGTAGCAAGATACTAGACGGATTAGTAGTGGCGGGCCCGATAGGGGCCCAGGAGGTGGTTCTTCCATGGGATAGCACCCCTGCCGGGCGTCCGTGGTCCGCAGGTGCGGTGCCGGGAGCATAAGATACTACGGTTGATAGTACTGAAAAGGGTTCGTCCGCGTCAGGCGCCACGTCACCTGGTGGAGGTATCGATCCACGGCGGAAATGAAGGAGTGGTTGATGGATCGGGGATGTCCCAGGATCAGGAGTAGTCCTCCCCGGGCCAGGCGGCCTCTCCGGGAGGTGCTGGCTGCCTCTCTTGCTGCAGTCCTGCTCCTGACGATGTCCCTTCCTCTCGGTCCGGCCTCGGCACATACCTACCTCTTATCCTCGGATCCATCCGACAGTGCGACTGTGGGCGCGGTTCCAGAACAAGTAACCCTTGAATTCACCGAGCAGGTCGAGTTGGAGTTCGCCAGTGTGACGGTCTCGGTATCCGGCGGTCCGGCCTACGGCGCGCTGACCGAGGCGGCGGGGAAGTCGCTGGTTGTGCGTATCCCGCCAGGGGCAGCTGCCGGTCAACCGGAGAGCGGGCCGGCCCTCTGGAAGATCGCGTACAGAGTCACCGCCGGCGACGGGCATCCGGTGAACGAAGCCTTCTCGTTTACCGTCACACAAGGCTCAGGCTCAGGCTCTGCAGCTGGAGCCAGAGAGCCAGTAGTCGCACCCGGAAACGATGTGGACGCCGAGATGTGGGCCTCTGACGCCCGTCCTCGGCAAACCCCCCAAGGGGTGCTGCTGGGTCTTGGTTTGTTGACGGCGGCCGCCGTACTGATCGCGGTCCCTGTTCTCCGCCGGCAGGCGCGCAAGGGATCACAGTGAACCGCAGCGGCACTCTGCGCCGGGGTGTGTGGGCAGGACTGTTGCTGGTCCTGGTGCCGCTGACTGCCGTTGCGGTACTGGCCGCAGCAGGTGCTGCGGGCCCTCCCGGTCCGGGGCTTCCCGACCCGGGGCCAGTCACCCGGTGGGGAACCCCCGTCGCCCGCGCCCTCCACGACGCCGCGGCAGCCCTGACGATCGGTTTCCTCGTGGCGGCCTCGGTCATGCTTCCTCACCGGTCCCAAGAGCGAACAGGCTTTGGTCCGGTCGCAGCCAAAGCGGTGCTGTTCGCCGCGGCGGCGGCCTCGGTGTGGGCTGTTTCCGGTGCCGCTGTTGTCACCTTCGCTTATTCCAATGTCGCTGGATCCAGTCCTTCAAGCATCAACGGCGGGGACATGGTCCAGTTCCTGACCCGTTTTGATCTGGGGCGCTCTCTGGGGTTGAGCGCTTTTTTGGCGCTGATCGTCGCCACCGGGTGTTGGATGGCAACACGGACCCTTCACGCCGGGTTCCTTACGCTGCTCAGTCTTCTTGCCCTGCTGCCACTAACGGTGACTGCCCACGGCGCGTCGAATCACGAAGCGGCGGTGAACCTGCTCGGACTTCACCTCATCGGTGTCACGATCTGGACAGGCGGCCTGGCCGCACTGGTGGTCCTGCGAGGAACCCTGGGGGAGGACTTTCCCTCGGTCGCGCAAAGGTATTCGAGGATTGCCGGAGTGAGCTACCTTCTGGTTCTGGTGACCGGTATCGCGGGGGCGCTTCTGCGCCTGAGTTCCGCTTCAAGCCTGGAGGGAACCTACGGGATCCTGCTTATCGCCAAGACAGCGGCCGCTCTCCTGTTGGGTGCCGCCGGCTGGTATCAGCGGCGCCGTATCCTCACCCGTTTGGCATCGCGGGGCACGTCAGGAAGAACATTCGCCCTGTTCGCGGGTTTCGAGATTCTCGTCATGGCGTTTACCTTCGGACTCTCCGTCGCCCTGGGGCGGACGTCTCCGTTCGCTGATTCGGCCATCCAGACAGCCGCGGAATCTCTCCTGGGTGCTGCTTTGCCGCCGGAGCCCGGCGTAATGCAGTGGCTGGCCCAATGGCGGGTCGATGTCGTCTGGGCGCCGGTTGCCGCACTGCTGCTCGGCTGGTACCTCAGTGCTGTACGGAAATCAGGACGGCAAGGACTCTCCTGGCCGATTCCCAGGACCGCAGCCTGGGTACTGGGGTGCGCCCTTTTACTGTGGGCCACCAACGGCGCCCCGGCCGTCTACGCGCGGCTGCTGCCCAGCATGTTCGTCACCGGCCAAGTCGTCGTGGGGCTCGCCGTGCCCGTCCTGTTCGTCCTCGCCCGTCCAGTCTCGCTCGCCCAGCACACGCTGACTTCGCGGCCCGATGGGAGCATGGGAACCAGGGAATGGCTCGCCTGTACTGCCCGACTGACCGTGACGCGCAAACTGGTGCACCCGCTGCCCGCGGCTTTCCTCTATGTGGGATTTCACGGGGCCCTGTACTTCACCCCACTGCTGGGGCCGGTGGTCAGCAGCAACGCCGGACGAATCACCTCCACCGGCGCCGCACTGGTGATCGGCTACCTGCTCTCCCACGCACTCCTGTCGTATCCGCCTTCCCCTGGCGCAGTGCAGGCTAAGCTCGCAGCGCTCCTGACCGTGTTGGCTTTTCATATCACTGGCGGGATTGCGCTGACTACACGCGAAAGCCTCATCGGCGGAGACTGGTACCTCCTCGTGGGTGATCTCTGGAATATCCCGGTCACAACCGACCAGCCCATCGCCGGCCTGATCCTCTGGGGCGCCGCCCTGCCGCCTTTTCTCGCTCTCGCCCTTGCATGCCGGAACCCCGTAAGCACGAGCGCGCAGAACCCGGTTCGCAGCGCTACGGCACACTGATTTTGGTCCGCCCCAAATCCTCAACTACTATCGTTGATAGTAATAGCCACGGGTGGATGAGCCCTGCTCCGCTGCAGTGGAGCGGCATTCCAGACCCCAGCTCCATCAACATGTGAATGAGAGGGATTCCATGCCCCTCAAGACTGTTCCCGGTAATGGCAGGAAAGTGCGCACCGCAGCCCTGGGAGTCGCTGCAATGTTTCTCCTGGCGGCGTGTGGGCAGCAGGCCTCCGGTGAGGCGGGCGCGACTGCACACAGCGACGAGGCGCCACATAACGATGAAACCCCGCACAGTGACGGATCGTCATCCCCGGGGGAGAGCCCGTTCGGCCATGTGCATGGCCTTGCGTTCGATGAGGACACCGAACAACTCCTGCTGGTCACCCACAACGGGCTGTTCGACGTTGCTGCCGACCACATGGAAAAGCTCGGCCCGACCCTCGACCTGATGGGATTCGCCAGTAACGGGAAAGACCTGTACTACGCCTCAGGGCACCCGGGACCCGAAGTGGACCTTCCCAATCCCATGGGGCTGATCGAATCAACCGACGGCGGGAAAACCTGGCAGGAACTCTCCCGCCAGGGCGAGTCGGACTTCCACACCCTGACCGTGTCCGAAGACGGCGTCATCGGATTCGACGGGACACTGCGGAGAACAACCGATGGTAAGGAATGGTCCGAAGTAGAGGCGCAGGTCCAACCGGCGAACCTTGCGGCATCCGTCGAGGGGCCGATCGTCCTGGCGACCACGGAGGAAGGCGTGCAACGATCCACCGATAACGGAGAGACCTGGGCGCTGCCGCCCGACTCACCGGTGCTCCTGCTGACGACCTTCGCTGATATGGACACCGTCGTAGGGATCAGCCCGGAAGGGGCTGTGCACATTAGCCAGGACGCGGGACAGACGTGGAAGGAAACTGGCGGATCAACAGCCCAGCCTTCCGCGGTTGCCGCAGACGTGAACGAACAGGAGGAGCTGCGGATCTGGGTCTCGACAGAGAAAGGCATCGAGTTCTCCGAGGATGAGGGAGCGTCCTTTGCCACGACCGTGCAGGCCGGACAGTAACAGTCCCTTGCACGCTGAACCGACGCCACACACGCACCCAGGGCAGGCCGAGAGCGGACGGGGCTTCCAGTGACGATTGGAGAGTTTTTCGCACAATCCGTCCAATCAGGGGCGCTCCTCCTAGCAATTCCGCTGGCCCTTACTGCAGGCATCGTGTCCTTCATATCGCCGTGCATCCTTCCGCTGGTGCCAGGCTATGTCGGGTACGTTTCCGGGCTTACTGACCCGAATTCCCCCGGAAACAGGCGCAAAGTCCTCACCGGTGTCGGTTTATTCATCCTCGGATTCGCGCTGGTCTTCACCTTCTACGGGGCGGCTTTCGGGCTCATCGGAGGGTGGATGCTGCGCTGGCAGGACCCGCTCATCCAAATCCTGGGCCTGTTCGTCATCCTCATGGGCCTGGTCCTGGTGGGGCGTTTCTCCTTCTTTCAGCAGACCAAAAAACTTAGCTGGAAACCAAAGAACGGGGTCGCCGGCGCGCCATTGCTGGGAGTGGTGTTCGGTCTGGGTTGGACTCCCTGCATGGGGCCGACCCTCAGCGCGGTCCTGGCCCTGAGTACCACCACCGGTACCGCGTGGCGCGGCGCGCTCCTGGGATTCGTCTATTGCCTGGGGCTGGGCATCCCCTTCGTCCTGGTAGCACTGGGAGTCGGCTGGGTAACACGAACCCTGTCATTTGTCCGGCGGCACATCCGGGTCTTCAACATCGCAGGCGGCTCCCTGCTGATCCTGGTGGGACTGCTCATGGTGTCAGGGGCCTGGAGCCTATGGATCTACCAACTGCAAAACCTGGCCGGGACCTACCTCACCCCGGTCTGATGATGCGGCTTCCCTTCCGCATCCCGGTAGGGTCGGTTCATGGATTTTGTACTGCCCCGCCGGGCACACGTGTTTGTTGATGAATCCAACAGCGGCAGCTATTACATCGCCGCGGCAGTCATTGCCCCGGTGGATGTTGTGGCCACCGGGTCAACCATCAAGGGTCTGCGGCATAGAGAATCTCCGGCAGTTCATTTCAAGAGTGAGCGGGACTCCGTGCGCCGGGCTTTCCTCAAAGGAGCAGCAGCGACCGGGGTGCAGACCGTGGTGTATGTCGTGAGCGGCCAGCCCGACAAGGTCGCACGACCCACCTGTCTGGGAGCCCTCATCGAAGATCTTTGCCACGCCAATGCCGAGCAACTACGTGTCCAGGAAAACAAAAACCTGCGGTACACCCATATGCGCCGTAACGAGGAGCCCCTGCTGTGGGTGGGAGATGCCGTCGCGTGGTGCTTACAGAAAGACGGGTCCTGGAGGACGGACGTCGAACCACTGATTGGTGAGGTTCGGAGGCTTTAAAAACGCGAATTTGGCTCGTCATACCATCCGGAAGACTGCCAAGCCTACTTCGCAGGGCTAGTACCCTTTGCACTGCCCACTGTTCCGGGGGTTCCCCTGACAAAACAACCGGTCGAGTTGACTTATCTAATACCTCCGCGTAGCCGGATACGTTGCCTCATTGGGAAACCTTCGGCTGAGGTGGTGATTTGGAGGCGGGGCTCGGGTACGCCGGGTGGATGGAGCCGTCGTTGAGTGAGCGCAGTGCGGTAACGAGGAAGCTGGCCACGGAGTACTCGGTTGCTGGGCGGCATCGCAAAACCCTGATCCTCGATGAGCTCACCGGTTTGACGGGGTGGCACCGGGATTACGCGCGGACGGCGCTACGTGAGGCGCTCAAGCTGAAGGTTCTTCGCCCGAGGCCTGCGTGCCAAACCAAGTACGGTGATCCTGCAGTGATGGCTGCGTTGCGGATCTGCTGGGCAGTGGAGCGGGCTCCGGCCGGTAAAGGTCTGGCTCCGTTCCTGCCGGTGCTGGTGCCGCTGCTGCGGGCGGAGAAGGCCTTTGAGCTGACTGATGCCCAAGCCGAGTTACTGATCGGAATGAGCGCAGCCACCATTGATCGCCGGCTCGCGGCGGATCGGGCGAAGCTGCTTCTGCGGGGTAAATTTCATACCAAACCGGGGTCCCTGCTCAAGGGTCAGATCCCGGTGCGCACGTGGGCGGACTGGGACGGGGTGAAGCCCGGTTTCGTGGAGATCGACCTGGTTGGACATGAGGGCGGCAACAGCTCCGGAGAGTTCTGTTTCACCCTTACAGTTACCGATGTTGCCACCGGCTGGACCGTGAACCGCAGCGTCCCGAACAAGGCACGCAAGTGGGTCATCACCGCCCTGGACTCGGTGTTGGCCCGGTTCCCGTTTCCTGTCCTGGGGATCGATTCGGACAACGGTTCGGAATTCATCAACCATCACCTGCTGGCCTACTGCGAGGAACGCGAAATCACCTTCACCCGGTCCCGGTCAGGCGCCAAAAAACGACGGTTGTTACGTGGAGCAAAAGAACTGGTCCAGGGTCCGCGGACTCGTTGGCTATCACCGGTACGGCACCGCAGCTGAGCTGGTGAAGCTCAATGAAATCTGGGAGCTGGACGCGGTATTCACGAACTATCTGATGCCCCAGCAGAAACTCGTCTCCAAGGAACGCGCCGGGGCCAAAGTCATCAAGAAACACGACACCGCCCAGACCCCGCACCAACGCGCCATCGCCCACCCGGACATCCACAAGCGACCGGTCATCACAATGAACGCGGCCTTCAAACACATCAAGCCGCTGGCCCTGTCCCGGCAGATCAACGCGCTCACCGCCCAACTGGAAACCCTCACCACCGCCAAGCAAGCCCCCAGGACCAAACCCACCCTGAGCAGCCCGGCACACGCTATGAGCCACACGAGCTAAACGGAGGATTTCAGATGAGGCAACGAATCCACGTTCCCGGAGGTATTGACATGAGGCAACAGGCCGGTCTCCTAAGATGGGAGATTGAGTTCCAGGAATGTTCAGGTGGTCACGTTTGCGTTTTCAGTCCCCGCCAGCCGGTCCAGGCGGCGGCCAGTAGGAGGGCTCCGCCGAGGTAGAAGACGGCTCTGATACCGAAGAGGTCAGTGGCGATGCCGCCGAGTAGTAGTGAGATGAGCCGCCCGGATTGCCAGAGCATGTCGAAGGTGGCGAAGATACGCACACGGAGTTTCTCCGGTATCTCAGCCTGGAGCAGGGAATTGAAGGTGACTGCTCCGGTGGAGGTTCCCAGCCCGTAGACGACCAGGGCGGACATGGCTGAGACCAGTCCGGTGATCGTCGCGAGGACGGCGTCGACCAGTCCGCGGAGGACAAATGGTCCCAGTACAAACCCGGGCCGGCGCGGGTTGTCCGTGATTTTGGTGAGGATGAGGGGTCCGATTGCGGCGCCTGCGCCGATGGCTCCGGCTGACAGGGCTACCAAGAACTGGGTGGCCGCCAGCGCGCGCAGGAGCCGGTGCCGTGCGAGTTCGATGTGTCCTCCGCGGGCGTCCCGGTATTACGAGGTCCGGTGTGGGCAGGCGGGCTGGGCAGGTACCGTCAGGCGTAGCAGGGCGGCGGCTGAGGCGAGGTAGCTTGCGGAGTTGATCCAGAACGCCCAGTCATAACCAAAAACTGCGACCACTACACCGGCCAGGGGTGCCAGGACAACCTGGGAGATGACGGCGGCGGTCCAGAGCCCGCTGTTCGCGGCGACCAGGTCCCGTTCCCGAACGATGGAGGGCAGGACCGATTGGGCTGCCGGATTGAAGAAAACGGCCGCGGCGGAAAGACCGACGGCAATTAGGTAGACGTTGAAAACGTCGCCGTCCACGAAGGGTAGGGCAAAGGCGAGCCCTGCTCGGATCAGGTCGGCGGCGATCATGACTTTCATGCGCGG
>NZ_JADOUU010000039.1:0-16129 GCF_015751955.1 Arthrobacter sp. CAN_A214
GAGAACTTCCATCATCGGAAGGCCTCGACCTCTATCTCGTCACCGACGCGCCCGCCCCGGCTACACCCCGCCTGCACTCTCGTTTGCGATGAGCCAGTTCCCCACCGTTCTGTTCATGGTCATGATGAGCTTTGAATTCGGGGACCATGACGGTGATCTGTATCGCCATGGCTTTTTGCTCGGTCATTGTTCTCCGTACCGGCGCGGGCAGCCAGGGAGGCTTCCTTGCCAATTTCTTCCCCACAAAGTACCGCTTTTCGGGCATTGCCGTCACCAGGGAGTTGAATGCCGTGGCGGTCTCCCGCCCGACACCCTTGATTGCCGCCGCGCTGGTCGTCGCACTGAGTGGGGCTCCTTGGCTTGTCACCGAATACCTGGCTTTGTGCGGGCTGGTCACCTTCGTTGCGGTTCTGGCCGTCAATTCCTGCTCTGCGGCCGATGTAGACAGCTAGCCCTCAGCTAAGGTCGGCCGCGCTTCTGAGCGTCTATCGCTGGCGACGATGACTAGCCACACCACCGATTAGGAGAACGAATGCACACCATCCCTGTCTGGAAACTGCGCGCACGCTTCGCTGAGCGCCTCTCGGAGCTCTACGGCCAGGAGGTGCCAGCCTACAACACACTCGTTGAAGTCTCGCAGGAGGTAAATGAACGCGTCATGCGCGCCCAGGGAGCCGACGCCGAGCGATTGGGCAGCATTTCGCGAGTCACCGCCGAACGTCACGGCGCGATCCGGGTCGGGACCCCGCAGGAAATGCGCCAGGTCTCTCGCATCTTCGCAGCACTGGGCATGTACCCCGTCGGGTTTTACGATTTGCGTGATGCCCAACCGTCCCCCATCCCGGTTGTCTCCACGGCCTTCCGGCCGCTGCCGCGCGAAGAACTTGCCCTGAACCCATTTCGGGTATTCACATCCATGCTGGTTCCGGAGGACCGCCGCTTCTTCGACGCTGAAATGGAGGGACGCCTCAGGGACTTCCTGGACAGCCGAACGCTTTTCCCTACCGAGCTTCTCGACCTCGCCGAAATAGCCATTCGACAGGAAGGACTCGACGAGGCGGACACCCAGCGTTTCCTAGACCTGGCAGCCAGCGCGTTTGCCCTGTCGGCCGACCCTGTGGACCACGAGTGGTACCAGAAACTCGAGGCCATCTCGAGTGTGGCCGCGGACATCGGTGGGGTCTCCACCACACACATCAATCACCTCACCCCCCGTGTACTGGACATCGACGACCTCTACCTCTCCATGCAGGAGCGCGGCATCACGATGATCGATGCCATTCAAGGCCCTCCGCGTTGGGACGGACCAGACGTTCTGCTACGCCAAACCTCATTCCGTGCCCTGTCCGAATCGCGCGTGTTCCGCTCCGCCGATGGCAGCACCTTCGAGGGCAGCCTGAGGGTACGCTTCGGTGAAGTCGAGGCCCGTGGCCTGGCGCTCACCCCGCGCGGCCGGGACCTGTACGACGAGTTGGTTGCCCGCATAGATAGCCTCCACGCCATTAACCCGGGCCGCGACCGCCAAGACATCGCGCGTGAGGTCTGGGCCGCCTCTTGGCCGTCCAGTGAACGCGGGTTCATCGAACAGGACCTCGCGTTCTTCACCTTCCATCCGGGCGACGGTGCGCCGGTCGTGGGAACCGGGGCTGGCGCGGATCTGGTGTCCCTCATCGACCAGGGAGTCGTGCTGGCGGCTCCCATCGTGTACGAGGACTTCCTACCCCGATCCGCGGCCGGCATTTTCTCGTCCAATCTCAGCGGCGGCGGATCGGTCGACACCAACCAAGGCGGCGCAGCCCGGGACCTCGCCTGGATGTCCGAGGCCATCGGCACACCGGTGAGAGTGCCCGAGGACATCTACGCGGAAGAACGCGAGGCCTCGCTCCGCCAGCTCGCGCAACAGTTGGGTCAGCCGGTCGAACTGCCGATCGGCCAGACCTCCGCATGAGCACCACCCCGCCCCGCCCGACGATACCGGCGGCCTTCGACGCGATGGAGGACCTCCGGCGCCAGCTGGGCACCAAAGTGCTCCAGGCCCAGACGGACATGAAACCCTATCTCGCCGATGCGTCCCGCGCGGTTCCCGACGGCGAGCCCTGTGCCGTCGTGCTTGCCGAAACCACCGCGGATGTGTCCGCAGCGCTGTCCTGGGCGAACCTGAACGGTGTCCCGGTTTCGGTGCGCGGCGCGGGCACAGGCCTGTCCGGAGGCGCCGTTGCCTACCGGGGCGGGCTGGTGCTCTCGCTGGCTTCCATGAACCGCATAGTGTCCTTCAACCCGGGAAACCGCATGGTCGAGGTACAGGCCGGTGTCATCACCGCCGACATCGACGACCGCGCGGCGCGGTACGGACTAATGTACGCCCCTGATCCGGCCAGCTACCGCACCTCGAGCATTGGCGGGAACATCGCCACGAATGCCGGTGGACTGCGCTGCACCAAGTACGGAGTCACTTCCGACAGCGTGGTCTCCGTCGAAGTCGTGCTCGCGGACGGAACAGTGCTGGATACGGGGACCTCCACTCGGAAGAACGTGGCCGGACTGAACCTGACCGGGCTGATGATCGGTTCCGAAGGAACTCTCGGAGTCATCACCTCCGCCCGGCTCCGGCTCGTCCCGCGCCCCCGCGGCGTTCACCGCACCTTCCGGGCCAGCTTTAGTTCTATGACGGAGGCCGCGGCAGGGGTAACGGCCATCATGTCCACCTCTCTCGCCCCGGAAGTCCTCGAAATCCTGGACCGCGACAGCGTCGAGGCCGTTGAACGCCAGCACCCCGACATGGCCAGGATGCCAGGCCAGGCTGTCCTGCTCGGCCAGTTCATCGGACAGGACGCTGAGGAACAGCTGGCGGAAGTGCGCGCCGTTTTGGGCAATGCCGTCACTTTCGACGTCTCGGAATCGGACAATCTGCTGGAAGCGCGCCGTTTTGTCAGCAGCTCTCTTAGCGCTCAGGGACTGCGTGCGTCCTGCGACATCGCGGTTCCTGTGGACAGACTCGGAGACATCTTCGCCGAGATCGAACGGATCGCCGAGGCTAATAAGATCCGCATCCCGACGTTCGCCCACGCCGGCGATGGGAACCTGCACCCCGGGATCACCCTTCCCGATGCCTCCGATTCTTCCTACGCGCAGACCGAGGACATCCTGGACCAGCTTGCTGAAGCGGCCCAGCGATTGGGTGGGACCGTAACCGGAGAACACGGGGTGGGGAGCTTGAAAATCACGGCACTGGCCCGCCAGCTCTCACCGGAAAACAGGAAACTGCAGCACCGAATCAAGTGGCTCTTCGACCCGAACAACGTCCTCAGCCCCAGGCGAGGGATCTAGATCAGCCGCCGTGATGGATCACGATACTGCTGTCAGGCCAACTGTCCGCGTTATTGTTTGACATCAACATCCGTACGTTCCAATAGCCCTTGTACTCGCCTTATTTGGCTCTTCGGAATTGAGGATGTAGTCGGAGTCTGAATCCTCCGAATTCAGGAAAGTCCCCACTTCTCAGACGTTGGGGCGGAGAGGCTTTTTGGGGCGGACTGGCAGGATGAGGCATTTTGGACGTTGAGATGCGAAGCCAACTGCACAAGTTCTCGAACTTCCCTGCACTCGAATCTTCACGCTTCGCGAGCAAGCACGCGGTACCTGTCGGCCTCCGTTCCCGTCAGGGTTTGTCGTTAGTGCCGATGCTCAGATACCGGTACACGGTGGCGCGGCTGGCTCCGATGATCTTTCCGATATCGGTCGGCGCGAGTCCCTGAGCCTTCAGGTCCCGGGTGCGCTTGACCTTGGCATGAGCGATGGTGATTTTCCGCCGCCCAGCCTTCCATCCGTGTTCGGCCGCTATGGCCATGCCGGCCCTGGCGCGTTCGGCCAATTGGTCGCGCTCGAGCTGGGCGAACGCGGACATGACGGTGAGCATGGCCCTGCCCATCGATCCGGTGGTGCTGATGCCTTCGGTGACGCTGCGGAAATGCACACCCCGATGTTCGAGCTCATCGATCAGAGCCAGCAGGTTCCGGGTGTTGCGCCCCAACCGGTCCAGCTTCCACACCACCACCTCATCGCCAGCTCGTAAATGATCGAGCAGCTTGTCCAGTTCGGATCGGCTGGCTCTCGTTCCGCTCACACCATGGTCCGTGAAGATCCGGTCGCAGCCCGCGGCACGCAGGGCCGCGTGCTGCAGGTCCGCGTTCTGCTCCAGAGTGCTGACCCTGGCATATCCGATACTTCCCATCCCGACTCCCCCTCAAGCTCATCAAGGCCTTCTTCCCGTTTGTTGAGAATATCCACTGTGAGACACATTGCTGAGACATGACGCGGTCGCGGACTCCCCCGTCTGTGACTGTTGGTTGAGAATGGCGGTTATCCGCAGCTCGGAATGGCGGTTTCTGCATCATGTACGCCGACCCCGTGTTGTGATCGTCCTGGTGTGAAGCAGGACGCATGTGGTTTCCCGTTGTTGTCGAGGATTAGGTCAGCAGGCCGAGGGCGAGCCCGGCGGCGGCGCAGACTCCGAGGGTTCGAAGGACGCTCCAGCGTAGCTTGAAGATCATGATCATCGCTGCGACACCGATGAGGACAGCGCCCGGTTGCAGGCTCTGGATCTGTGGGAGGTCGATGTGGATCGGCCCCCAGTCCAGGCCGGTGGTGGTGGCGAAAAGGGTGTGGACGGCGAAGTAGACGGCGAGGTTGGCGATTACGCCCACGACGGCGGCGGTGATCCCGGTCAGGGCCGCCGAGAGCGACTTATTGCCGCGCAACCGTTCGACGTGCGGGGCGCCGAGGAAGATGAACAGGAAGCAGGGTACGAACGTCACCCAGGTGGTGAGCAAGGATGCGAGCACGGCCGCGGCCCAGGGATCCAGGGTCCCGGGGTCGCGGAAGGCACCGAGGAAGGCGACGAACTGCACGACCATGATCAAAGGTCCCGGGGTGGTCTCGGCCAGGGCCAGGCCGCGGACCATTTCTCCGGGGGCTAGCCACCCGTAGGTGGTCACGGCCTGTTGGGCCACGTAGGCCAGCACTGCGTAGGCGCCGCCGAAGGTGACCAGAGCGGTACCGCTGAAGAAAAGTCCCTGCTGGGTGTACACGCTCTGTGCCCCGGTGAGCGCGTACGCGACCGCGACCGGGCCCAGCCACAGCGGGATGCCCAAACCAAGGATCACCGCGGCCCGCCGCCAGGAGGGGGCGGTGTGGTGCAGGGCGTCGTCAGAGATTAATGGCTCGGTGCCGTCCGGTCCGGTCGTTTTGGCCGGGGCGGCCATGATGGCCGGGCGGACCCGGCCCAGGACCCAGCCGATGGCCGCGGCCGCGGCGATGACCACGGGGAAGGGCACGGCGAAAACGGCCAGGGCCACGAAGGAGGCCACCGCCAGAGCCATCAGCGCTGCGTGGTGCAAGGCCCGCTTGGCGACCTTGATGACGGCCTGGATGACGATGGCCAGCACCGCCGCTGCCAGCCCGGTGAACAGGGCCGTGACCACCGCGGTCTCTCCGAAAGCGACGTAGATCGCGGACAGGGCCAGCAGCGCCACGACCCCGGGCAGGACAAAGAGCACTCCGGCGATGAGCCCCCCACGCGTGCCGTTGAGTAGCCAGCCGATGTAGACGGCCAGTTGCTGGGCCTCGGGTCCGGGCAGGAGCATGCAGTAAGACAGCGCGTGCAGGAACCGGCGTTCCCCGATCCAGCGGTGCTCATCAACCAGGGACCGCTGCATGACCGCGATCTGCCCGGCCGGGCCGCCGAAGGTCTGCAGGGAAATCTTGAACCAGGCCTTGGCGGCTTCCCGCAGAGGAATCACGTCATGAACCCGGGGGGTGGTGCTCATACGAAGCTCCTTCCCTCCAGCACGCCGCGGCGGATGTAGGCGTAGACGGCGTCGAAGATCGGAGTGGTCATGGACAGGACGGCCTCGTCGCCGTGGGCCACGGACAGGGCGCGCAGGATCAGGTCAAAGCCCGGCGCTTCGGGGGCATCGTAATGCTCGTCCTCCAGGTCGGCCTCGTGCACGATTGCCGCAATACGCCACAGCACCGGATCGGCCAGCTGATGGCGTCGCAGAATGGTCTCAAAAGTGCAATCGGTCCCGCGATGACCCAATTCCACCCCGCGCATGTCAAAGGCGGTGGCATCAGCGGGTACCTGGTCGGGCCCGTCAACAAATACGAACTGCGCATCCGGGTCCAGGTGGCGGCGGATCAACCAGGCACACGCCGCCCGGTCGATATGCACCCCGGCCCGGGTCGCCCACCTCACGGCACGACCACCGCGGGCGTGCTCGCCCCTGCCGCGGCCAGATCCTTCAACGCCTGGCGGGCCTGTTCGCGTTCCGGCGGGCGGAAAAAATCACGGCGTTCAACCAGACGCATCTGTCCCCGCAATTTCCGCAGCACGTGGACCCGCTCCGGGGCCTCGAGGATGCCAGCAGCACGGGCCTGGGCAGTGACCTTGGCGTACTCACCCGCCCGGGCGACATCCATCGGCGTCGCGACCGCCCGTTCCAGCGCCTTCGTGGCCGGGCGGGCGAACCACACCCCGGCCACACCACCGGCCTGCTCGACGTCCTCGGCCGCCCACTCCAACTGTTCCCGGGTCCGCGCATCGGCCGGCAACGCCACCAACCCGTCAGCCAACTGCGCCACACCCAGGCGCTTGAGCTTGCGCCACAACGCCAGCCGAGGGCCCGAAGGCTCCCGCGGCAACCGATACGTCAACAGCACCCACTCTCCCGGAGCCGTCTGCTGATCGGACATGCTCGTCATGTAACCGAGGTTACAACATCTGGCCGGAGGGGCCGGTGCCGGTAAAGATCACCTGAGCGCTGGCACCGCCATCGGAGCCCGGCGCAGCAAAGAAGCATGCCGAAATCGTTGGGTTGCGACACAAAAAGACGAGACATTGCCCCTCCCTCGCCGCTACTGCGCCTTCGATGTCTCGCCACCCTGTCTCCTAAGCGGAAGCGCTAGTTCGTGACGGAGAAGTGGGTTTCGAGACAGTTTGTGAGAAGTTGATGGCGGACGCTGCCTTGGTAAGCAGACCGTACACCGACCCCTGGGAGGGAAGCCATGCCCCACTCCACGCACCCGCTTCGCAAGCTCGGATTCCTCACGATTGGCCTGTTTGATCCGGCGGATCCGGCCGCGGGGCACGAATCGACGTTGCGGGTCATCGAACTCGGCGAACGGCTCGGGTTCGACAGTGCCTGGCTGCGCCACCGTCATCTACAGTTCGGGATTTCCTCCCCTATCGCGGTCATGGCGGCCGCCAGCCAGCGCACCTCCCGAATCGAGCTTGGAACCGCTGTGACCCCGCTGGGCTGGGAAAACCCGTTGCGCCTGGCCGAGGACCTGGCCACCGTCGATCTGCTCGCCGGCGGGCGGATCAACCCGGGTCTGAGCGTGGGTGAGCCGATGCACTACGACACGGTGAAGGACGAGCTGTACCCGGACTCGGTGGACCTCGAAGACTTCACCTACACCCGCGTGGAACGCCTCGCCCGGATGATCGCAGGGACACCGGTCCGGGGATTCTCCGGCAGGCAGGGCGTCGTCGAGGAATTCTCTGACCGCGTCGAGCCACACTCCCCCGGGCTGCGGCAACGTCTATGGTACGGCGCCGGCAGCACAAGGTCAGCCGTCTGGGCCGGGGCGAACGGCTTCAACCTGCTCTCCAGCAGCGTGATTTTCCCCGACAAGGATCAGGAACCGGATTTCGCCCACGTTCAGCGATCCCAGATCCGCGCCTACCGGAAAGCAGCCGCAGCATCACCCCACCAGCACGGACCGGCTCGGGTCTCGCAGGGCCTGGTGGTAATCCCGACCGATTCGGCATCGTCGAGCCAACGGGAGAAGTACCAGCGGTATGTCGATGAACGTTTCCCCCGCACCCGGGCACCGCAGGGCCCGAAAGGGATGATGTTCGCCCCGGACCTCATCGGCACCAGCGATCAGATCGCGGAGCAACTCCACGCCCACGCGGGGTTCCAGGAGGTCGACGAGGTGGCGTTCGCGTTGCCCTTCAGCTTCGACCACGAGGACTACATCCAGATCCTCACCGACATGGCCACCACGTTGGGTCCCGCCCTGGGTTGGAACCCAGCAGGGCTTAGGCACGACCCGCATTAAAGAGACAGCACCGACAGAACAGTCATCAACCACCGTCTCGAAAAACTAAAGCTTTTAAAGACACCTTTGCAGGTCGAGTGCGGAGCAAGACTGTGTCAAGCCGTCTTGGCCCCAGCCGGACGGGGTGGATTCTAGCGATCGTCACCCCGAGCAGGGGCCGATGCCGGCCCCAAGTTCAATGAAGGAGTACTGCCACCCCTGAAGCAGTCCGATCACCACGCCTATAACTACTTGCCGACTGGGCTGCGATCGGGTGCGTTGATCAGATCGAATTGGCCGCCGGCGGCTGCCGCAGGCTTCCTGCAGCAGCGATCAAGTGCGAACCGAACAGGTTGACGTGGTTCTCGATCCGCGGTGCTGGGCCGGAGATGTTTAACGCGGCGATGATTCTGCCGGAGAAGTCCCGCACCGGCGTGCCGATTCCGATGATTTCCGGGTCGAAGATCCGGTTTGCGACGGAATACTGCCGCTGTCGGGACCGTTTGATCTCTTCGAGGAATGCGGTCGCCTGGCTTTTTGACCCGTTGGGATCTGATGATTGTGCGATCTCGAGGATCTGGTCGTCGTCGTGATCCATCAGCAGTGCCATGCCACTTGAACTGCGGCATACAGGGATGGTCCGCCCAACCCAGCCTTGGGTTTCAATGGAGCGGCGTGAGCTCTCGGATCGCACGGTCAATACCTCGCCATCGCTGAGGACTGTGAGGTGGGTGCGTTCCCGGACGTGATCGGTGAGCTTTCGCATCACGGGCCCGGCTTTCTTGGCCAGGTGCTGGTCACCTGCCCTCGACGCCAGGGCATAGAGTCTCCAGCTCAGCTCGAAACAGCCAGTGGGATCACGGGATACCAGTCCTGACTCCAGCAGGCTCTTCAACTGCCGGGACACGATTGATTTGTCGCGACCCAATGCCCGGGACACCTCGGAAACGGTCATTCCGTGGGGGTACGACACCGCATCAGCGGTGCCAAGCACCTCCAACACGGCCATGATCTTGGCTGCCCCAGTCTGCTTCTGCCCCGTACTCATGCCGCAAACTCTAGAACCTAGATGTGATATTTGCAACTGCATGTACGTAATTCACAACGCAATAGTTAGGCTCCATGATCGTTGGAAGGCGATTCTAAAGGTCGTCCGCAGCAAGCCTGCCGGCTTCGCGGGCGATGAGGTCCGCTCGGGACTCCTGCAGAAGAGGCCACTTACGCCGCAGCAGCCGCAGTTCGCCAAGATCGAGTTCAACATCGAGCTGACCTGGGTCGGATCCTAGTTGGCCGAGGACTTCACCGGAGGGGTGGATCACACGCGAGCCGCCCCAGAAGTCCCGCTGGTTTTCCTCACCACACCGGTTGACGAAGACCACGAAGGACTGCAATACCACTGCAGCATGCAGCAGGAGAATTTCCCAGGCACGCGCCGTTGGTACACCTACGTGACTCGTCGCACTGTTAACGGGCACGACCAAAACCTCAGCGCCTGCATGAGCGGCGAGCCAGGGAATGGCAGGTTGCCAAGCATCGTTACAGATCAGCACTGACAGACGGGTGTTCAAAAGGTCCTCGCAGTGCAGTTGTCCGCCGGGGCGAAAATGCTTGCGCTCTTCCCATCCGCGGTACGTGGGCAGGAACATCTTGCGCTGAATCCGTGCCTCGCCGTCGCTCAGCAGGGCCGCACTGTTGAAGGTGTGGTGGCGGAAGGCTTCGGCGAAGCCCACCACGGCGGCCGGGCCATGCCTACCCAAACCCAGCAGACGCTGATCTGTGGGCTGCAGCGGCATCGCATCAGGTACTTCGCTCAGGTGGTAACCGTGGGTTGCCAGTTCGGGGAGCACCACCAGGTCGCTGTCGGTGGCAGCTGCGATCAGCGAGTCAATTTTTTGCAGGTTGCCGTCCACGTCGCCCAGCGTGGGATCGGTCTGCAGCAGCCTGACCTTCAGCTTGTCGCTTTTGATGGCCCAATCCTCAGCAGCTTCGCTCACTGGCAAAATCCCTTCTCGGGCGGGATAACCCACCTTGTCCACGGAGTGAGCCTCACCCCGGTAGTTCTGCGCCTCACTATTCATGCCAGATGCTGAAGTTGCAATTGTCAGTGCATAAATTGCAACTCAACCTTAGGGTAGTCCCGTGAATCATCGAAACCGCACCGCCGCGCAGGATAGACCTCTAGTTGCATATTTTGCACCACAGTGTTGTGTAGATCACACTTCGCTCTTAGAGTCGTTCCCATGAACCCGGGAAGAAATCACAGTGGATTGACCCCGCCCGCAGCGATGCCGGCTGGCGAAAGGCTCCCGATAGATGTTTGATGTTCACGTCCACGCCGCGCCGGACGTCATTGATCGTATCGGCTATGACGACCAGATTTGCGCCCAGTACGCCGCCGAAGGTTTCAGCGGGTTCGTGCTCAAAGGACATCAGGAATCAACCGTCGGACGGGCGAAGGCGCTGGCTCGCGCCTCGGGGCTCGACGTCGTCGGTGGCATCGCGCTCAACCGGCCGGTCGGTGGCATTAATCCGGCGGCAGTTGCAGCGACGCTCCATAGCGGCGGCCGTGTCATTTGGTTTCCTACCGCTGACGCGCACACCCAGGAAAGCGCGGGGTTGCCCCGGCTGAGCGATCTTCAACCACGACTGAACCGCTCTACTCTTTCCACCCCTCCGGTTTTGGCAGCCGACGACGTGCAGCTGAGAAGCATTTATCTGGTTTTGGATCTAATCGCCGAGTTCGACGCGGTCCTGTGTACCGGACATCTGAGCACTGCTGAATGCCGGTGGCTCTTTGATGAGGCAGGGAAACGGGGAATCACCCGGTTCCTGCTCACGCACCCTTCCTATACGGTTCCGGCGATGAGTGTGGCGGAGATCGCCGAGCTGGCTGATCGTGGCGCCTATGTCGAAATTACTGCCTACCAGCTCTGGCATCAGCCGGGGATGACCGAAGCGCTCCTGGCCGGGGTGGCGCGCGCAGCCGGGGACCGCCTGATTCTCTCGTCCGACGCCGGTCAGCCGAACAGCCCCCAGCCCCCGCTGGCGCTCAAGGAACTCATTGAACGGCTGGCCTCCCAGGGCCTCGACTCCAGCTGGCTGCAAGCCAGTGCCTCCGACAACCCCAGGAAGCTCGTGCTGTCATGACATCTCCCAAACGGCTATCCCGAGCGGAAATCGGGGCGGTGACGTGACGTGAATTTCTTCGAATTCCTGATCAACCGCAGTGACGACATGCTCGAACTCGGCCTGGGGCACGCCGCCGTCGTCGGCGTCTCGGTCCTGCTGGCCACCGTGATCGGGGTCAGCCTGGGCATCGCCACCTACCGTAAGCCACGGCCGCGCGAGGCCGTCCTCGCCGTCACCGGTGCGTTCCTGACCATCCCGTCCTTCGCGCTCTTCATCCTGCTCATCGGACCGCTCGGCCTCGGCGCCATGCCTGTGGTGGTCGCCCTGACCATGTACGGGCTCCTGCCAATCGTCCGGAACACGATCACCGGGCTGCGGGAGGTGGATCCAGCCATCGTCGAATCCGCCAGCGGCATGGGAATGAGCCGCAGGCAACAGTTGCTGCGCATCGAACTTCCGCTGGCATGGCCCGTGATCATCACCGGGGTGCGCGTCACCTCTCTGGTCCTGCTCGGCATCGCAGCAATCGGCTCGGTCGTCCTCGGCCCCGGCTACGGCGAAATGATCTTCACCGGACTAGCCCGGGTGGGCACGCCGGTGGCAGTCAACCTCGTCCTCGCCGGGACCCTCGGCATCATCATTCTCGCCATCCTGTCCGATGTCCTGTTCTACGTCATCCGCAGGCTCACAACCTCCCAAGGAATCCGATGACCAGTTCACCCAACATCAGCCAACCATCCCGCAAGGTCATGATCCGGCTGGAAAACCTCACCAAGCGCTTCCCCGGCCAGCAGCAGAACGCCGTCGACAACCTGACGTTGGACATTTACGAAGGTGAGATCGTTGTGCTGGTCGGCCCATCCGGCTGCGGCAAAACCACCACCATGAAGACCATCAACCGGATCATAGAACCAACGTCCGGACGGATCATCCTCGACGGCGAAGACGTCACCACCGCGAACCCGGACACGCTGCGGCGGCGGATCGGCTACGTCATCCAGCAGGTGGGCCTCTTTCCCCATTTGACCATCGGCGAGAACATCGCGACCGTCCCGAAGCTGCTCGGCTGGGACAGCAAGCGCGTGGCTGCCCGGGTCGACGAACTGCTGGAAATGGTCAACATGTCGCCGGCCGACTACCGCGACCGCTACCCCAAACAACTCTCGGGCGGCCAGCGCCAGCGGGTCGGCGTCGCCAGGGCTCTCGGCGCGGACCCCGACGTGATGCTGATGGATGAGCCCTTCGGCGCAATCGACCCCATCACCCGCGACCGCCTGCAGAACGAATTCCTGCGTCTGCAGTCGGAGGTCCGCAAAACCATTGTCTTCGTCACTCACGACATCGACGAAGCGATCAAGATGGGAGACCGCATCGTCATCCTGCAGGAAGCGTCGCGCATCGCCCAGTACGACACCCCCGAGAGGATCCTCACCGCCCCCGCGAACCAGTTCGTCGCCGACTTCATCGGCAAGGGAGCCTCGCTGAAGCGGCTGAACCTCAGCCGGGTCTCCGATATCGAGCTGTCCTCCTGGCCCACCGTCCGGGTGGGCGCCGACTCCGCGCAGGTGCTTGATCAGCTGAGGAGCAGCGGGCGGGATTCAGTGCTGGTCCTTGACGACGCCGGACGGCCGCGCCGCTGGGTCGGCTCCGGGGACCTGCAGTCCTCCCCGAGCGGTGCACTCGATGAGATCGGAATGCCGGTCGAAGGGATGGTCGAACCCACCGCCACCCTCAGCGATGCCCTCAACGAACTGATCGCCGCCCGAAACAGTGTCACCGTCGTGGTCGATTCCGCCGGCGTCTACCGCGGGGTGGTGGACATCAACCAGATCAACGAGACGATCCGCGCCATGCGCAGCACCTCCGCCGCCCAGAATGCAGCCGATCTCGCTGAACGTCCGACGGCGGGATCGGCCGGTGACCGGCCATGACCACCCTCGCACGCGACCGGGGCGTCGTCGCCCAGACCCCGCCGCGGGTCCGCCACCGGTCGCTGACCGGCTACGTGGTCATGCCGGTGATCCTGGCGCTGGTATGTCTCGGCCTGTACCTATATGTGGGGTCACGGGAACTGGACAGCATCGAGGCACGCTCACTGAACGCCGCATCGCTGGCCAAAGCGACCTGGGAACATGTCCAGCTGACCGCGGTGTCGACCCTACTGACCCTCATCGTCGCCGTTCCGCTGGGAATCCTGCTCACCCGTCCCTTCACGCGGCGGATCCGGCCCTATGTGCTGACTCTGCTCACGCTGGGGCAGGCTGTCCCAACGATCGCGGTGCTTGTCCTCCTCGCCGTCGCGTTCCTGTTTCTCGGCTTCCAGGCAGCAGTGGTCGGCCTGGTGCTCTACGCCATCATCCCGGTGCTACTGAACACCATGGTCGGCCTGGAACAAGTGGATGAATCCGTCCTTGAAGCCGGTCGCGGCATGGGTATCTCGAAGTTCGGGGTGCTGCGACGGCTGGAACTACCGCTCTCCGTGCCGATCATCCTGGCCGGTGTGCGCACCGCTCTGGTCATCAACGTCGGCACCGCCACACTCACCACCTATATCAACGCCGGAGGCCTCGGCGACATCATCGTCGCCGGGCTGTCCACCAACCGGGTCCTGATCCAGATTGTCGGTGCCGCCCTCACCGCGGTCCTGGCCCTGCTGATCGATTACCTGGCCGGAATCGCCGAAGACTTCCTTCGCCCCAAAGGCTTGTAAAACCATTCCAACCACTAGAAGAGGAACCATGAACACAACATCCGCGCAGGCGAAAACCCTCACAGTCCTTGGTCTCGGCCTTGCCCTCACGCTGACTGCCTGTGGCGGCGGAGACACCGGCGGTGCGACCGCCGACGGCGAACTCGCCGGTGCCGAACTGTCCGTCGGCTCCAAAGAATTCACCGAATCAATCCTGCTGGCCCAGATCACCGCAGCCGCCCTGGAAAACGCCGGCGCAACGATCGAGGACAAGACCGGGATTTCCGGCAGCGCCACCGTCCGCGAAGCCCTGGAAACCGGTGAAGTCGACATGTACTGGGACTACACCGGCACCGGATGGGTAAACATTCTCGGCAACACCACCGAGGACGTTCCCGAAGACCTGTACGCCGCCGTCGCCGAAGGCGATGCCGCGAACAACATCGCCTGGCTGAAGCCGGCACCCTTCGAAAACACCTACCGTATCGCTGTTCCCACAGCCTTCGCTGAGGAAAACAGCCTCACCACGATGAGCGACGCCGCGGCCTACATTCAGGAGAACCCGGATGAGGGCGTTGTCTGCGCCGCCAGCGAATTCATCAACCGCGACGACGGACTGCCCGGCCTGGAAGCGGCCTACGGCTTCGAATTCAGCAACATCGTCGAACTCGACCTGAACCTGATCTACACCCAGATCGGCGAGGACTGCAGCTTCGGTGAGGTGTTCTCCACCGACGCCCGCATCGTCTCCAACGACCTGACCGTCCTCGAAGATGACCAAGAGTTCTTCGTCGAGTACCAAGGCGCAATGACCCTGCGGCAGGAAACACTCGATGAATACCCGGCCATCGCCGACATCATGGCGCCCGTCAATGAAGCCCTCACCAACGAGACCATCACCGAACTCAACGGCAGGATCGACAACGACGGCGAAGAACCGCGCGACGTCGCCGACGAGTGGCTCGAGAGCGAAGGCCTCATCGGCTGACCCAAGCTGCGTCCCACCGAAACTCTGACTATGAACACGAATACGAAAAAAAGGAAACACAGTGATTGAGAAAGAAACCACGTTCTTCAGCGAGGGAAGCCGCCTAAAGGCCACCCTGTACTACCCGGACGATCTGCCGGCGAATGGCCCGCATCCGGCGTTAATCGTCAACTCCGGATACCAGGGCTTCAACGAGTTCTACCCGAGAATGTTCGCCAAGAACATGACCAAACGCGGCTACATCTGCCTCGGCTTCGACTACCGCGGAATGGCGGACAGCGAGGGCGAAAAGGGCACCGTCCTCATTGAGCAGCAGGTCGAGGACATCCGCAACGCCATCACATTCATGCAGTCCCAGGAAGATGTGGACGATCACCAGATCGGGCTCATCGGCTGGGGAATGGGTGCAGCGAATGTCGTCCTGACCGGCGCAAAGGCACGGAACGTGGCCGGGGTAGCCGCACTGAACGGCTTCTACGACGGCGAGAGGTGGCTCAAATCAATCCACACCTTCGACGAGTACACCAAAATCCTCGACGAAGTGCAGCTGGACCGTACGCGGCGGGTCCTCGAAGGGGAATCACAGCTGGCCGACACCTTCGCCCACTACCCGCTGGATCCTGCCACAGAGGACTACGTGGGGAAGGAACTCTCCCAGGTGTATGGATTCGGGCACCCCACACGGCTGCAATTCACCGAGTCCATCATCGACGTCAAGGTGGAGAAAATGGTCAGGGACCTCGCGCCAGCACCCCTGTTCATCGGACACGGGTCGCGCAACACCCTGCACCCCTACGACGAGGCCCTGTCATTGTACGAGGCAGCGTCCTCACCCAAGACGCTGTACACCATCGACGGACGCCACAACGACTTCATGTACGGCGACCACCCGGAATTCCTGATCCTCTGCGACCGCCTGCAGGAGTTCTTTGACTCCGCCTTCGCGGCAAGCGCGTCGCCGATTCGGAGCGTTTCCGCTTAGCTCCATCCGAACGAAAGGGAGGGGCCTACCAGTGGTAGGCCCCTCCCTTTGCCCTCTCGGGGCACCCCGCAGGAGAAGTTCGCGGCGGCCGCAGCGGTTAGTCTCTGGGTGTTGCCTGGTCCAGCAGCTGGGCCAGGTGGATGCCGCGGCGTTCGCTGAGGTCCTCCAGCTGGGTGCGGCACGAGTACCCGTCCGCAAGGACGACGGCGTCCTCTCCCGCTGCGCGCACCGCCGGGAGGAG